>NZ_SMLC01000442.1 GCF_004349245.1 Actinomadura sp. 6K520 | reverse complement strand
CGTCCCGCCCGCCCAGGTCAGGGTCGGCGTCTACAACGCCGCCGGGACCCCCGGCCTCGCGCAGCGGACGGCGGACCAGCTCACCGAGCGCGGCTTCCAGGTCGTCAAGGTCGGCACCGCCGACCGGACGTACGCGCGCACCCAGATCCTCTACGGTGCGGGCGCGGAACGGCAGGCCGCCCGCATGGCGATCGCGGTCCCCGGCCCCGAGCCGCGCGCCTGGCGCGCCGCCCGGCCCGGCCGGGTCTACCTCGTCATCGGCAAGACCGGCGCCCGGTTGCGCGGCCTGAACGCGTCGGTCCCCAGGGTCGCCGGCGAGATCCGCGCCGACCGGGACGTCTGCGCGGCCACCTGAACCCCGCGGAAACCCATATGTCACGGGAGATCGGTATCGTGTCGGGCGCGTAACCCGGCACTCGCATCAAAGCGTCTTAGGTAGGACAGCACTCCCAAATCCCCCAGCCCCCCTGCCCC
>NZ_SMLC01000051.1 GCF_004349245.1 Actinomadura sp. 6K520 | reverse complement strand
GGCGGGGCCGGTTCGCGGGTGCCGGGCCGCTCGCGCTCGGCGTCCGTCCGTGACGGCTCGGGGACGCGCGACGCGCGCCCGACCGCACCGTGGGGCGGCCGCCCGGTCAGTCGGGCGCCGCGCAGCATCCGCTGGAGCGCCGCCGGGTCCGTCCCGTACACGCCGGTGATCGTGACTCCGGCCTGGCGAAGGTCGAGCCGCAGCTCCTGGTCGACGGTCCGCGGGACCGTGAGCCGGGCAAGCGAGTCGCCGGTGACGACCCGGCCGGACACCGGCGGCGCCGGGCCGCCGGAGGGCTGGACGTGCACGGCCTCGGTGCGGCCGACGATGCGCGCCGGGCAGTCGGGCTCCGGTCCCGGGCGGCCGAGATAGAGGGCGCGCCGGTCGTAGCGGACGCAGCGGAGCGGGTCCCGGTCGAGGTCGTGGACCTCCCAGCCGGCCGGGACGGGGATGCGCAGCCCCCGGTACTCGACGACGCGGGCCGGCCCGGCGTCGCGCGACAGCGCGGAGGCCCGCCCGGACGCGGTCGGCGCAGGGGCCGTGCCGAGTACGGCCAGCACGGGTACGGCGGTCGCCGCCCCGCACAGGACTACGCTGAACAGGACGCCATGGCGCATCGGTTGTCCCCCGGAGAACACGGGTCCCCCGGGCGGTCGTCCCCCGCAGGACCCACGGCATGATCGTGACGCCGCAAAGATGACCTTGGCGGGGGACGCGAAACCGGTGCCGGAGGCTTCTTGCCGCAGCCTTGACCCGCGAGGTCAGGTGCGCCACGCCGTCAGGCGGAGCTGACGACCTCGTAGGCGCCGGGTTCGTCGACGGCCATGGCGGCGAGCGGGATGAACTGCAACCGCACCTCGTAGGCGCCGAGCGCGCGGCGGTAGTGCCCGGCGCCGTCCCACTCGGTGACCAGGGCCCACAGCTCGGGGTCGTCGACGGTCCTGCCGAGCCGGCCCGAGCGGAAGCCCGGGCTTGCCGCCAGCGCCGTCAGCACCGCGCCCATGCGCCCCGCGAAGTCGTCGGAGTCCTCGCCCGGCACGCGGTACCGGGTTATCGCGATCATCCGTCAATCTTGGCAGCCGTTCCGCCGTGGTCCGTCCTGACCTCCCCGTGACCTCCCCGGAGAGCGCGCGGGGTCGGTACGTTGGGGCACGTGGATGCGCGAGGCGACCAGGCGGGGACGCAGGCGACCGGGCTGCGGGCGACGATCGAGCGGTGGAGCGCGGCACCGGTGGTGTTCCTGCACCGGATACCGCGGTGGACGCTGCTCGCCGCGGTGTTCGTGCTCCTGGCGATCGGCATGATCGGGTCCGGCTGGGTCGCGGCCGCCGGGCTGCTGGTGCTGGCGGCGGTGCTGGCCTGGTTCGCCTACCTGAACTGGCCCGCCCTGGACGGCTCGGGAAGAATTCTGCGGATCGTGGCGCTGGTGATACTTGTCGGCTTTGCCGTGGGACGTGCACTTGAGCAGTTTTGACAACGATTTTCATCTTCGTCCATAATTGCGGGGTGTCCCGCTCTCCTGAACCGCCGCGCCCGCGCCGCCCGCTGCACACCCTCCCGGCCACGGTGCTGGCCCTCGCCGGGCTTGCGGCCGGGCTGACGGCCTGCGGCGGGGGCGCCGACGCCCCGCCCGGCAAGACCGAGGTCGTCGCGTCCATCTACCCGGTGGCCTGGCTGGCGGAGCAGGTCGGCGGCGACGACGTCTTCGTCCGGACGCTCACCGAGCCCGGGACCGAGCCGCACGACCTGGAACTGACGGCCCGCAAGGCCGCGGACATCACGAAGGCCGACTTCGCCGTCTACATCGGAGGCGTCCAGCCGGCCGTGGACGACGCCGTCCGGCGCCACGCCGCGGACAAGTCCCTGGACGCCGTGAGCGTGGTGAAGACGCTGCCGGCGCAGACCGGGGAAGAGGACCACGGGCACGAGGGCGAGGACCACGGGCACGAGGACGAAGAGGCGGACCACGACCCGCACATCTGGCTCGACCCGGCACGCATGGCCACGGTCGCGACCGCCCTCGGCGACCGGCTCGCCGACGCCGACCCCGCCCATGCCTCCGGCTACCGGAAGCGCGCCGGGTCCACCGCGGCCGCACTCGCCGAGCTCGACCGCACCTACCGGGACGGCCTGAAGACCTGCGAGCGCCGGGAGATCATCACCGCGCACGGCGCGTTCGGCTACCTCGCCGACCGCTACGAACTGAAGCAGATCCCCATCGCCGGGGTCGACCCGGGTGACGAGCCCTCTCCCCGGCGGCTGGCCGACCTGGCACGGCGGGTCTCCGCCACCGGCGCGACGACGGTCTTCACCGAGACGCTCGTCAGCCCCAAGGTCGCCGAGTCCCTGGCGCGGGCGGCGGGCGTGCGCACCGCCGTGCTCGACCCCATCGAGGGCATCGAGGACGGCTCATCCGACGACTACCTGACGATCATGCAGCGGAACCTGCGGACGCTGCGTCCCGCACTGGAGTGCACATGACGGATCCGCCGAACGCCCCGCCGTTCGAGATGACCGGGGCGCGCGTCCGGCGCGACGGCCGCGAGGTTCTCGCCGGCATCGACCTGCGGGTCGCGGCCGGCGACGTGCTCGCGGTCCTCGGGCCGAACGGCTCCGGCAAGTCCACCCTGGTCAAGGCGCTGCTCGGGCTCGTCCCGCTGGCGGTCGGCCGCACCGAGATCTTCGGCGAGCCGCCCGCGCGGTTCCGCGGCTGGCGGCGGATCGGCTACGTCCCGCAGCGGCTGCCGGCGGGCGGCGGCGTCCCGGCGACCGTCGGGGAGGTCGTGGCGTCCGGGCGGGTGGCCCGGCGGTCCCGGTGGCTGCCCGCCCTGCCCGGCGACCGGGCGGCCGAGCGGGACGCCGTGGACCGCGCCCTGCGGGCGGTGGACCTCACCCGCCACGCCCGCGACTCGGCCCACCTGCTGTCGGGCGGCGAGCAGCGGCGCGTGCTGATCGCCCGCGCCCTCGCCGGCGAACCCGACGTGTTCGTAATGGACGAGCCCACCGCGGGCGTGGACGCGCGCAGCCAGGCGGCGCTCGCCTCGGCGCTGCACGAGCTCACCCGCGGCGGGCGCACCGTCGTCCTGGTCGCGCACGAGCTCGGCCCGATGGAGCCGCTCCTCACCCGCACGATCGAGCTGGGCCAGGGACGCGTCGTCCGCGAGACCCGGGCCGACGACGCGCCCGAGACGACCGCGGCGGGAAGGCCCGCATGAGCGAGATGCTGCAGTACCCCTTCATGCGGGTCGCCCTGGTGATGGCGGTGCTCATCGGGCTGGCCGCGCCCGCGGTGGGCACGTTCCTCGTCCAGCGCAGGCTGTCGCTGCTCGGCGACGGCATCGGGCACATCGCGCTGACCGGCATCGGGCTCGGCCTGCTCACCAGCACCTCCCCCGTGCTCGGCGCGCTGGTGGTGTCGGTGGCCGGCGCCGCCGCGATCGAGATCCTGCGCGCCCGCAGCCGCAGCGGCGCGGACGTCGCGCTGGCCCTACTGTTCTACGGCGGCCTCGCGGGCGGCGTCATCCTCACCAGCGCGGGCGGCGGCAGCGGGACGACCCTGCACGCGTACCTGTTCGGCTCGATCACCAGCGTGACGGTCACCGACCTGTACCTGGTCGCGGGGCTCACCGCCGCGGTGCTAGGGATCGTCGCGTTCTTCGGCCGGGAGATGTTCCTGCTGTGCCAGGACGAGGAACTGGCACGCGCGTCCGGGCTGCCCGTCCGCTTCCTCAGCGTGCTGATCGCCGCGACCGCCGCGGTCACCGTCGTGATCTCCATGCGCGCGATCGGGCTGCTCCTCGTCAGCGCGCTGATGATCGTCCCGGTGGCGGCGGCGCAGCAGCTCGCCCGCGGATTTCGGGGGACCATGCTGGTGGCGATGGCGGCCGGTGTACTGTCGGCCGTGACGGGCCTGGCGGGCTCCTTTCAGTACGATCTGCCCCCGGGCCCATCGATCGTGCTGCTGGCGCTCGCGCTGTTCGCGGTCGCGGTCGCCGGGGGCTCGGCGATGCGCCGCAGGCGGGCGCGGGCCGTCCCGGCCGGGGCCACCGCTCCCACCGCGGCCGGCCAGGGCGCCGACACGCGCGTGGACGCCGAGGCGGAGGTGCTAGGGGGATGACGACGGCCCGCCGGAACGCGGTGCGGCAGGTGCTGGCCGGTTCCGAGGGGTTCCGCAGCGCGCAGGACATCTACGCCGACCTGCGCGCCGACGGCTCCAAGATCGGCCTCACCACGGTGTACCGGGCGCTGCAGGCGCTCACCGACGCCGGTGAGGTCGACGTGCTGCGCACGGACGAGGGCGAGGCCGTCTACCGGGCCTGCCGCACCGAGCAACACCACCACCACCTGGTGTGCCGCGAGTGCGGACGGACGGTCGAGGTCGAGGGCCCGGCCGTGGAGCGCTGGGCGGACGCGATCGCCGCCGAGCACGGCTTCACCGACATCACCCACACGGTCGAGGTGTTCGGCACCTGCGCGGAGTGCACCCGGAAGACCCGCTGACGCTACCTGCGGGTTCATGATCCGTACGGCCCGCGGCGTGGGAGGATCGGGGCATGGCTACGACACGAACCGCTAACGCGCACTGGGAAGGGCCGCTCACCAGCGGCCAGGGGACCGTCTCTCTCGACTCCTCTAAGCTCGGCACCTACGACGTGACCTGGCCGGCGCGGTCCGAGGAGCCGAACGGGAAGACGAGCCCCGAGGAGCTCATCGCCGCGGCGCACTCCACCTGCTACTCGATGGCGCTCTCGCACGGCCTCGCCGGCGCGGGCACGCCGCCGGAGAAGGTGGACACCAAGGCCGAGGTCACGTTCCAGCCGGGCGAGGGCATCACCGGCATCCACCTGACCGTCCGGGCCAGCGTCCCCGGCCTCTCCGCGGCCGACTTCGAGAAGGCCGCCCAGGACGCCAAGACCGGCTGCCCCGTCAGCAAGGCCCTGACCGGCACCAAGATCACCCTGGACGCCGCCCTCGTCTGACCGCGATCGCACGCGGTATTTGGGGTTCAGGCGCCCCCAGGCGCCTGAACCCCAAAAACCGCATTAGGCACCGCGCCGCCGTAGCGGCGGTCTCTGGAGGCGTAGATCTCGCAGGCGTGCCACAGGTGGCGGCGGTCGAAGTCGGGCCAGAGGGTGTCGAGGAAGACCATCTCCGCGTACGCCGACTGCCAGAGCAGGAAGTTGGAGGTGCGCTGCTCCCCCGACGAGCGCAGGAACAGGTCCACGTCGGGGATGCCGGGCTCGTCCAGGTAGCGGGCGAAGACCTTCTCGGTGATCTTGTCGGGGTTGAGCCGGCCGGCGCGGACGTCCCGGGCGATCGCGGCCGCCGCGTCCGCGATCTCAGCGCGGCCGCCGTAGTTCACGCAGAACTGCAGGGTGAGGACGTCGTTGCCGCGCGTCATCTCCTCGGCGGTCTCCAGCTCGCTGATGACGCTGCGCCACAGCCGGGGCCGCCGGCCCGCCCACCGGACCCGGACGCCCATCGAGTGGAGCTGGTCGCGGCGGCGGCGGATCACGTCCCGGTTGAAGCCCATGAGGAAGCGCACCTCGTCCGGGGAGCGTTTCCAGTTCTCGGTGGAGAAGGCGTACGCCGACAGGTACGGGATGCCGAGTTCGATCGCGCCCATGATGACGTCGAAGAGGGAGTCCTCGCCGCGCGTGTGCCCCTCGGTGCGCGGGAGGCCGCGCTCCTTGGCCCAGCGGCCGTTGCCGTCCATCACGATGGCGACGTGCCGCGGCACCAGCTCCGCGGGGATCGGGGGCGGGACGGCGCCGTCCCGATGCGGCTCCGGCGGCGAAACGGCCCTGCTCAAACTCGCTCCCTGGGGATGTCGGTGTCGTCGGCCGGTGCTTCCCGGGCGGGTGCGGCCTCGTCGGCGGACCCGGTGTCGCGCTCCACATGGCGGAGGGACCGGATCCCGTGTTCCAGATGCCACTGGAGGTAGGCGGCGACCAGGCCGCTGGTCTCCATCCGGTGGCGCTGCTCGCTGGCGTCGGCGTACTCCCAGTCGCCGCGCAGCAGCGCCAGCATCAGCGCGAACGTCGGCGGCGCCGGGGTCGCGGCGCCGGGTCGGCGGCAGTTCGCGCAGACCGCGCCGCCCGCGGCGATGGCGAACCCGCGCAGTCCGCCGCGGACGCCGCAGCGGCAGCACTCGTCGAGGGCGGGGGCCCAGCCGGCGACCGACAGCGAGCGCAGCAGGAAGGCGTCCAGGACGAGCCGCGGGTCGTGGGCGCGCTCGGCGAGCGTGCGCAGCCCGCCGACCAGGAGCAGGAACTGCCGCAGGGCGGGCTCCCCCTCCTCGGAGGTGAGCTTCTCCGCGGTCTCCAGCATCGCCGTCCCGGCGGTGTAGCGGGGGTAGTCGGTGACCAGGGCCTCCCCGTACGGGCGCAGCGTCTCGGCCTGCGTGATCAGGTCGAGGGAGCGCCGCTCGTACAGCTGGAGGTCCACGTGCGTGAACGGCTCCAGCCGCGCCCCGAAGCGGGATTTCGTCTTGCGGACCCCCTTCGCCGCGGCGCGGATCCGGCCGGTGCGCCGGGTCAGCACCGTCACGATGCGGTCGGCCTCGCCCAGCTTCTGGGTGCGCAGGACGATGCCTTCGTCGCGGTAGAGGGTCACCCGTTCATTCTGACGCACGGCACCGGATGCCCCGGCGGATGGCCGGGCATCTCTCCCGGATCTTCACAAGTCCGCCCGGACCATAGCACTGTGCTGGATAACAATTACATACCGTGACCGGATTCGGCCGTCCCGTCCCGCCGGAAGTTGTGGCTTGAACCATCCGAAGCTGACAGCGTTGGGGCATGAGATGCCCCATCGTTCCGCGGCCCGCGCCGAACGCACACCTGACGACGCCGGAGACCCGGCCGGGAGCAGGTGTCCTCATGGAGGCGAACGGATAGCACAGTGAGAGTGACAGTCGTCCGCAGCGGAGGATTCGCGGGGATCGAGCGCCGCGCCGAGTCCGACAGCGCAAGCGACCCCATGCTGACGAGGCTCGTCGGCCGCGTCGACCTGACCGCGGTCCCGCCCCCGGGCCGAATCCCCGACCAGTTCCTGTACGAAATCGATATAGACGGCGACCGGACCACGGTCGGTGAGGCCCAGTTGCAGGGTGCCCTCCGCGAGCTCGTCCACCATGTCCTCGGACGCGCCTGAACCGTCCGGCGGACCCGCCGCGGACCGTGCGCACCTGAGCCGTCCCGGGTGGCCCGGCGGTGGTGCCGCCGGGCCACCCGGTCGCGCGGGTTACTTCGCCTGCGGGCGGGCCACCCGGTTCACCGCGGACAGCATCGCCTTGAGGGACGCGGTGACGATGTTCCCGTCGATGCCCACGCCCCACACGGACGTGCCGCTCCCGTCCCCGAACCGCACGTCGCACTCGACGTAGGCGGCGGCGCGCGCGTCGCCGCCCGCGCTCATCGCGTGCTCGGCGTAGTCCAGGACGCGGACGTCGACGCCGACGGTCGCGAGGGCGTCCTCGAACGCCGAGACGGGGCCGTTGCCGACGCCCTCGATCTCGCGGATCTCGCCGTCGATGCGGACGTCGCAGCTGATCGCGTCCTTCTCGTCCACCCGGGAGGTCGTGCGGTGCGCCAGCAGCCCGACGCGGGGACCGCCGGTGAGGAACTCGCTCTGGAAGATCTCCCACATGCGCTCGGCGGTGACCTCGCCGCCCTCGCTGTCGGTGTGCTCCTGGACGACGCGGGAGAACTCGATCTGCAGCCGGCGCGGCAGTTCCAGGGAGTGCTCGGTCTTCATGATGTAGGCGACGCCGCCCTTGCCGGACTGGCTGTTGACCCGGATGACGGCCTCGTAGGTGCGGCCGACGTCGTGCGGGTCGATCGGCAGGTACGGGACCTCCCACGGCTGGTCGTCGACCGGCACCCCGGCCGCCTCGGCGTCCCGCCGCAGGTGGACGAAGCCCTTGTTGATGGCGTCCTGGTGGGACCCGGAGAACGCGGTGTACACCAGGTCGCCGCCGTAGGGGTGCCGCTCGTGGACGGGCAGCTGGTTGCAGTACTCGACCGTCCGGCGGATCTCGTCGATGCCGGAGAAGTCGATCTGCGGGTCGACGCCCTGGGTGAACAGGTTCAGGCCCAGCGTGACCAGGCAGACGTTGCCGGTGCGCTCGCCGTTGCCGAACAGGCAGCCCTCGATGCGGTCCGCGCCCGCCATGTAGCCCAGCTCGGCGGCGGCCACGGCGGTGCCGCGGTCGTTGTGGGGGTGCAGCGACAGGATGACGGAGTCCCGGTAGGCGAGGTTCCGGTTCATCCACTCGATCTGGTCGGCGTACACGTTCGGCGTGGCCATCTCGACCGTCGCCGGCAGGTTGACGATGACCTTCCGGTCCGGGGTGGGCTTCCACACGTCGTTGACGGCGTTGCAGACCTCGGCGGCGTACTCCAGCTCGGTGCCGGTGAACGACTCCGGCGAGTACTGGAAGAAGATCTCGGTGTCGCCCATGTCCTCGGCGAGCTTGGCGCACAGCTTGGCGCCCTCGACGGCGATCGCGGTGATGCCGTCGCGGTCCTGCTCGAACACGACGCGGCGCTGCAGCGTGCTGGTCGAGTTGTACAGGTGGACGATCGCCCGCTTGGCGCCGCGCACCGACTCGAAGGTCCGCTCGATGAGCTCGGGGCGGGCCTGGGTCAGCACCTGGATCACCACGTCGTCGGGGACGCGGTCCTCCTCGATGATCTGCCGGACGAAGTCGTAGTCGGTCTGGCTGGCCGCCGGGAAGCCGACCTCGATCTCCTTGTAGCCCATCCGTACCAGCAGCTCGAACATACGCAGCTTGCGGTCGGCGTCCATGGGGTCGATCAGGGCCTGGTTGCCGTCCCGCAGGTCGACCGCGCACCAGCGCGGCGCCTCGGTGATGACCGCGTCCGGCCAGGTGCGGTCGGTCAGCTTGACCGGGGCGAACGGGCGGTAGCGCTGGAAGGGCATACCGGAGGACTGCTGTGGCGGAAACATCCGATGAGAACTTTCTGCTCGAACCTCGCGGCCGACGGCACGTCGCAGTCCCGCAGCGAGGGAGCCGGCCTGTTTACAGGCCCCCGCTGCGGCCGCTAAGGAGGAGCAGCTCACGGAACACGTCCGCCAAGCTAACAGATGCCATCCGCGTTGCGGAAACCGACGTCCGGATACTGAGACAACGGGGGCCTCTTCCGTCTCATTCCGAACGGCGCCGCGGCCGGGCGGCATTCCCCGGCCCGGTCAGGGCACCAGCACGGAGAGGCAGGTCACGCAGCCGTCGAGGGCCTCGAACTCGCCGATGTCGACGCTAGTGACGCGCAGCCCGTCGGCGGCGAGCCGGGCGGCGGTGCGCGGCGCGGACGCCGCCATCAGGACGTGCTCCGGCCCGAGCACGACGACCTGGGCGCCGGTCGGTTCGCGGGGCACCCGCAGGCACGGCAGCACCGAGGTGTCCACCATCTCGGGCACGCCGATCAGGGCGCCGTCCGGCAGCGCGGTCATCGCCGACTTCAGGTGGAGGCAGCCGCCGATGTCCACGGGTACGACCCGCCGCCCGCCCACGAACCTGGCGAGCTGGCAGATGCCCTCCTCGTTGGTGCGGGTGCCGCGCCCCACGTAGACGGTGTCGCCGGCCTGCAGCACGTCGCCGCCGTCCAGGGTGCCCGGCGCCTCGATCCGCTCGATCCGCAGGCCGAGTCCCCGCGCGGCCCGCTCCGCGCCGGCGAGTTCGCCGCGGCGGCGCTCCTCCCCCGAGCGGCCGACGACGGCGACGTCGCCGCAGACGACCAGCGCGTCCTCGACGAACACGGCGTCGGGCTGGTCGTCGGCGGGGGCGACGGCCCGCACCCGCCAGCCGGCCGACCGCAGCGCCGCGACGTACGCCTCGTGCTGGCGCGCGGCGAGCGCCACGTCCACGGGACGGCGGGCGGCATGGGTGACGATCCCCTCGGCCAGCCGCGGGCCGGGTGCCCGGACCAGCGCCCGCCCGGCGCCGCCCCGCCCGGCACCGCTCATCCGCGCGGCGGGGCCCGGGTCCGCGGCGGGCCCCGCGTCGATGACGGGGGTCATGTCAGCGCGACGCCCCCTCGGTCGTCACGATCACGCCGAGCGCGTAGGCGGGGGACATGCCGAGCAGGTCCGCGATCCCGTGCAGCTCCCGCCGCTCCCCCTCGCCGAGGGGCCCGTCCGCCAGCCCGATCCGGACGGCCTGCGCGAGGAACCACTCCTTGGCCTCCACGGCGAGCTGGGCCCCCGCGCGGACGACCTCCTTCTCCAGGAAGGTGCGCCGCTCCGCGAGGTCGGCGTTGACGGCGGTCCCGTCGTAGCCGGGCTCGCCGTAGCCGGTCACGATCGCGATGGCGCGGGCGCGGGCGGCCGGGTCGGCGGGGTCGCCGGCGCGCAGCACCAGCGCCGCGGCGGCGCGCATGCCCGCGGCGAGGGTCTCGGCCATCTGCCGCGCGGTCGGCGTCCGCAGCACCGCCACCGGGAAGCGGCCCCGGCACGCCCGGCACTCCACGGCCTCCCGGAGCCGCCACAGCGGCACCAGCGGGACGAAGAAGATCGAGAAGAAGCGGCGCCCGGCGCGCCTCCGGAAGGCACGGTCGCCCCCGCACTGCGGGCAATGGAACGTCCCCTCGCCGACGGTGCGGGACACCGCCGTAAGGCCGAAAACGAGCAACACCGGGGATCTCCTCCCATAACGGACTTCGTTCCAAACTACCGAGCCACACGGCGCGACGTGGTCGTACCAGGCAATGCCGCTCGTGCATTTACGCTGGGTCCATGACCGGTGACCTGGGTTCCGAGGCGGGCCGCCAGCGGTCGCGGCCGTCCTTCCTGCCGCCCGTGGACGGCTATCCGCCACCTCCGGAAGGCATGTGGGAACCCGCCCCCGCCCCCGCCGCCCCGGCGTCCGGGAGCCGGCGCGGCACCGGCTGGATCGTCGCCACGCTCGTCGCCGCGGCGGTGCTGCTCGTGTCGGCGTTCCTGCCGTGGGCCCACGCGCAGATCGTCGTCGAGCTGTTCGGGCGGCCGATCGGGCGCGACCTGGGCAGCCTCGCGGGCATCGACGCCGACACCATGGTCGTCGCCGTCCCGGTCCTGGCGGTGGCCGCGATCGCGCTCGCCGCCTGGGACCTGATCGGGCGGGACGCGCGGATCGGCTCGCTCGCCGCGATCCCCGGCACGCTCGGGCTGCTGGTCTGCGGCATCTTCGTCGTGCGGCTCGGCGACGTCCGCGACAACCTTCCGCAGACCGGCCTGGACTTCGGCTACCAGATCAGCATCCGGTACGGCTGGTACCTGGCCGTCCTCGCGTCCCTGCTGGTGGCCGCGTTCAGCCTCGCCCGCACCGTCGCCGACCGGGTGTCCAGGCCGTCCCGGGGGCGGCCGGGCCGGTACCCCGCGCAGCCGGAGCAGCAGTACACGGAGCAGCAGTACGCGGAGCAGCAGCACTACCCGGCCGACCCGGACGCCGTCTGGCCCCGGGAGGACCAGGCATGGGGGCGCCGGGCCGAGGACGAACCGTCAGGCGAGCCGGACGAGCCGGACGAGCCGAAGAAGGATCAGTCGTAGAACCCGAGCCGGCGTAGCTGCTTGGGGTCGCGCTGCCAGTCCTTCAGGACGCTGACGCGCAGGTCGAGGAAGACCTTGCTGCCGAGCAGCGCCTCGATCTGCCGCCGCGCCGCCGCGCCCACCTCGCGCAGCCGCGACCCCTTGTGCCCGATGATGATGCCCTTCTGGCTCGGGCGCTCGACGAACAGGTGCGCGTAGATGTCGACGAGGCCGTCGCGGCCCTCGCGGGGACCCATCTCGTCCACGACCACGGCGATGGAGTGGGGCAGCTCGTCCCGGACGCCCTCCAGCGCCGCCTCGCGGATCAGTTCGGCCACGAGGAGCTGTTCCGGCTCATCGGTGAGATCGCCCTCCGGGTAGAGCGGCATGCCGTCCGGCAGGTGGGAGATCAGCAGGTCACCGACGAGGTCGACCTGGAAGCCGGTCTCGGCCGAGCACGGCACGATGTCGGCGAACTCGCCCAGCTCCCCCACCGCGAGGAGCTGCTCGGCCACCCGCTCGGGCGGGGCGAGGTCGGCCTTGGTCACGATCGCGACGACGGGGGTCTTCCCCACACCCGCCAGCTCGCGGGCGATGTACCGGTCTCCGGGCCCGACGGGCTGGTCGGCGGGCACGCAGAAGCCGATCACGTCCACCTCGGTGAGCGTGGACCGGACGAGGCTGTCGAGCCGCTCGCCCAGCAGCGTCCGGGGTTTGTGCAGGCCCGGGGTGTCGACGACGACGAGCTGCGCGTCCATCCGGTGCACGATCCCCCGGATCGCGCGGCGCGTCGTCTGCGGCCGGCTGCTGGTGATCGCCACCTTGGTCCCGACCAGGGCGTTCATCAGCGTCGACTTGCCGACGTTGGGCCGCCCGATGAAACATGCGAACCCGGCCCGATACCCCTCGCGCACCCCACTGCCCATCACTGTCACCACTCAATTGTCGCTCATGTCGCCCGCAGGCCGGGCCGACTGCGCCGACGCGCGCTCCGTGACCGTGTCCGGTGCGGAGCCGAGGTCACTCGAACACCTGCTAGGCGGCGGGGGTGCCCAGGGCGGTCATCGCGGCGTTGGCCCTCTCCGTCCACAGGGTGGCGCCTAGGCGGGTCGCCACCTCGGCCGCCTTCCGGTAGTGGGCGGCGGTGGTGCCGGCGGGGCGGTCGAGGAACCTCGCGAGATCGCCCAGTACCTGTGACACGGGGCCGAGGGTGCCGATGGCGGTCGCGCCGCCGGTGAACTGCTCCGCGTAGGGCAGCAGCGCCGCGTAGCACTCCTCGGCCAGGTCGCGGTCGCCGAGCGCGATCGCGCGCAGCGACCGCATCGGCATGGTGAGGTCGAAGAAGTAGTCGAGGCGGATGGGACCGGCCCCGGCGACGACCCGCTCGGCCTCCGCGGTGCGGCCGGCGGCGATCAGCGCCAGGGCCTGCAGGTCGGCGGTGGCCCCGACGTGGCCCCACTGGCGGTGGAGCCAGGCGGAGCCGTCCAGCATCTCCGCGGCCCTGCCCTGGACGAGCCGCAGGCAGAAGACGCCGAGGAGCCCCACGGCCTGCTCGCTCGACCAGATCCTCGTCCGGCCGATGGCGTCGGACAGCCGCTCGTACGCGCGTTCCGCCTCCTCGAACGTGGCGGTGAAGGCGCGCGACAGCCCGGCGTACCAGCTCCCGATCTCGGCGAGCAGCGGCAGCCCGTACTGGTCCGCGAGCCGCCGCCCCTCCTCCAGGTGCCGCCGCGCGGTGGGCGGGTCGAGGGCGGACAGGGCAGCCTGCTGCAGCTGCAGGTGCGCGAGGACGAGGTAGGTTCCGAGGTCGTGCCGGGTCGCGAGGTCGAGCAGCTCGGACGCGAGCCGGTACCGGTGGGCCAGCCCGTCCGCGGACCGGTAGCCGTTGACGTAGGCGCCGTTCAGCGCGACGGCGAGCAGTTCCGGGACGCCGAGGGCGCGGGCGGTGCGGACCGCCTCGTCGGACGCGGTGACGCCCCGTTCCTGCGGCTCGCCCTCCAGCTCGATCGCCAGGGTCGTCAGCAGCCGGACGCGCAGCTCCCGCTCGTCCTCGGGGAGCCGGGCGAGCGCCTCCTCGGCGGCCTCCACGACGGCGTGGTCGAGGGTGCCGTACTCGCGGCTCGTCCACAGCGTGGGGACGTCGAAGCTCGCGATGATCCGGGCGAGCAGCCGGACGTCGCCGGACGCGCGGGCGTCGGCGATGGCGGCGAGCCGCCGGTCCCGGGCGTCGACGACGTTCCCGGCGAGCGCGGTCGCGCGGATCGCGGCGACCTCCGCCTCCAGCCGGTCGCGGGCCGCCCCGGGGCCCTGCCCGCGCAGGGTCTCCACCGCGCGGACCCACAGGTCCGCGGCGGTCCCGTGGGCGAACCGGGCCTCGGCGGCCCGCGCGGCGCGCCGCGCGTACCGGACGGCCCGGTCGGGGTCCGTGCCCGCTTCGAGGTAGTGGTGCGCGATCGCGGCGACCTCGCCGGCGGCGTGCCGTTCGAGCGCCGCGGCGACGCGGCCGTGCAGCCGGGTGCGGCGGGCCCGGGAGATCCCGTCGTAGAGGGTGTCGCGGACGAGCGCGTGCGCGAACCGCATCCGGCCGGGGGCCGGCTCGGTGACCAGGCCGCTGCGCAACCCCGCCTCGACGGCGTCGATCACGGTCTCCTCGTCGCCGGCCAGGTCGGACAGCACGTCCAGACCGGCGTCCCGGCCGACGACGGCCGCGTCGCGCAGGACGGTCCGCACGGGCGCCGGGAGCCGGGCGATGCGGCGGCGCAGCACGTCGCCGACCCCGGCGGGCACCCGGCGGGTGGCGGCGGGCAGGCCCTCGGCGTCGATGAGCCGGGCCGTCTCCCGGGTGAAGAACGGGTTGCCGCCGGTCCGCTCGGCGATGGCGGACAGCTCCGCGTCGCCGAGGCCGGTGGCGCCGGTGCCGCGGACGAGGGCGGCGACCTCGTCCGCCGACAGGCCGCCGAGCTCGATCCGCAGCGGCTCGTGCCGGGCGAGGTGGGCGAGCGCGGTCACCAGGCCGCCCTCGACCTCGGTCTGCCGGAAGGTCGTCAGCAGCAGGACGGGGCGGTCCCGCAGCCGCCCGGCGAGCCGGACGAGCAGCGCGAGGGTCTCCTCGTCCGCCCAGTGCAGGTCGTCGAGGACGAGCAGGAGCGGCGCCGTGTCCGCGACCCCGGCGAGGTAGTCGCCGACGGCCAGATGCAGCCGGAACCGTCCCGTGCCGACGTCGGCGTCCCCGCCCGCGGTGAAGGCGTCGTCCAGCAGCGGCCCGAGGCGCGCGGCCAGTCCGGCACCGGGCGGCACGGCGGCGGCCAGCTCGCGCAGCAGCTCGGCCCACGGCCAGGCCGCGGGGGCTCCCCCGGTCTCCTGCGCCCGGCCCCACGCGCAGGTCCAGCCGCGCTCGGCCAGGCCCCGCGCGAACCGTTCGGCGAGCGCGGTCTTGCCCATGCCCGCGTCACCGGCGACGAGGACGGCGCCGCCCCGCCCGGCGGCGGCGTCCCGGGCCGCGTCGTCCAGCCGGGCCAGCTCCTCGACACGTCCGACGAACGCGGGCACGTCCCGCTGGGGGTCGGGCACCGGTCGCAGGACGGGCCGCGCGTCGCGTAGCACCGCCCTGCCCCCGTCGGCCGGTCCCGGGTCGAGCGACTGGGTCAGGATGGCGGCCTCAAGGCGGCGCAGTGCCGGGCCGGGATCGACGCCGAGTTCCTCGGTGAGGGTCGCGCGGGCGCGGCGGAGCGCGGCGAGCGCGTCGCCCTGCCGTCCCGCCCGGTAGAGGGCCAAGGTCAGCAGCCGCCACGCCTCCTCCCGCAGCGGGTCGCCGGCGGCGTGGGCCTCCAGGTCGGGGACGGCCTCCGCCGCGGACCCGAGCCGCAGCATCGCCTCGGCGCGGCGCTCCACGGCGAGGCGGCGCCGCTCGTCCAGGCGGGCGGCCTCGGCGGCGGCCCACGGCAGGCCGGCGAACTCGGCGTACGCGGGGCCGCGCCACTCGGCGAGCGCCGCCTCGGCGCGGCGGCGGGCCCGCGCCGGGTCCGCGTCCAGCAGCCCGGCGGCCTCGTCGATCAGGGTGTCGAACCGCCACGCGTCGACGCTCGCGTCCGGCAGCCGGAGCGCGTACCCCGGCGGTTCGGTGACCAGGACCGTCGCGGGAGTGCGGGGCGGCCGGTCCGGTTCGAGCGCCCGGCGCAGGTGGGACACGAACGACTGGAGACCGGCGGCGGCGCGGGACGGCGCCGTCCCCGCCCACAGGTCCTCGACGAGCCGGTCGGCGGTCACCATCCGGCCCCGCGCGGCGACGAGCCGCGCGAGGACGGAGCGCTGGCGGGGGCCGCCGAGGTCGGCGGGCTCTCCCGCAACCTCGGCGGCGAAGGCCCCGAGAACGCGTACGACAGGCGGCATGTCCCGCTCAGCCTAACCGGGACATGCCGCCTCATCGCGGTCGCTCCCCGCCGTCACGCGCGGCTGGGTTCGGGCTCCCGTTCGGGCGCCGCCGGGGGCGCGGACCCGCCGTGCACGTCGATGTCCGGCAGGACCCGGGCGAGCGGCCGCGGCAGCCACCAGTTCGCCCGGCCGAGCAGCGACATCGTGGCGGGCACCAGCACCAGCCGGACGACCGTCGCGTCGAGCGCCACGGCGACCGCGAGCCCCACCCCCATCTGCTTGACCACCAGCCCTGGGTCGGCGGCGAACCCGAGGAACACCGCCACCATGATCATCGCGGCGCTGGAGATGACCCGGCCCGTCGCGGCCAGGCCGGTGGCCACCGACCCGCGGGCGTCGCCGCTCTGCAGCCACGCCTCCCTGACCCGCGACAGCAGGAAGACCTCGTAGTCCATCGACACGCCGAACAGCACCGCGAACAGCAGCAGCAGGATGAAGCTCGACACCGGGACGCTGTGCGGGAGCCCGAGCAGCTCGGCGCCCCAGCCCCACTGGAACACGGCCGTGAGCACCCCGTACGCGGCGCCGATCGACAGCAGGTTCATCGCCGCGGCCTTCAGCGGCGCCAGCACCGACCGGAACACGACCATCAGCATGATGAACGAGGTGGCGACGACCGCGCCGATCACCGGCCAGAGCCGGTCCGACAGCGTCCGGGACAGGTCCACGTAGGCGGCGGTCAGCCCGGTGATCTCCGAGCCGGGCGGCAGCACGTCCGCGCGGATCCGGTCGACGAGGCCCGTCACCCGCTCGTCCTGCGGCCCGTACTCCGGCGTCACCATGATCACCGCGGCGTCGCCGGCCTCGGACAGCCGGGGCGGCGCGACGTCCGTGACGCCGTCCGTGGCGGCCAGCCGCTCGCCCAGGCCGGGCAGGGCGTCCCGCTCCACCTTCGTGAGGTCGACCGCGACGGCCAGCGGCCCGTTCGCGCCGGGGCCGTAGGCGTCGGCGACCAAGTCGTACGCCTGCCGGACGGTGTTGGACGCCGGCTCGCTGCTGGCGTCGCTGGGCCAGGTGCGCATGCCGAGGGCGGGCGCGGCCAGCGCGAGCATCAGCACCGACGCGGCCAGCAGCCACGGCCAGGGGTGCCGGCCCACGTGCTCCGCCCACCGCCGGATCCGCGGCGACTCCACGACGATCGTCGCGCCGGCGGCCCGGTCGCGGCGGCGCAGCACCCGGTGTCCCGCCAGCCCCAGCACGGCGGGGAGCAGCGTGACCGCGCCCAGCATCGTCGTGGTGACGACCAGCCCTGTCGTGAACCCCATCGTCATGAAGACGGGGATCCGCGACAGCACCAGCCCGCACAGCGCCAGCAGCACGGTGCACCCCGCGAAGATCACCGACTGGCCGGCGGTCGCGTTGGCCCGCGCCACCGACTCGGGGACGGTGAGGCCCTCCGCGATGCCCTCGCGGTGCCGGGTCAGGATGAGCAGCGCGTAGTCGATGCCGACGCCCAGCCCGACCATGGTGGCCAGCGTCGGCGCCGTCGTCGCCACGTCGGTGAACGCGGCCAGGAGCGTGATCCCCGACACCCCGGCGCCCAGCCCGGCCAGCGCCACCACCAGCGGCAGTCCCGCCGCCACGACCGACCCGAACGCCAGCAGCAGGATCACCAGCGCGGCCCCGACGCCGATCGCCTCGGCGACACCGCTCGGCGCCGTCACGTTCTCCGGCACCTGGCCGCCGAACTCGACCTGGTAGCCGGCGTCCGAGAGGCCCCGCGTGGCGGATCGCAGCAGGTCGAGGGTCTCCCCCGGCTTCAGGTCCGTGACCGGCACCGAGTACCGGACGGTCAGCAGCGCGGTCGCCCCGTCCGGGCTCGGGAGCACCGGGTCCACGACGCTGACGTGCGGCATCTCGCGCAGTTCCCCGGCCGCCGCCGCCAGCGCCGCCCGGTCGACCGTCCCGGAGCCGGCGTGCACGACGACCCTGGCGTCCGCCCCCGACAGCGCCGGGAAGCGCTCCTCCAGCAGGTCGGTGGCCTGCTGCGACCCTGTGCCCTCCAGCGTGTAGTTGTCGTGCAGGGCGCCTCCCGCGACGCCGGCGAGGCCCGCCAGCACCGCGACGATCGCCAGCCAGGCGGCGATGAACCGCCAGGGCCGCAGGGCGGCGGCCTTTCCCAGTCGGTAGAGCAGCCGGGACATCTCTTCTCCCCCAGATGAGCGTTGCCGTACGCCCCGAGGATCACCCGCGGCCCTTGCCGCACACTTGCCGGTGACTTGCGAGTCACCGGTGCCGCCGCAAGTGCCGCTTGCGATACCCGTACGCTGGGGGACGTGAGCGAGCTGAACCCCGAGGACGCGAAGATCATCACTCTGGCCAGGGCGGCGCGGGCCCGCAGCGGCGCGCCGGAGGGCGCCGCCGTCCGCGACGAGACAGGCCGCACCTACGCGGGCACGAGCGTGGACCTGCCGTCCCTGAAGCTCTCGGCCCTCCAGGTCGCGGTCGCGATGGCCGTCTCCTCCGGCGCCGGGGACCTGGAGGCCGCCGCCGTCGTCACGGCCGCCGACGCCCCCGCCCCGTCCGACCTCACCGCCGTCCGCGACCTGGGCGCCAAGGCCCCCGTCCTCGTCGCCGCCCCCGACGGCACCCTCAAGACGACCCTCTGACCCGCCCCGGGGCTCCGGTCAGCGGGTCCGGTCGTCGCTTCCGGCGCCCGCCTCGGCCGCCGGCCCGCCGTCCAGCCGCCGCACCAGCACGGTGCCGACCCGGTTGCGGCGCCCGGCGATCGTCTCCGCCTTGAGGGACAGCACGGGGCCGCCGTCGCGGGCGCCGACCTCGGCGGTGGAGCCCTCGATGGGGACGCGGCCGAGCGCGTGGGCGAGCAGCCCGCCGACGGTCTCGACCTCCTCGGTGTCCATCTCCACGTCGAACAGCTCGGCGAGGTCCTCGACGGGGAGGCGGGCGGTGACCCGCGCGGCGCCGTCCTGGAGCCAGGTGACCGGCGGCGTCTCCCGGTCGTACTCGTCGGTGATCTCCCCGACGATCTCCTCCAGGATGTCCTCGATGGTGACCAGGCCGGCGGTGCCGCCGTACTCGTCGATGACGATCGCGAGGTGGATCTGCCGGGCCTGCATCTCCCGCAGCAGCTCGTCGATCGGCTTGCTGTCGGGGACGTAGGTGGCGGGCCGCATCACCGAGTCGACCGTCTCCACCGACTCGCCCTCGCGGTGCTCCTGGCTGCGGCGGACGACGTCCTTGAGGTAGGCGATGCCGACGACGTCGTCCTCGTTCTCGCCGACGACGGGAATGCGGGAGAAGCCGCTGCGCAGCGCCAGCGACATCGCCTGCCGCAGCGTCTTGCCGCGCTCGACGAACACGATGTCGGTGCGCGGCACCATCACCTCGCGGACGAGGGTGTCGCCCAGCTCGAACACCGAGTGGATCATCTCCCGCTCGACCGGCTCGATCAGGCTGCGCTGCTCGGCCAGGTCGACGAGGTCGCGCAGCTCCGCCTCGGACGCGAACGGGCCCTCCCGGAACCCCTTGCCGGGGGTGAGGGCGTTGCCGAGCGCGATCAGCAGCCGGGGCAGCGGCCCGAACACCCGCGTCACCGGGTGGATCACCGCCGCGCCGGCCAGCGCGATCCGGTCGGCGTGCTGGATGCCGAGCGTGCGGGGCGCGACGCCGATCACCACGTAGCTGACCAGGATCATGGCCGCGGCGGCGGTGACGTAGGCGCGCCAGGTCTCGTCCAGCCAGGAGATGCACAGGTCCGCGACGATCACCGTGGCGACCAGCTCGCACGCGATGCGCAGCAGCAGGACCATGTTGACGTAGCGGGCCGGGTCGGCGACCACCTCGGCCAGCCGCTTCGCGCCGCGCCGCCCCTCCCGGACGATCTCCTCGACGGTGACCCGCGACACGCGGGCCAGCGCCGCCTCCGTGCTCGCCAGCAGGCCGGCCATGAAGACCAGGCCCACCGCCAATGCGGACAGCCACGCTTGCGAGGTGCTCATCAGCCGCCGCGTTTCTCCCGCCAGGAGGTCAGCAGCCCGGCCTGCAGGCCGAACATCTCCCGGTGCTCCTCCGGCTCGGCATGGTCGTAGCCGAGCAGGTGGAGGATGCCGTGCGTGCACAGCAGCTCAAGCTCGTCCCCCGTGCTGTGGCCCGCCTCGCGCGCCTGCTTCTCGGCGACCGCCGGGCACAGGACGACGTCGCCGAGCAGCGCCGGGTCGGCCTCCTCGTCCTCGTCGCCGCCGGTCAGGTGGCCCGGGCGCAGCTCGTCCATGGGGAACGACAGCACGTCGGTGGGGCCGGGCTCGTCCATCCACTTCTCGTGCAGCTCGGTCATCGCGGCCTCGTCGACCAGCAGGATCGACAGCTCCGCCAGCGGGTGGACGCGCATGCCGTCCAGGACGTGCCGGGACAGGCCGGCGATGGCCTGCTCGTCGACCTCGGCGCCCGACTCGTTCAGCACCTCGATGCTCACTACCGCCCCCGCTTGCGGGGCCCGCCGCGGCCGGCGGCGTCCCGCTGGAACTCCGGCACCTGCTCGGCGTGCCGGTTGTACGCGTCGACGATGTCGGTGACGAGCTTGTGCCGCACGACGTCGCGGCTGTCGAGGCGGCAGAAGTGGATGTCCGCGATGCCGTCCAGGATGTCCTGGACGACGCGCAGCCCGCTCTGCTGCCCGTTCGGCAGGTCGACCTGGGTGACGTCGCCGGTCACCACGACCTTCGAGCCGAACCCCAGCCGGGTCAGGAACATCTTCATCTGCTCGGGCGAGGTGTTCTGCGCCTCGTCCAGGATGATGAACGAGTCGTTCAGAGTGTTGTGGGTCAGGAGGAAGTCCTCCGTGACATACAGCGAGTCCGGGGCCGCGACTTGGATGCACACCGCTTCCGCGGTCCCTTCCGGCTCGATCGAGTCGACGAACCGCATCGGCCGCCCGCCACCGGTCGAATTGTACTTCTCTAGCTTCCGCCTGAGTCTGAACGGAGCGATGCCCTCCGGAAGCCGAATACCGAGAATGTACGCGTCGTGGCGGTGGTGAACGGGCCGTCCTTTCGCATTGCCCGGCGGACGGCCAGTTGCCGGGCGCACACGCTGATAGACGACACCACCCAACGACTGCACGAGGAAGACTACGTCATCCCGGAGGCGAGGGGACGTGGTCGTGAACTCCACACGGCAAGTTCGGTCCCGCTGCGTGACAGGCCCGCCATCGGAATCCAGCAGACCCTGAAGAACGGCAAGCCTGACTGCTGCGGTGTTGTAAAGGTAGAGTTCAGGGACGAACTTGGCCGGTGCTTTCTTGCCCCACAGTCCAAGTCCACGCATGACCGTCTCGATCGGATGCTCGAGAACGGCAACGGAGCCTGAGTGAGGCACCCGTTTCAGCATGTAGTCGACGTTGCTCCTCTGATGGATCTCCACACCGGGCAGAAGCCGTATGAGAGCGTCAGCGAGCTCAGGGTCACCCGTGGTAAAGCTCGGCCAGCTGGAACCTGTCATGCACCCATCGCCGAGCATCAGCCCGAGCGCATATGGATCCATCGGCATATCCCGAGGGGGGAAAGCCACCGGGCGGCTCAGCAAGGGAAGCTCATACCGGTGGTAATGGGCCGCTCGGAGGTTCCCGATCATCTCCCGGGTGGTAAGGATCCGATGTGGCTTTCCGCGACGACGATCGTCCCTAGTGTGAACCGCCCAGAGGTGATCGGCCGAGGCGAGAGTGGATGCCCCGTCCTGGGTCGAGACCCGGAAGATCTCTTTCTCGCCTTGGGGGTACACCCCTATGACCGGCGTCGGCTCGCCGTCCGAGCCGATGACCAGGTCCCCAACCGCCAGCTCGCCTATCGGGCGAAATCCCTCGGGAGTAAGCACGTTGGTGAAGACGGGGTGACTCCTGCCCCGCATGTACGCGAGGGGGGCGACCTCGATGGTGCCGGCGGCCATCAGGCGGGGGATCGAGTCGGGGTCGACCATGTCGTGCAGCGCGTCGTAGAGCGGGCGCAGGTACGGGTCGATCTTCTCGTAGAGCGTGCCGGGCAGGAACCCGAGCCGCTCCCCCGCCTCGACGGCGGGGCGCGTCAGGATGATCCGGTTGACCTGCTTGTCCTGCAGCGCGCGGACGGCCTTCGCCATCGCCAGGTACGTCTTGCCGGTACCGGCCGGGCCGATCCCGAACACGATCGTGTGCTTGTCGATCGCGTCGACGTAGCGGCGTTGGTTCAGCGTCTTCGGACGGATCGTGCGGCCCCTGCTGGACAGCACGTCCAGCGTCAGGACCTCGGCGGGCCGCGCGTCGCCCTCGCCGCGCAGCATCGCCAGGCTGCGCTCGACGGCGTCGGGGGTGAGCTGGGTGCCGCCCTTCAGCAGGGCGAGCATCTCGGTGAAGAGCCTGGAGACGAGGTCGGTCTCCGTCTCGGGGCCCGTCACGGTGATCTCGTTGCCGCGGACGTGGATGTCGATGCCGTCGCCGAACGCCTGCTCGATGACGTGGAGGAACTCATCCCGGGAGCCCAGCAGGCTCACCATCGAATGGTCGTCCGGCACCACGATCCTGATCTGGGACTGCGAGCCTGTGCGGTCGTCACGCCCCGTGCGTGCTGACCTAGGGTGAGTTGATTCGACCATCAGCCGGGCCTTGCGGCCTCTCCGACCTGCCTTCTGTCTGCTCCGGGTGTCCAGGTGTGCCGGTTCCATCGTACTGGCCGCCCCCGACACGACGCGGATGGTTTTCCCGCGGTGCCGGGCACCCGGCACGGCCGGGCGGGACGTCAGCCGGGCGGCCAGCCCAGTCCGCGCCCGCCGAGGACGTGGGCGTGCACGTGGAACACGGTCTGGCCGGCCTGCGCGCCGGTGTTGAACACGAGCCGGTAGCCGTTGTCGGCGATGCCCTCGTCCACCGCGACCTGGCGGGCCTCGCGCACCAGCTCGGCGAGCAGCTCGGCGTCGGCAGCGGCGAGGTCGCCGGCGGTCGCGTGGTGCGCCCGCGGGATCACCAGCACGTGCGTGGGCGCCTGCGGGTTGATGTCGCGGAACGCCACCGTGCCCGCCGACTCCCGGACGACCTTCGCGGGCACGTCCCCGGAAACGATCTTGCAGAACAGGCAGTCGGTCATCCCTCTCCCCTCGCCGGGCGGCCCGTGACCGCCCCGGAATCCTACCGAGACCCGCGCCCTCGTGGCTCGCGGCGGCCCGCCGTCGGTAGGGTTTCGGCGATCGACCTCGCGTAGCGGTCGGCATTCTCACCGCCCACTCGTTAAGGTTGTCAGCTCAAGGCGTACCCCCCGGTTCGCAAGGCATTGCGGCACGCCTGGATCCGGCGGGGCGCGCCTGATCCACGCCGTTCCGACGCGACCGTACGAATGAGCGGCCGGGAACGGCAAAGGCGGCGGACAGGTGACCGAGGCAAACCAGGACATGCCCTTTCGTAAACCCACCGACGAGGGTGCGCGTCCAACTGACGTGACCGAGACCCTCGTGGCCAGGGGCACGGCGGGGGCGGTGGCCGTCGCCTGGGATGCCGATCAGGCGGTGACCGCGCTCTACAGCGCCAACTACCGTTCGCTGGTGCGGCTCGCCGCCATGCTCGTCCGGGACGCGGGGACGGCCGAAGAGGTCGTCCAGGACGCGTTCGTGGCGATGCACGGCGGCTGGCGGCGCCTCCGCGATCCCGACAAGGCCCTGTCGTACCTGCGCCAGTCGGTGGTCAACCGGTCGCGCTCGGTGCTGCGGCACCGCGCCGTCGTGGAGAAGTACGCCCCCAAGGGCCTGCCGGACGCGCCGAGCGCGGAGGCCGGGGCCATCGGGGAGCTGGAGCGGTCGGCGGTCATCGACGCACTGTCCCGGCTGCCCGCCCGCCAGCGGGAGGCGCTCGTCCTCCGCTACTACGCCGACCTGTCCGAAGCGGAGATCGCCAGCGCGATGGGCATCTCCCGCGGTGCCGTGAAGAGTCACACGGCACGCGGCATGACCGCGCTGAGAAACGTCCTGGAGCAATTCTCATGACCACCGACCCCCACGACGAGCACGGCGAGATCCTCCGCCGCGCCCTGCACGCGGAGGCGGACACGGTCAACCCCGCGGGCGACGGACTGGAGCGCATCCGGGCCCGCATAGCCGACAACCCCGGCCGCCGGTTCGGGCTGGGACGCTTCGGACCCGGCGCGTTCGGGCTCGGCGGTCTCGGGTTCGACCGGCTCACCGTCGGCTGGGCGCGTCCCGTGCTCGCCGTCGCCGCCGCGGTCGCGATCGCCGGGCTCGGCGTGACCGCGCCGCAGACCATCGACCTCATCCAGCAGTCCGTGGGCAGCAAGGGCCCGTCGGGCGGCGGGCACGACCACGCCGCCGGCGACCACACCGCCACCGGCGGCGAGCCGCGGTTCCCCGACCCGTCGACGCCCGGCGGCTCCGCGTCCGGCGTCCCGAGCAGCGCGGAGACGCCGAGCTCCAACTCCTCGCCGGGGCTGTCGTCGTGCAGCATCCAGCCGCCCTCCGGCACTCCCACGACCGCCGCGTCGCCCGGCTCGAAGCCGCCGGACGCCCCGGAGTCCGCGCCGTGCCCGAGCGGCAGCCCGTCGCGGCAGCCGACCACGACGCCGAGCCCGCCGACGTCCACGACGCCCGAGCCGGAGCAGCCCACCCAGGCGCCGACGTCGCCCCCGCCGAGCGAGACCTCGCAGGGCGCGGGGCAGGGCGGCGGGGACGCCGGAGCCGCCGCCACCCCCTGAGCAGGCCGGGCCGGGGCGCGGCTACCAGCGGCCGGCCGCCGCCAGCATGACGGCGGCGGCCGCCACTCCCGCCGTCGACGTCCGCAGCACGGTGGGGCCGAGGCGCACCGGGCGCCCGCCCGCCGCGGCGAACCGCTCCAGCTCCTCGGCGGTGATGCCGCCCTCGGGGCCCACCACCAGGACGATCTCGCCGTCCGCGGGGGGTGCCACCGCGCTGAGCGGCGTGCCGGCCTCCTCGTGCAGGACGAGCGCCAGCGACGCGGCGGCGACCCGTTCCGCGGCTCCGGCGGTGGACGCGAGGTCCGCGACCCGGGGCAGGCGGCTCCGCCGGGCCTGCTTGCCGGCCTCGCGGGCGGTGCCGCGCCAGCGTCCGAGGGCCTTCTCGCGGCGTTCGGGCCGCCACTGGGTGACGCAGCGGGCCGCCGACCACGGGACGATCTCGTCCACGCCGACCTCGGTCATCGTCTCGACCGCCAGCTCGCCCCGGTCGCCCTTCGGCAGCGCCTGCACGACGACGATGCGGGGCGACGGCGCCGGGTGCCGGTGCCGGGCCAGCACGTCCAGGGTGAGGGACGTCCGGCCGGCGTCGGTGACGACGCACTCGGCCAGCAGGCCCTCGCCGTCGGTCAGGTCGACGCGCTCCCCCGGTTTCAGCCGCCGCACGGTCGCGGCGTGCCGCCCCTCGGGGCCGTCGAGGACGACGGTGCCGCGCTCCAGCGCGTCCGTCCCGGCGATGAAGACCGGCGGGCTCATGCGCCGTCCCCGGGGGAGTCGGCTTCGCTCATGGGTGTCCCGTACCGCCCTGCTCCGGTTCGCCGCGGCGGCCCTCCTGATAGGCCGCCGCCGCTGTCCTTCAGTGCTGGTTGAAGACGTCCTTGAGGCGCGAGAACATGCCGCGCTGGCCCGGCGCGAACTTGCCGGGCGGGCGCTCCTCGCCGCGCAGCGCGGCCAGCCGCCGCAGCAGTTCCTCCTGCTCCTCGTCGAGCCGGTTCGGCGTCTCCACGTTCACGTGGATCATCAGGTCGCCGCGGCCGGACTCGTTCAGGTGCCGGACGCCCCGGTTGTAGAGCGTGATGACCTGCCCCGACTGCGTGCCGGGCTTGATGTCGATGCTCTCGGCGGCGTCCAGGGTCTCGATGGTGACGCTGGTGCCGAGCGCCGCCGCGGTCATCGGGATCTCGACCGTGCAGTGCAGGTCGTCGCCCTCCCGCTCGAAGATCGGGTGCGGCCGCTCCACGATCTCCAGGAACAGGTCGCCGGGCGGTCCGCCGCCGGGGCCGACCTCGCCCTCGCCGGCGAGCTGGATGTGGATGCCGTTCTCCACCCCGGCCGGGATCTTGACCTTGACGGTGCGCCGGGTGCGGACCCGGCCGTCGCCCGAGCACTCGGTGCACGGGTTGCGGATCACCGAGCCGAACCCGCCGCACGCGGGGCACGGCCGGGCCGTCATGACCTGGCCGAGGAACGAGCGCTGGACCTGCTGCACCTCGCCGCGCCCGTGGCACGTCTCGCACGTGTCGGGGTGGGTGCCGGGCGCGCAGCCCGACCCCTCGCAGTTGGTGCAGGCGACCGCGGTGTCGATGGACAGCTCGCGGGTCGTCCCGAACGCCGTCTCGCTCAGGTCGAGCTCCACCCGCAGCGTCGCGTTGCGGCCGCGCCGCGCCCGCGACCGGGGGCCGCGGGACGTCGCGGTGCCGAAGAACGCGTCCATGATGTCGCTGAACGGGAACCCCGCGCCGCCGAAGCCGCCGGCGCCCGCACCGCCCGCGGACGCGAACGGGTCCGCGCCGAGGTCGTACATCTCGCGCTTCTTGGGGTCGGAGAGCACCTCGTACGCCTGGGTGATCTCTTTGAATTTGTCCTGGGTCTCCGGATCCGGGTTGACGTCCGGGTGGAGTTCCCGCGCGAGCCGGCGGTACGCCTTCTTGACCTCGTCGGGGCTGGCGTCCCGGCGGACGCCCAGGGTCGCGTAGTAGTCGTTGGCCACCTTACGACCCCGCCAGGATCTGTCCCACGTAGCGTGCCACTGCCCGTACCGCTCCCATCGTGCTGGGGTAATCCATGCGTGTCGGCCCGAGCACTCCCAGCCGGGCCAGTGTGAGGTCGCCCACGCCGTAGTCGGCGGCGACGACCGAAGTCGATCGGAGCCCCTCGTCGGGGTTCTCGGTGCCGATCCGCACCGTAACTGTAGAGGAATCGCCGGTCTCGCCGAGCAAGCGCATCAACACGACCTGCTCTTCGAGCGCCACGAGCACCTCCCTCAGGCTCTGCGAGAAGTCCACGGCGGCCAGGTTGGCGGCACCCGCGAAAACGATCTTCTCCTCGTGCTTCTCGACGAGCGTCTCCAGCAGCACCGACAGCACCGCCGCCGCGAGCGGCCGGTCCGACGGGCCGACCTTCTCGGGAACGTCGGCCACCGCCGTCGGCACGTCACTCAGACCGAGCCCGTCCAGGCACGTGTTGAGCAACGCCCGCAGGTGCCCGATCGATTCCTCCGAGACGCTGCCGCTCGTCTCGATGACCCGCTGCTCCACCCGTCCCGTGTTGGTGATCAGGACGAGCAGCAGCCGGCCCTCCGCGACCGGCACCAGTTCCACGTGCCGCACCGACGAGCGGGTCAGCGACGGGTACTGCACCACGGCGACCTGCCGGGTGAGCTGGGCGAGCAGCCGCACCGTCCGGCCGACGACGTCGTCGAGGTCGTAGGCGCCCGACAGGAACGTCTCGATCGCGCGGCGTTCCGCGACCGACAGCGGCTTGATCGTGGACAGCCGGTCGACGAACAGCCGGTAGCCCTTGTCGGTGGGGACGCGCCCCGCACTGGTGTGCGGCTGGGCGATGTACCCCTGCTCCTCGAGGACCGCCATGTCGTTGCGGATCGTGGCTGAGGAAACGCCGAGGTTGTGCCGGTCCACCAGGGCCTTGGAGCCCACGGGCTCGTTGGTGGAGACGTAGTCCTCGACTATGGCGCGCAGGACCGCCAGTTTCCGGTCGTCCAGCACCGTGTCACCTCCTTCATCCCCTGCCATGGGCCCCCGATCGCTCATCACGGCGACCCGGGGGCCGTCCGCACACGCGCTGCTGGCACTCAATACTCCCGAGTGCCAAGTGTACGACCCGGAACGCCGCTCCGGAGTGCCCGTGCCCACCCCCGCACGGCTGCGCGATCCTACCCGTACCGGACGGGGCCGCCACGCCGAGGGACGAGGAACGACACCGCGCGGGCGCTCCGCCGGGTTAATGTGCGGACCCGTGCGGAGTAAGGACTACGGAAACGACGTGCTGGCCGGTGACTGGCGCAGGCCGCGCAAGGGGCAGATCCCGGAAGTCCCGGCCGAGCCCGGCCTGGTCGCCGAGGACCCCGGCAGCGGCTTCTGCGGCGCGGTCGTCACCTGCGACAAGTTCGGCGTCACCCTGGAGGACCGCTTCGGCAAGCGGCGCGTGTTCCCGCTCGCCAAGGCCGGCTTCCTCATCGACGGCAAGCCGGTGACGCTCGTCCGGCCGAGCGCCGCCCCGCGGGGACCGGGCCGGTCCGCGTCCGGCTCCATCGCCGTCCAGGGCCTGCGCGCCCGGGTGGCCAAGGAGAGCCGCATCTACGTGGAGGGCGTCCACGACGCCGAGCTGGTGGAAAAGATCTGGGGCCACGACCTGCGCGTCGAAGGCGTCGTCGTCGAGTACCTCGAAGGCGTCGACGACCTGCCCGCCATCGTCGAGGAGTTCGGCCCGGACGAGCAACGCCGCCTCGGCGTCCTCGTCGACCACCTCGTGGACGGCTCCAAGGAATCCCGGATCGCCGCCCAGGTGTCCTCACCCCACGTGCTGATCACCGGTCACCCGTTCATCGACATCTGGGAAGCCGTCAAGCCCGCGACCGTCGGCATCCGCGCCTGGCCCCGCATCCCCCGAGGCATCCCATGGAAAGAGGGCGTCGTAGCCGAACTCGGCTGGGGCGACAACACGGGCGCCGCCTGGAAACACATCCTGAGCAAGGTGAACAGCTACACGGACCTGGAACCAGCCCTCCTAGGCCGCGTGGAAGAACTAATCGACTTCGTGACTGAGTCTGCCCAGGGGGGCGACCCCCTGGAACCCCCGTGACGCACGGCGAACCGTTTCCCGATCCGCTCCGCGTCTCGTGAAACGGCTCGCCGTGCGGCGGGTCGTGCGGCCTCCGGTCGCAGAGCGACCTCCGGCCGCACGACCCGTGGGGTGATCATGTAGGTAGGCGCGTCGCTGAAAATGCCTTCACGAGCCGGTTGATGCCGCTGTTTGCCGCAGCCGTGCTGGGTTCAGGTCAGGGTGCGGGTTACGGCGTCGGCCAGGAGGCGGCCGCGTCGGGTCAGGACGGCGCGGCCCTGTTCGTAGGGGGCCGGCCGGATCAGACCTTCATCGATGGCCTGGCGGACCTCCTTGTCGTCCAAGAGGTCCGTGGGGCAGCCCTGGGCCAGGCGTAGTTCCAGCATGATGCGCTCGATGCGCCGGTCCTCGTCGTCCAGGACCTCCCGGGCGTGGGCGGGAGTCGTGCCCTCTGCGAGACGGGCGGCGTAGGCGGCGGGGTGTTTGACGTTCCACCAGCGGGTTCCGCCGACGTGGCTGTGCGCGCCCGGGCCGACGCCCCACCAGTCGGCGCCCGTCCAATACAGCATGTTGTGGCGGCACACGGCGTCCGCGCCGGTGGCCCAGTTGGAGATCTCGTACCAGTGCAGGCCGTGCGCGCCGAGCATCGCGTCCGCGATCAGGTACCGGTCGGCCATCGCGTCGTCGTCGGGGGCGGTCAGCTCTCCCCGCCTGACCTGCGCGGCGAGCCGTGTCCCGTCCTCGACGATGAGCGCGTACGCCGACACGTGATCGGGTTCCGTCTCCAGGGCGGCCTCCAGGGACGCCCTCCAGTCGTCGTCGGTCTCCCCTGGCGTCCCGTAGATGAGGTCAAGGTTGATGTGCTCGAACCCGGCCTTGCGCGTCCACTCCACCACCTGCGGGATGCGTCCCGGCGTGTGGCTGCGCTCCAGGACGGCCAGGACGTGCTCGCGCGCGCTCTGCATGCCGTAGGAGACGCGTGTGAAACCGACCTCGCGCAGCCTGGCCACATACGCCTCGTCGACCGACTCTGGGTTGGCCTCCGTTGTCACCTCGGCGTTCGCCGCCAGACCGAACTCGTCCCTGATCGCGTCGAGTACGCGGCCCAGGTCGTCGGCCGGGAGCAGCGTCGGTGTGCCGCCGCCCACGAAGACGGTCTCGACGGGCAGGTCCGCGTCTCCCAGCACCCGCCGCGCCATCCGCACCTCCGCGATGGCGGTGTCGGCGTAGGAGTCACGGTCGGCGCCCGGCCCCAGCTCCGTCGCCGTATAGGTGTTGAAGTCGCAGTACCCGCACCGCGTCACGCAGAACGGCACGTGCACGTAGAACGCGAACGGCCGCGTCCCCAGCCCCTCCCGGGCACGGCCGGGCAACGCACCGTCTACCGGCACGGGATCACCACTGGGAAGCGTCGAGGGCACATTGTGATTTTATGCAGCACCCTTACGCGGTCGGGCCCTCAGGACTCGCTCTTGCTCGCGGTGAGTTTCGTGCGGAGCCAGTCCGGGATGTTCTCCTGGGTGCGGGGGAAGCGGTCAAGGTCCAGCGCGTAGGCGGAGGGCGTCAGGGGCGGGGTGAAGTCCGGTTCGCCGTCGTAGTCGAACTCGGCGCTGAAGTGCCCCGAGCGCTCGATCTGCAGCCGCGCGGTGAACCAGGCGCCCTTGTCGCGGCGGTACATGACGCGGCGGAGCTCGTCCATCTTGCCGACTGCCTGTCCCGGGGGCATGGCCTGGCGGCGCTCGCCGTCCGGGCCCTCGACCTCCAGGGAGGCGCTGTCGATGCCGACCGTGGCGCGGAACTCGAAGTCGAGCCTCTCCCAGCCGGACGGGGCCGCGGAGCGCAGCGCGCGGACGGCGCCGTTCACCGTCTCCCGCTCCTTCGGAGAACGCAGAACCTGCTCGGGGTGGGTCACGCTACCTCCGGGAGGTCGTCAAGGTCGGCCGATCGGAACGGTACCCGTCCGACCGTACCGATATCTGGACCCGGTCCAAGCGCGCAGCCCCCGTGTCGTACGCAATTGATCTCCTCCTTGGCGGTCGTCCACCGGCGTGACGACACCGGCCACCACCGCAACCCCGCGACAACCTCAACGCCTGCGATCGCGTCCGAAGGCAGGTGTCGAGCGAAGCGAGAAACCTGATCGCGCAGCGAGCCCCTGGGCGAGCCGGAGCGATGCAGCGATCGCGCGCAATGCCTGCCGAAGGAGGGCCCCCAGGGCCCGACGCCAAGGGCATTGCAAGCAGTACAGTCATCCGAATGCGGGATGAGGGTGCGGCTGAGGGGGGACGGGCGCCCGCGCGGGTGGTGCTCTGCGGCGAGCCCGACGGGTGGCACTACGTGATCGTGGACGCCGCGGGCGCCGAGCGGCGCCGGACTTTCCCCGTGGCGGGCACGCGCTGGCAGACGGGTGCGGTGTCCGGGCCGGAACCGGCGTGGTGGCGGCGCAGGCTCGCGGAGACGGCGGAGGCGCTGCGCGAGGTGGTCGCGGAGCGGCTGACCGACGCCACGTTCCGGGACCTCGGCGTCGAGGCGGACATCACCTGGTTCGCGGTGGACGAGCCCGTCGCGTGGGAGGGCCTGGTCACGCTGCGGGAGGCCGACCCGGCGCGGTTCCCCGGCCAGGTCGCGCCGTTCGTGGTCGCGCTGGAGCCCGGCCGCGGCGCGCTGCTGCCCGACGCGAGCCTGCTGTTCTCCACGCGCGCCGCGGACGCCTGGAGCACCCTCGCCGCGATCGCCGAGCGCTGCGGCACCCCTCCGCCGGAGTCGTCGCTGCTGTGCGGGTGGGCCGGTCACCGCAGCGTCCGGGTGGGGCGCGGGAGGCTGGCGCTGTCCACCGGCCGGGACGAGGACGGCGTGGAGCGGCTGGCGGAGATCTGCGCGACGCGACCGCCCGGCTGGAGCGGCAATCCCGAACTGCGGCCGCGTTTCGAGAGCGTCGACCTGCTCGACGAGCCCGCCGGGGACGTCGTCGCCCTGCTGCGGGAACTCGGGCACGAGATCGTCCGGCGGGGGCGGACGGCGCGGCTGCCCGCGGCGGGCCTCACCCTCTACGAACCCGACGACGCGGAGGCCGCCACGGAGCGGTTCACCGGGGTGTCCCTCCGGCCGCCGGCCGCGGCGGCGCCGGTGTGGGGGCCGCTCCGGACGCCCGACGCCGCCGACGCCCCGTAGCCCGCACGAACCCGACACCCAGCGGGGATCGCGCCGTCACCGGATCGCGACCCGGCCGGTCTAGCTTCGCCGATCATGAGAAGCCGTGCGCGTCATGCCGTGCTCGCCTTGACCGGTGCCGCCCTCGCCGGCGCTCCGCTCGCCCTCGCCGCGCCGGCCGGTGCCGCCGCGTCCGGCACGGTCATCGTCGACCGCGGCGGTCCCGCCCGGTCGCTGCCGTTCACCGCGGACCGGGACGGCGAGGCCGTGATCTCCTTCGCCGCGTCCGCCCCCGGTGTGTCGTGGGTCCGCGAGGGAGCCGAGTCCGCCGTGGTGTCGATCGCGGTGGACGGACGTCACGTGACCGACCTGGTCGTCCCGTCGTCCGAGCCGGTGGACCGGAGCCTCGGCCTCGGGCACGTCCGGAAGGGCGACCATGAGGTGACGCTGCGGTTCGCCAGGGGCAGCGCCCCCGCGGCCGACCGCGTCAGGCTCGGGGATGCCCGCGTGCGCATGCCGGCGGACGCGCTCGCCCTGCGCCACGCTCCCATCGTCGTCGGCCGGACGGGATGGCCGTTCGGGAACCCGTACCAGAACGCCACAACCGACACCCCGCTGCTCGCCTGGCACGAGACGCGGCCCGCCGCGCCCCCCGGGCACCGGGTCATCGAGTACTCCATGGTGTGGAGCAACGAGGACGGCGGCACGGACACGCCCGCGCTGATGGCCCGCTGGGGCCGCACGACCGACATCGAATGGGTGTACCGCGTCGAGGTGGACGAGTCGGGCGAGCGCGTGGAAGGCACCGCCGTCTACCAGGCGCCGCTGCACCTGACGTTCCAGTTCACGGGCCGCTTCGAGGGCGACCACCCGCTCCTGCAGACCTGCACCGAGAACAACAACATGTGCGACGTCATCTCCCCGGACCCGCCGCTCCGGTTCCTGCTGGACGCCTCCAGGACCCGCCCGCAGGGACGTGCCCGCGAGGCCGTCATGGACCGTGACCCGTGGACGTACCGTGTCGCGGCCCAGGAGATGGTGCGCGAGGGGAAGATCGAACAGCCGTCCGACCCGGCGACGCGCGAGGTCGGCGACCAGCGCACGTACCTGTTCGTCGAGTTCGCCAAGACGACCGGTGCCCCGGCCGCGTGGGGTTCGGCGCCGGGTGTGGCGCTCGGCGTCCGCCTCAAGGCCGACCCGTCGGCGCTGTACCGGTCCGACCACGACCAGCCCACCTGGTCGGTCGAGCGTGACGGCGCCGTCGCCACCACCGTCGAGCTCCCGGAGGGGACGACGATGTCCGACATCGCGTCGATCGAGGCGCTGCGCAGGCCCGTCGGGCTGGGCGACAACGGCGCCCCGGCCACGGTCACCTCCATCAACCGGGGCTTCTTCCTGGACGACTCGTACCTGCCGCAGCTGTCGGCTGTCACGTGGCAGGGCTCGGTGACGCTCACGCGAGCGAACCCGTCGGCCGTCCTCTGGCGTCCCGGGCTCGCCTGACGCGGCCGCCCGTGGCGTGAACCGGCCACGGGCCGAGGAAAGCGGGAACTTCCGCGAACTCCGGGTGCGTCCAAGGAGTCATACACTTCGCCAATAGGTCGCACAGCGAACGTGCAGAGCGAACTTAGGAGAGGACGTCCCGCCATGGCCTACGGGCCTCCCCCGTCGCCCGGCCACGGGCAGCCCCAGCAGGCCCCGTGGCAGCAGCCCGGAAACCTCTGGCAGCAACCGCAGCAGCCCCACCAGGCACCGCAGCAGCCCCAGCAGCCGCCCGGCCCGGCCTGGCAGCAGCCGCAGCAGGGCGGGGGCACCGTCCAGATGCCCGGCAACTACGGCCCAGTCTCGGACGACGAGAAGACGTGGTCGCTCATGGCGTACGTGGGCCAGTTCCTCATCGGGGCGATCGCACCCGCCATCGTCTACGTCGGAAAGGCACGCTCACCGTTCGTGCGCCGGCACGCCGTGCAGGGCCTCAACATGGGCATCGCGGCCATCGCGGTGTGGTTCGTGGCCGGCCTGCTCTCCCTGGCCGTCGAGGTGCTCATCTGGGTGCCGATGCTCTTCACGGCGGCCGTGATGTTCTTCCTCGTGTTCGCGGCCCGTGCCGCCAACCGCGGCGAGTTCCGCCGCGTGCCGCCCGCCGTGGCCTGGCCGCTGCTGAAGAAGTAGGACCGCTCGTTGCAGGAGCCCCTGCCTCGGCAGGGGCTCGCCGAGCCGACTCCTACTTGCGTCCCTTGTCGGTGGACTCGCCGCCACCCGTGGACAGCGCCGCGACGAAGGCCTCCTGCGGGACGTCCACCCGCCCGATGGTCTTCATCCGCTTCTTGCCTTCCTTCTGCCGCTCCAGCAGCTTCCGCTTACGGGAGATGTCGCCGCCGTAGCACTTGGCGAGGACGTCCTTGCGGATGGCGCGGATGTTCTCCCGGGCGATGATCCGGGCGCCGATCGCCGCCTGGATCGGCACCTCGTACTGCTGCCGCGGGATGAGCTCCTTGAGCTTGGACGTCATCATCAGCCCGTACTCGCGCGACTTCTCCTTGTGGACGATCTGGCTGAACGCGTCCACCGACTCGCCCTGCAGCAGGATGTCGACCTTCACGAGGTCGGACTCCTGCTCCCCGCTGGGCTCGTAGTCCAGCGACGCGTACCCGCGGGTGCGCGACTTCAGCTGGTCGAAGAAGTCGAAGATGATCTCGGCGAGCGGGAGCGTGTAGCGGATCTCGACGCGGTCCTCGGACAGGTAGTCCATGCCGAGCAGCACGCCGCGGCGGCCCTGGCACAGCTCCATGATCGCGCCGATGTGCTCGGCCGGGCTCAGCAGCGTCGCCCGCACCACCGGCTCGTACACCGTGGCGATCTTGCCCTCGGGGAACTCGCTGGGGTTGGTGACGGTGTGCTCCGTCCCGTCCTCCATCACGACGCGGTACACGACGTTCGGGGCGGTCGAGATCAGCGAGAGGGCGAACTCGCGCTCCAGCCGCTCGCGGACGATCTCCATGTGCAGCAGCCCGAGGAAGCCGCAGCGGAAACCGAACCCGAGCGCCGCCGAGGTCTCCGGCTCGTAGACCAGCGCGGCGTCGTTCAGCTGCAGCTTGTCGAGCGCGTCGCGCAGCTCGGGGTACTGGTCGCCGTCCACCGGGTAGAGGCCGGAGAACACCATCGGCTTCGGGTCGCGGTAGCCGCCGAGCGGCTCGGGCGCCTGCCGCGACGCGCCGGTCACCGTGTCGCCGACCCGCGCCTGCCGGACGTCCTTCACCCCGGTGATCAGGTAGCCGACCTCTCCGACGCCGAGGCCCTGCACCGGCTTCGGCTCGGGGGAGATGACGCCGACCTCCAGGGTCTCGTGCGCCGCCCCCGTCGACATCATCATGCTCTTCTCGCGCCGCGACAGCCGCCCGTCGATGATCCGCACGTAGGTGACCACGCCGCGGTAGGTGTCGTACACCGAGTCGAAGATCAGCGCGCGGGCGGGACCGTCGGGGTCGCCGACCGGCGCCGGCACGTCCCGCACGATCTTGTCGAGCAGCTCGCGGACGCCCTCGCCGGTCTTGCCCGACACCCGCAGCACGTCCGACGGCTCGCAGCCGATGATCCCGGCCAGCTCCTCGGCGTACTTCTCCGGCTGCGCCGCCGGAAGGTCGATCTTGTTGAGGACGGGGATCAGGTGCAGGTCCGCCTCAAGCGCGAGATACAGGTTGGCGAGCGTCTGCGCCTCGATGCCCTGCGCCGCGTCCACCAGCAGGACCGCGCCCTCGCACGCCGCGAGCGACCGGGACACCTCGTAGGAGAAGTCGACGTGCCCCGGGGTGTCGATCAGGTTGAGCACGTGGTCGACGCCGGCGGACGTGTAGGGCAGCCGGACGGCCTGGCTCTTGATCGTGATGCCGCGCTCGCGCTCGATGTCCATGCGGTCGAGGTACTGGGCGCGCATCTGGCGCTCCTCGACCACGCCGGTCAGCTGAAGCATCCGGTCCGCGAGGGTCGACTTGCCATGGTCGATGTGCGCGATGATGCAGAAGTTGCGGATGATCGCGGGATCGGTCTTGTCAGGCTCGGGCGCTGCCACCGGGGTCCGTTCGAAAACTCACTGGATGGACAAGGACATGTGTACGTCCCATGGTCCCATGCCACGCGCGATGCTCTGTGCACGGTTCGGTTTGGGCACGGCCCCGGTGATTGGTAGGCTGTGCGACTGCGTGTGGCGTAGCGTCGTGCCCCGGGGGCACCGTCCGCCCCCCGTTCAGACCTTTCGTCAGAGCCTGCCGTCGCGCAGGCGAGGATCGCGATCAAGCTGAGGCACTGCAGACGTGGCTAACATCAAGTCCCAGATCAAGCGCAACAGGCAGAACGAGAAGGCCCGCGTGCGCAACAAGGCCGTCAAGTCCGAGCTGAAGACGGCGATCCGCAAGTTCCGCGAGGCCGCCGACTCCGGCAACGTGGACGACGCCGTGGCCGCGCAGCGGCACGCCGCGCGCAAGCTGGACAAGGCCGTCAGCAAGGGCGTCATCCACAAGAACCAGGCCGCCAACCGCAAGTCGGCGATCGCCAAGCGCGCCGCCGCGCTCCAGGCCGAGTAAGCACCACCACGCACGGGGCCGGCCGGGTCGTCGCGCCGGCCCCGGCGCATGTCCATGGACGAGCGGCGCGCGGTGAAGATCTCCAAGTATCTCGCCAGGCATCTGCGGCACCGCCCCGAACGGATCGGCCTCACCCTCGACCACGGAGGCTGGGCCGACGTCACCGAACTGCTCGCGGCCTGCGCCGCCCACGGGTTCCCGCTCACCCGCGCCGAACTCGAGCACGTCGTCGCGGTCAACGACAAGCAGCGCTACGTCCTCGACGGGGACCGGATCCGCGCCGCCCAGGGCCACTCGATCCAGGTCGACCTGGGCCTGCCTCCCGCGTCCCCGCCAGAGCTCCTCTACCACGGCACCGTGAGCCGCTCCGTGGCGGCGATCCTGCGTGACGGGCTGCTGCCCATGGGGCGGCACGCCGTGCATCTCTCCCCCGACCGCGAGACGGCCCGCCGCGTCGGCGCCCGCCGCGGCGAACCGGTCATCCTCGTCGTCGAGGCCGGGCGGATGGCCGCCGGCGGGCACGAGTTCCGCGTCAGCGAGAACGGGGTGTGGCTGACCGGCCGCGTTCCGCCGGAATATCTTCGCGAATGACCTCGGCGGCCGCCGCCCAGTCCGGGACGTGCCGCACCCACCCGGGCCCTTTCGCCGACCCGAACAGGTACCGGTGAGGGACGACGTCCCGGATGGCCGCGTGCACGTCGATCCGGTCGTCGATCATGTGGGTGATCCCGAGTTCCCGGCAGTGCCGCGCCTTCTCCGCCCGCTGCCGGCAGAACCGGACGTTCTCCCTCGGCAGGCCGGTCCGCGTATAGAAGTCGTGGTGGTCGAGCCAGGCCAGCGTCCGCCGCCGAATCCGGTCGCCGCACTTGGAGATGATCCAGGCCCGCCCACCGAACACCTCGATCAGCCCCGGCAGCACGTCGTACACGCCCTCGGTCGCCGGTGAGGCGAGCGCCTCCTCGAAGCTCCCGTCGAGGAACACGGTGTCCTCGGGCCCGGACGCCAGCAGCCCTCCGTGGATGACCCGGCCGAAGTCGACGCCGAGCCGCGGTTCGATGTTCATGCCCCAACTGTCGAACCAGCAGCCCTAAAACAGAACTATCAATGTCCCCACTGGCTATAGTCACTGCCTATGGAGCTGAGTCGCCTCTCGACGGACGCGCTCGCCTCCTTCGCCGTCTTCGCCGACCACCTCAATTTCACGCGCGCCGCCGAAGAGTTGCACATCTCGCAGCCCGCGCTCCACGTCAAGGTGCAGAAACTCGCCGAGACCCTCGGCCGCCCCCTCTACACCAGGCACGGCCGCCGCCTCGCCCTCACCCCCACCGGCGTCGAGGTCGCCCGCTTCGCCCGCGACCTCGACGGCCGCGTGGCGGCGTTCCTCGCCGGCGTCCACGGCACCGCGCCCACCCGTGTCCCGGCACTCGCCGCCGGCGAAGGCGCCTACCTCTACCTGCTGGGCGACGTCGTCCGCCCCGGCATCCGCCTGATCAACGGCGACCGCGCCCGCACCCTCGCCGCCGTCCGCACCGGCCGCGCCGACCTCGGTGTCTCGGTTCTGGACGTCATGCCCGCCGACGTCGACGCCGTCCCCCTGGCCACCTACCCGCAGGTCCTCGTCATGCCGGACGACCACCCCCTCGCCGAGCGACCGGACCTCATCCTCACCGACCTCGCGGGCGCCTCCCTGGTCGCCCCGCCGCCCACCGGCCCGCACCGCATCGCCCTCGAACGCGCGCTCCGCGCCGCCGGCGTCCCGTGGTCACTCGCCGTCGAGGCCGAGGGCTGGCCCCTCACCCTGCACTTCGTCTCCCTCGGCATCGGCCTCGCCATAGTGAACGGCTGCGTGACCCCTCCCCCCGGCCTCGTCACCCGCGAGATCATCGACCTGCCCGCCGTCCCCTACCACGCCCTCCACCTCCCGTCCCGCGCCGACGACCCCTTGGTCACCGGCCTCCTGGCCGAAATCCGCACCGCACTGGAGAAAAGACAATGCACGTCGAAACCACCGTCGACATCAACGCCACTCCCGAAGCCGTCTGGAAACTCCTGATCGACGTGGAACGCTGGCCGGAGATGACCGCCTCCATAGACCGCGTCGAACTCCTGGACAAGCCCATCGCCCTCTCCGCCCGCGCCCGCGTCCACCAGCCCAAACTGCCCGCCGCCGTCTGGACGGTCACCGCTTTCGAGGAGAACAGGACCTTCACCTGGGAGTCCCGCTCCCCCGGCGTGACCACCGTCGGCGCCCACGAGCTCGTGACCACCCCCGACGGAACGGTCACCCTCCACCTGACCCTCGACCAGAAAGGCCCCCTGGCCCCCCTGTTCGCGATCCTGACGGGCCGCCTGACCCGCCGCTACGTCACCATGGAAGCCACCGGCCTGAAAACCAAAGCCGAAACCGCCTGACCCCTGCCAAAGAAGCCACCCCCGCCCCCGAACGGACTGCGCCCCGGCGCGCGGCGCGAGCGGGTGGTCAGCCGCGGGCGGCGACTATTTCGGCGACCGTTTTCTCCAGGGCGTAGGCGGGGTCGGCCGAGCCGCCCTTGACCTGTTCGTCGGCCTTGGCAACGGCCGTTAGGGCCTGTGCGACGCCGTCCGCCGACCACGCGCGCAACTGCTTCTGCACGCGGTCGATCTTCCACGGTGGCATGCCGAGGTCCTTCGCCAGGGCGGCGCCGCGCGCACCGCGCGGCGCGCCACCGACCTTCGCCAGGCCCCGCACGCCCTGCGCGAGCGCGCTGACGATCAGCACCGGCGGCACGCCCGTCGCGAGTGCCCAGCGGAGCTGCTCCAGTGCCTCGGCGAGCCGTCCCTCGATCGCCTTGTCCGCCACCGTGAACCCGCTCACCTCGGCACGGCCCCGGTAGTACCGCGCCACCGCGGCGTCGTCGATCTTCCCCCCGGTGTCGGCGACGAGCTGGCTGCAGGCGCCCGCGAGTTCCCGCAGGTCGTTGCCGACGGCCTCGATCAGCCCGCGCGCACCGTCCGCCGAGATCTTCCCGCCCGCCCGGCGGACCTCGGCCCGGACGAAGTCGACCCGCTCCCCCATCTTGGTGACCTTCGGGCACACGATCTTGCGCGCCTTGAGCTTCGTCAGCCCGTCCACCAGCGCCTTGCCCTTGGCGCCGCCATGGTGGACGGCGATCAGCACCACATCGTCCGCGGGCTGCCTGGCGTAGGTGAGCACCTCGGCCGTCAGGTCCTTCCCCAGGTCCTGCGCCGCCCGCAGCACGAGCACCTTCCCGCCACCGAACAGCGAGGGCGACGTCAACTCCGAGATCCGCCCGGGCTCCAGGCCACCCGGCCCAAGGTCGATCACCTCGGCCTCCGGGTCGCCCGCCCTGACAGCGGCGGCGACATCACCGATGGCCCGCTCCACGAGCAGCTCTTCGTCTCCGACGATCAGGATGTTGGGCTCGACCGACACCCCAGCAGCATGCCACGCCCGACCACCCGCCCGCGCCCCGAGAACGCCACCGCCACTTTCACGAAGGCGCCACGGCGAGCCCCGAGGGTTTTCGGGCGGTGCGACGAGCGCCGCCTCGCCGGTAGGCGTGACGGGCGCTGCCGCTCATGGCCACCGGCATGCCCATCGGCCCCTCCTAGGCGTGCGGGCGCGGGCGGTGCGGTGGGTTCGCTCTTGATCGGGTGGCTCCGGGTCAGTGGCGGGGGACTACGGCTATGCCGGTCCTGGTGCGGGTTATGGCTATGTCTCCTTCCTGGTCGGTGCGGTGGATCCGGGTGCCGAGCCGTTGGAGGAGTCTGACGGTCGCCGGGGACGGGTGGCCGTAGTCGTTGCCCTCGCCTACGGAGATCAGGGAGACGGAGGAGCGGGCGGCGGCCAGGAAACCCGGGTCCTGGCCGCGGGCACCGTGGTGGGGGACTTTGAGGACCTGGACGTGGGGGACGGTCGTCACCAGGGCGCGTTGTGCCTCCTCTTCGATGTCGCCTGCCAGGAGGGCGCTGAAGCCGGGGCTGCGGGCCACGACCACCACGCTGGCGTTGTTGATCGTCGTGCCGCCGTCCGCGGGTGTGAGGGCTGGGCCGGTTCGTGGGGCGAGCACCGAGAGGGTCAGGCCGCCGATGCGCCATTGCTGGCCTGCCCGGGCGTGGTGAGCGCGGACGCCGGGGGCGAGGCGCGCCTCCCGGCCGGAAGTGCGGGAGGTCGTCAGGATCGCGTGGACCTGCCGGCCGTTCCTGACGCCGGACGTGCCGTTGATGTGGTCGGCGTGAGGGTGGGTCAGCACGAGGAGGGGGACGTCCTTCACAGCAAGGCGGCGGAGACATCGGTCTACCAGTGCGGGGTCTGGGCCGGTGTCGACGACGACGGCCTGGGCGGGTGCGGTGGAAAGGACCAGTGCATCGCCTTGACCCACGTCGCAGGCGACCATCTGCCAGCCGGGCGGCGGCCAGCCAGGAGCCGTCACGCGCATGGCGATGACCGCCGCCATGATCCCGGTCATCACGGCGGCGGCGAGCAGGCGCAGGGGGCGGCTGCGCAGGATCAGGAGGGCGATTCCGGCTGCGAGCAGCAGCGTCATGGCACCCAGGCCACCGCCCGTCCACGGGATCGTGGCGTAGGGCAGTGCGGCGGCGGTGCGGGCCACCCGGATGATCCAGCCGACCGCCAGGCCCGCGGGCCACACGATGCCCTGCGCCAGGGGAAGGGAGAAGAGGGCGGTGACGGCACCGAGTGCGCCGAGGAGGGTCGCGGGGGCGACGGCGGGAGCGGCCAGCAGGTTCGCGAACACCGCGACGACGCCTATCTCTCCCGAAAGCATCACCAGGACCGGAGAGACGGCGACCTGGGCGGCGGCCGCGACGGCCAGGGCGTCGGCGAGGGGGCCGGGCAGCCGGCGGGCGAGCCGCTCCCGCCAGCGTGGCGCCAGGACGAGCAGGCCGGCGGTCGCCAGGACCGACAGCGTGAACCCGTAGGAGCGCGCCAGGGCGGGATCGATCAACACGAGGAGCAGCACGGCCGCGGCGAGAGCGGGGATTCCCTGCCGTTGCCGCCCGGTGACCAGCGCAAGGAGGCCGATGAGGCCCATGACGGTCGCCCGCAGGACGCTCGGTTCCGGCCGCGCGACCAGGACGAACGCGAGCACCGCGACAACGGCGACGGGCGGTGCGCGCCGGCGTCCGAGACCGAGGAGACGGCACAGGCCGAGGACGGCTCCGATGACGATCGCGAGGTTCGCTCCGGACACGACCATCAGGTGGGTGAGCCCGGCGGCGCGGAACTCCTCGGCCAGCGCCGGATCGAGCCCGGAGGTGTCCCCGACGACCATGCCGGGCAGGACGCCGCGCTGATCGGGCGGGAGACGCGCCACCGCGGCCCGCAGCCGCGCCCGCACATGCTCGGCCGCGCGCTGCATCCGCGACGGCGGCCCGAGCACGGTGGGCGGACCACGGACGATCACCACCGCGGCGAGCAGGTCGGCGCCCTCGGGAAGCACGAACCTGCCGTGGAGCCGCACCCGCTGGCTGGGCACCATGCGCAGCCAGCGGGTATCGTCCGCGATCAGCAGCACGGGCACGCGGACCTCCGCCCGAGGGACCACTTCCGCCCGGCCCCGGAGGATGATCAACGGCCGGCCCTTTCCCGGTTTCGCCCGGGGATCGCCCGTGACGACCACCTCTGCGGTCGCGAACCGCCCCTCCCCGGCAAGGTCGCGCACCGGCCCGGTACCGACCGCCGTGGCCCGCAGCGCAACACCGGCAGCGGACGCGGCCGCGCACACGAGCACCACCCCGACCAACCTCCGCCGCGCGCCCGTCACCCCCTGCCGTCCACCCAAGCGCCCCGACGGCGCACCGGCCTCCGGCTCAAGGACCCGCGAGAGGCGTCCCTTCCGCGCGACTCCCCCGCCCGCGGCTAGGAGGTAGAGGGCTGTGAGGGTCGTGGTGGCGGCGATCGCGTAGGTGACGGGTGGAGGGAGGGCGATGGTCACGGCTGCGGCCAGCCAGGTCGCCAGGGCCGGGGCCAGCAGGCGCAGGTCGGTCATACGCGGACCAGGGCCTTCAGGTCGGCGTAGCGGCGGGCGCCTATGCCGCTGACGTCCTGGAGTTGCTCGACGGAGCGGAAACCGCCCTGCTCGGTGCGGTAGTCGAGGATGCGTTGGGCGAGGACGGGCCCCACACCGGGGAGGTCGTCGAGCTGGTCGAGGGTGGCCGTGTTGAGGTTCAGGGGGGCGTCGGGGGCGCTGGATGCCGCGGGGCCAGGC
>NZ_SMLC01000050.1 GCF_004349245.1 Actinomadura sp. 6K520 | reverse complement strand
TAAGGGACAGGATCGGGACGGGGGGCGTCGGGGAGGTCGAGCAGCTCCCGGCCCCGCTCGTCCCGGAAGGCGACCAGTTCCCCGCGCAGCGCGGCGACCGCGGGCCGCAGCCCGGCGAGCCCGCACCAGGCGCGCAGGTCGGCCGTGGCGGCGGGGCCGAACGCGGCGAGGTAGCGCCGTGCCATCGCCTGGCCGACCGGGTCCGTGTCGTCCGCGGGCAGCGGGTCGATCTCCCGGCCGAGCCAGGACGGCAGCAGGACGTTGTGGACCCCCGCCCTGACCTGCCACACCCCGCGCGGCGGCGCCTGCGCCGTCGGGAGGAGCGCGGAGACGAGCATCTCGCCCAGGGCCCGCCGCGGCACGTCCGGCCAGCGCCCGGCGACCGCGTCGACCAGCTCGGCCATCGTGCGGGGGCGGCCGTCGTCCAGCGCCGCCAGGCCCGCCGCGGCGAGTTCGTCCAGGTCGACGCCGTCGAGGTCGCGGCGGTAGACCCCGAGTACCTTCTGCCGCAGCATGGCGTCGTGGCGTGCCCGCCAGGCGAGGACGTCGTCGGCGGTGACGAGGTGGATGGTGCGGCGCATGAGGGCGGTGCGGACCACGCGCCGCCCGGTCAGCAGGTCCGACAGCTCCGCCGGGTCGAACGCGCGGAGCCGCGACCAGAGCCCGGTGAACGGTTCCTGCGGCTCCTGCGCCTGCATGCCGCAGAGGTGCGCGACGGCGTCGAGCACCGGCATGTCCGAACGGTCGAGCAGCAGCTGCCGGGCGAGCGTGGCGCGGTTGAGCGCCCGGTCGTCCAGGACGGGCATGGTCGGCTCCCTGGTTCCTCGTGATCAGGCCGGAACCAACGATGCCCGGAGAAGCGGTCACATCCTGACCGCTTCTCCGGGCCAATCGCAGCAAGAATCCCGGGGAGCCGAATCCGTCACCGCTCGCCGGTGCGCCGCGCCTCGCGGACCGCGTCCTTGGCCTTCTCACCGACCTGCTTGGCGCCGCCCGCGACGCGGTCCTTGCGGCCCTCCGCCTCCAGGTACGGATCGCGCGACTCGCGTCCCGCGGCCTCCTTGGCGCGCCCCTTGCCGCGCTGCGTCCTGTTCTTCAGCTTGTCGAACAGCCCCATGGACTCCCCCTCCTCGGTTCTTCGGCGGTGTTCGTGTCCCTCGTCGTTCGTGTCCCTCGTCGTTCGTGTCCCTCGTCGTTCGTGTCCCTCGTCAGCCGGCGCGGCGCATCTCCCGGCGGTACCGCTCCGCCTCCTGGTGGATCCGCGCCTCGGTCGCCATGAGGTCCGCCTCGGCGCGCTCGGTCCGCATCCGGGCGTGCATCTCCCGGAAGGTCGGCACGCGGCGTCCCGCCCGCGCCGGCTTCCCGGCGCGCCTCGTTCCCCGCCGTCTGAAACGTCCCAGCAGCCTCATGTCGCGCTCCTCTCCGCACCGGACGGACAGCCATGTGCCCCATTCAGGACATTTCATGCAGGCAGGAGCGTTGACGTGGGGTGACCTGGATCCGCCGCGGTGCGTCAGGAGGGTGGGGCGGTGGCCGGCCGGCGGGTCCGGGCGAGCACCGCGGTGACCGCGGCGGACCGGTAGGCGGCGGCCACCTGGCGCCACCAGGCGAGCTCGCAGTGCAGGTCCGTGCCGTCGCGCTCGTCGCCGTACCGGTCGGCCGCGGTGGCGTCGCCGGCCCGGACGCCGTTCCGCCAGGCGTGCAGGGCGGCCTTGATCTGGGCGGCCTCGACCGTGGTGGTCAGGCGCTCCCCGGTGAGCCCCTGGCGCTCGCCCAGCCGGAGGGCGTCCTCCTGGACGGCGGGGTCGAACAGCGGGCTCAGCGTCCATCGCCAGTCGCTCAACTCGATCAGCGTCCGGCGGATCCGGTGCTGGACGTCCAGCCGCCTGCCGGGCGCGACGAAGACGGCGTTCGGGTTGACGTCGCGCAGGTCGCGGTGCAGGGGGCGCAGCGTCCAGAACGCCGACCACAGGCCGAGGGCGCGGCGGGCGGCGGACCAGCGCGGCCCCCAGACGGGGACCACCAGGGCGGCGGTCAGCAGGAAGCAGCCGGTCAGCGACGCGATGACCGGCACCAGGTTGCCCATCGGGTCCAGGGCGGAGGAGCCCAGCCAGTTCGCGGCCATCGTCAGCAGGCGCAGCAGCGCGTAGACGACCAGGACGAGGCTGGCGCCGCCGTAGAGCCGCAGGCCCCGGCGCAGATGGGGCAGGCCGGCGTAGTCGGGCTGCCGCGCCCAGGTGAGGCACCAGCGGGTCAGGATCGTCGACCCGGTGACCGTCGCCGCGTAGTAGATCGTGTACATGGCCGCGATGGTCGGCTGCCCTGCGTAGTGGAACGTGAAGTCGACGGGCCGTTCCTCCGGTACGTCCGACAGCGCGAACAGCACGACCATGCTGGCGATCACGAGCGAATAGGCCGGGAGCACCCAGCGGATCCGCGACCACGCCTGCGCCGTCGAGTAGCGCCACAGCAGCGCCAGGACGAGGAACAGCCCGCCGAGCGCGGCCAGGCCGACCGCGGCCAGCAACTCCGCGACGTTCGGAATTCCGGTAGCCCGATTAATGACCTTAACGCTGGCCGGAAATGCGGACCACATGGTGACGGCGAAGCAGAACACGGTGGCGCACAGCGCCCACACGCGGGCGCTGCTCCAGCGTGAGCGCAGGTAGCGCAGCTTGTAGAGGAAGACGATCGTGAGCATGACGCCGCACACGGGGAAGGCGATGTTCATGATCACCCTGGATTCTCTTCGGCAGGGGGTTCCCAACATTCACGGTTCGCCTCCGGAGCGCCACCGGGATGGCGAACAAGATGTGATCGATTTCCCGCCGGACGTTCCCCGAACGCCTTGCCGGTTTGTCGCAGATGTGAAGAATCTGAGTGCGAGCTGAGACGGGGGTCCGAAATGGGGGCGCATGGCAGCCGATACCGATGAGCCGGTGGGGCTCGGACGCACGCTGGGCACCACCAAGATCGTCTTTCTGGTCGTCGCCGCCGCGGCACCGCTGGTGGCGATGGCGGGCACGGTGCCGCTGTCGATGGGCGTGGGGAACGGGGCCGGGGTGCCCGGCGCCTACCTGGTCGCCACGCTCACCCTGCTGTGCTTCTCGGCCGGGTACGCGGCGATGGCCCGGACGATCACCGGCGGCGGCGGCTTCTACGCCTACGTCGCCCGCGGGCTGGGCCGTCCCCCCGCCGCCGCGGGCGCGGTGCTCGCCCTGCTCGGCTACAACGGCCTCGTCGCGGCGCTCGCCGGGGGCATCGGCTACTTCCTGACCATCGAGGGCGGCGCGCCCGGACCGTGGTGGGCCTACAGCGCGGCGGCGATCGCGATCATGGCCGTGCTGGGCTTCCGCGCCGTCGACCTGTCGGCCAAGGTGCTGGCCGTGCTGCTGACCTGCGAGATCGGGATGCTGCTCGCCGTCGACCTGGCGATCCTGGCCGACCGGGGGACGGCCGCCTTCCCCGCCGCGTCGCTCGATCCGGCCACCGTGCTGTCCGGGGCGCCGGGCGTGGCGTTCATGTTCGCGTTCGGCTCCTTCGTCGGGTACGAGGCTGCCGCGATCTACGCCGAGGAGAGCCGCGACCCGGAGCGCGCGGTGCCGCGGGCCACCTACGCGGCCGTGCTGGTCATCGGGGTGTTCTACACGCTGACGAGCTGGCTGACGGTCGGCGCGCTGGGCGCCGGCCGGGCCCGCGAGGTGGCCGACGACCAGGAGGGCGAGCTCATGCTCAACCTGACCGCGGACCTCCTCGGCGCGAGCGCCGAGGCGCTGTTCGGGCTCCTGGTGATCACCAGCATCTTCGCCTCGCTGCTGGCCGCCCACAACGCGGCCGGCCGCTACCTGTACTCGCTGGGACGCGACGGGCTGGTCTTCACCCGGCTGGGCCGCGTCCACCCGCGGCACCGCTCCCCGTACGCGGCGAGCGTCGCGCAGTCCGGGTGCACGCTGGTGGTCGTGGCCGCGTTCGCCGCCGCCGGGCTGGACCCGTACCGCAACCTCGTCACCGTCATGAGCGGGCTGTCGACTCTGGGGATCGTGCTGCTGCAGATGCTGACGGCGGTGGCCTGCGTCGTCTACTTCCGCCGCCGCCGCGACCCGCGGCTGCTGCGCACGCTCGCCCTCCCCCTCGCCGGTTGCGCCGGGCTGGTCACCGCGACCGTCCTGCTGCTGGCCAACTTCGGCACGCTGGCGCACAGCGACGCCGTGGCGATCAACACGCTGCCGTACCTGGCGATGCTGCTCGCGGTGGCCGCCGCGCTGTACGCGGTGCGGCTGCGTCGCACCGACCCTGACCGCTATGCCAGGATCGGGGCGTCGCGCCCCGACGCCGCGGACGCGACGCCCGCCGCTGCCCTGACACCGCCCGGGACGGGGGACGCCGATGGTTCGCACGCTCGGTGAACTGCACGAACTCACCGGGAAGGAACTGTTCTGCTCGGACTGGGTGCGGCTCGGCGCCGACGACGAACGGGCCTTCGCCGACGCCTCCTTCCTGCGCGAGGACTTCCTCGGCGCCCCGCCGGCCAACGGCGACCCGTACGGCGACCGGCTCATCTCCGGGTTCCTGCTCCTGTCGCTGCTCGTCGCCTTCCACAAACGGGAACTGGACCTCGACCTCCAGGGCGCCTACGGGCTGAACTACGGCGTCGACAAGGTGCGGTTCCTCCGCCCGGTGCTGGCCGGGGAGCGGGTGCGGGTCCGTGCCCGGCTCGTCGAGGCCCGCGAGAAGGAGCCGGGGCGGGTGCGCGTGCTCACCCGCAACGTCATGGAGGTCGAGGACGCCGGCACCCCCGCGATGGTCGCCGACTGGATCTCGATGTTCGTCACCCCCGAAGAGGAGGGCCCGCAGTGAGCGAACCGCCCGGCGAGGAGATCGTGCCGCGGGTGGGCAGGGTGGCCGGCTACCTCGACCACTGGGCGTCCCGGACCCCCGACGCCCCGCTGGACGAGCTCGACGGCACCGGGCGCGCCCCGCGGACCTACCGGCGCGCCGCCGCCGACGTGGCCCGCTGCGCCGCCGCGCTGCGCGCCTCGGGGGTGCGGCACGGCGACCGGGTGGCCGTGCTGACGACCCCGCGACCGGAGTTCCTCACCCTGTTCCTCGCGCTGTCCCGGATCGGCGCGGTGTGGGTGGGGCTCAACCCCCGGTACACGCGCGGCGAGCTGCTGCACGTGGTGACCGACAGCGCGCCGGTGCTGCTCGTCTCGCTCGCCGAGCACGGCGGCCGCCCGTTCGGGGAGGACATGGCCGCGCTGCGGGACGCGGCCGGCACGGTCCGGGAGACGGTGGCGCTGACCGGCTCGTTCCCCGGGGCCGTGCCGTTCGGGGACTTCCTCGCCCACGCCGGCGCGCCCGCCGAGGACTCCTCGCCGGAGGGCGCGGCCGCCTCGCCGGAGGGCGCGGACGACGACCCCGGGCTGATCATCTACACGTCCGGGACGACCGGCCGTCCCAAGGGCGCCGTCATCAGCCACCGCGCGTTCGCCGAAGGGTGCCGCCTCCAGGCGACGCGCCTGTACCACGCGCCCGCCGTGGCCCTGGCCAACCTCCCGGTCGGCCATGTGGGCGGGGTCATGGACGTCGTGTCGGTCCCGCTGGCCATGGGCGGCGGCGTCTGCTTCATGGAGGACTTCGACCCGGCCGCGATCCCGGCGGCCATCGACCGCGCGAAGGTCACCATGTGGGGCCAGATCCCCACCATGTTCCAGCTGGTCATGATGCGTCCCGAGGTCGCCGCGGCGGACCTGTCGTCGCTGGTGTACGTCGCGTGGGGCGGCGCGCCGCTGCCCCGCGAGCTGGTGCCGCCGCTGCGGGCGACCGGTGCGCGCCTCACCTCCGTGTACGGGCTGACCGAGAGCTGCGTCGCGGTGGCCTACAACGATCCGGACGCCGACGACGAGACGCTCGCCACCACCATCGGCCGCCCCGACCCCCGGCTCGAACTGCGGCTCGCCGATGCGGACGGGACGCCCGTGGCTCCCGGCACGCCCGGCGAGATCCAGGTGCGGAACCCGTGCCTGATGAGCGGCTACCTCGGCGCACCGGACGCGACCGCCGCGGCCTTCACGCCGGACGGCTTCCTGCGCACCGGCGACGTGGCCGTGGCACGCCCCGACGGCACCCTGACGCTGGTCGGCCGCCTCAAGGAGATGTTCAAGTCGGGTGGCTACAACGTCTATCCCCGCGAGATCGAGATGGCCCTGGAGGCGCATCCGGACGTCGCCGCGGCGGCCGTGGTCGCCGTGCCCGACCCGGTGTACCACGAGGTCGGCGCCGCTTTCGTGCTGCCCCGTCCGGACGCCGGGACCAGTCCGGACGATTTGGACCGCCACTGCCGCACCCGGCTGGCCGGGCACAAGGTCCCCAAGCACTTCGAGATCGTCGACGGGCTGCCGCTGCTGCCCACGGGCAAGGTCGACAAGGAGGCGCTCCGGCGGGCGCTTCCGCCCCGCCCCTAGCCGCCGGGCCGCCGCGCGATGCCCCCGTAGGACGTGATCGTGCGGCGGCCGGCGGGCGGGCGGGTGCGCGGCCATCGGGCGACGTCCGTCACCCCGGGTTGCGGCAGGTCGAAGCCGTCGAACAGGCCGGCGATCTGCTCGCGGCTCCGCAGGGTCAGCGGCGCGGTGGCGGTGGCGTACACCTCCTGGAGCATGCCGGTGATGTGCGGTGCGGCGTGGTCGCCGCACAGGTGGCTGACGAGCAGCGCGCTGCCGGGGGCGAGCACGTCGCGGAGGGCGGCCACGACCTCTCCGGGCCGCTCGCCGTCGAGGTGCGGCAGGACCGCGCCGCAGAGCACCGCGACCGGGCGCCGGAAGTCCAGGATGTCGGCCACCCGCGACTCACGGAGCAGGCGCTTCGGGTCGCGGACGTCCCCGGGGACGGTCAGCACGGAGTCGCCTTCGTCGAGCAGCGCCCGCCCGTGCGCCACCACGACCGGGTCGTTGTCGACGTAGACGACGCGGGGGCGCCGCCCGGGCCCGGCGGCGCCGGCGGCGCTCTCGTGGACGGACCGTCCGACCGGCATCCCGCAGCCGAGGTCGAGGAACTGGTCGATGCCCGCCTTCCAGGCCAGCCACCGCACGCCGCGCATCAGGAAGAGCCGCTCGGCGCGGGCGAGCCTGTACAGCTCCGGCGCGTGCTCCAGGAGGTCCCGCACGGCCGACCGGTCCGCCGCGTAGTGGTCCTTGCCGTCGAGGAGGTAGTTGTGCATCCGGGCGACGTTGGGGACGTATCCGCCGACCTCCCGCCGGCGGCTCCCGACCGCGTGCAGGTTCATGGCGCGGGCCCCCCGCCATGCCATCGAGCCTGGTCATACTCAAGAAGCATGGAGACTTGCCCTCCCGTGATGGCAGTAGCGCCGCCTGTCGGAGCGTAGCCAGCACGCAAGGACTACTTCAACTTAAAAGTGGATAAATCGGAGCCTGACTCCAGGGCAGTATGACGGCGGTTCACCGCCGGCCGCCCCTGGCCGGGTAGTGGACCAGCCCCTCGGCGATGCGCCGGACATGCGGGGTGGCCTCGGCCGACGGCAGCTCGGCCGACCGGTCGCCGCGTTCGGTCAGCCGCTCCAGCAGGAGGTCGGCCAGTTCCTCGGCCTCCCGCTCCTCGTCCACCGCGTGGTCGCTGCGTCCCGCGACGATGCGGGCCGCCCGCCCCGGCAGGTGCGGCGCGAGCCGGCGCAGGCCGTCGCCGCCGGACGCGGCGTCGAGCCGGTGGTCCAGCACCACGTGCGCCAGCTCGTGCAGGAGGATGCCCAGGCGGTGGTACCAGGACCGCGACCTGGCGCAGAACACCACGTACCCGCCGTCGGCCAGCCGCACGGTGGCCCCGCTGAACGGGGCGTCGCGCAGCGCGACGAACCGCAGCTCGACCCGGGCGCCGAGCAGCTCGCTCATCACCTCGCCCGTGCGGCGGCACAGCTCCCGGTGGGTCACCCCGCCCGGCCCGCGGAACCGCGCCACCACCTCGTCGCAGAGCTCGCCGCGCTCCCGCCTGCTCATGCGGCCCATCGCGATCCGCCTCCGCTCGTGCCCCGCGCCGGCCTGGTCATCGGTCACTCCCGGGTCCGCGCGGGAACACCCACCGGGTCTCTCCCGACTCCACCGCCTGCGTGATCGCCTCGACGGCCTGCCTGCGCAGTTCGGGACTCCACGTGGAGGCGTGCTCGACCACCCGTGCCGCGAACTCCACCACGCCGGCGTCGCGCAGCGCCTTCAGGTCGGCGAGCTCCGCGTCGATGGCGGCGGCGAGCCGGTCGTCCAGGAAGTACGCGGCCTGCGGGACGCCGTCGTCGCCGGTCAGGCCGAAGTGGCCGGCCAGCGCCAGCATGTGCTTGAGCCGCGGGTTGGGCGGCGCGACCGGGTGCAGCAGCTCCCGGATGTGGCTGGCCGAGATCGACCCGTACCGGCCGTCCGCGCTGATCGCGGCGGCGACGTCCTCGGGCGTGTACGGCCCCCGCGCCGGCGGGTGGACGGCCTCGAACAGGTGCCGCAGCCTGGCCGGGAACGAGCGGCGCGGGCACTCCTCGCCCGCCCGCTCCCGGCGCCCGCCGACGAACGCGGCCGGGCACACGCCGAGGGCGGCGGCCAGGTCCTGGATCGTCTGCAGGGTCGGGTTGTCCCGGTGCCCCTTGCGCAGGTGCGAGATGTATCCGTCGGTGATGTCGCCGCCGAGGTCGGTGACCGCCCGCGCGAGCTCGACGTTGGAGAACGGGCGCCGTCGTCCGGGGGGCCGCCGGCACAGGTCGTCCAGCACCGCCGCGAACGACAGGTCGTCAACCATGGCCACGCCTCCGCCGGGACCTTGCACCAATTCGGGCACCACCGGGCAAGTCGCCGCCCACTCTAGCGACGGGCCCCCGGCCCCGTCCCCGGTTTCCGGCGCCGGGGCCCCCTGGCGTAGCGGAGGGGTCGCCCTCAAGCCGGCGGGCCGGTCCGGCGCGGCACGGTCAGGGCGACGAGGGCGGCGGCGACCAGCAGCACCGCGCTGAGGGTCAGCCCGAGCGCGTACCCGTCGTTGAGGGTCTCGGGCGTGCCTGTCCCCCCGGTGCGGTGGTGGGCCGCAGTGCCCAGCGCGGCGAGCCCGAGCGAGGCGCCGATCTGCCGCGAGCTGTTCAGCAGGCCCGACGCGGTACCGGTCTCGTGGGACGCGACGCCGGCGGTGGCGGTCGCCACGAGCGGCCCCAGGCAGAGGCCGAAACCGACGCCCGCGATGACCGAGGGCCCGAGGACGTCGGTGGCGAAGCCGCCGTCCGGGCTGATGAGGCCGAACCAGGCGAACCCGGTCGCGGTCAGGAGCCCGCCGGCCACCAGCAGGGTCCGCGGCGGGAGACGGTAGCCGAGCTTCACGGCGAGCACGGACCCGGCCACCACCGCGAGGGCCAGCGGCAGGAACATGAGCCCGGCCGGCGCCGGCCCGATCGCCAGGACCCGCTGCAGGTACAGGGACAGGAAGTAGAAGGCCGCCGCCATCGCCGCGCCGACCAGGAGGTTGTAGGCGTTCGCGCCGCGGACGGAGCGGTTGGCGAGCAGGCCGAGCCGGACCAGCGGCTCGCGGGTGGTGGTCCGCTCGACCCGGACGAACGCGGCCAGCAGCGCGGCGGCCGCCGCCAGGGTCGCCAGGGTGACCGGGGACGTCCACGCGTACCGGTCGGTGCGGACGACGCCGAACACCAGCAGCGTCATGCCGGCCGTGGCCAGGACGGCGCCGAGCACGTCCGGGCGCCCGCCGCGCGACGGCGGCGGGCCCGCGGGGACGCCCCGCCAGGCGAGGGCCAGCGCGCCGGCGGCCATCGGCACGTTGACGAACATGACCCAGCGCCACCCGGCGTACTCGGTGAGCAGGCCGCCGATCAGCACGCCGAGCGCCCCGCCGGCGGCGTTCGTCGCGCTCCACACCCCGAAGGCCCGGACCCGGGCCCGGCCTCCGGGGAACGTCGCGGCCAGCAGCGCCAGCGCGGCCGGGGCCAGCGCGGCGGCCCCGGCGCCCTGCGCGGCCCGCGCGGCGACCAGGTGCCCGGGTTCCTGGGCGAAGCCGCCGGCGAGGGAGGCGAGGCCGAACAGGCCGAGTCCGAGCAGCAGGACCCGCCTGCGGCCGTACCGGTCGGCGGCCTTGCCGCCGAGGAGCAGGAGCCCGCCGAAGGTGAGGGCGTAGGCGTGGATCACCCAGGTCAGGCCGACCGCGCTGAAGTCGAGTCCGGCCGCGATCCGCGGGAGGCCGACGTTCACGACGGACAAGTCGAGCGAGACCATGAACTGCACGACGGCCACCACCGCCAGGGTGAGCCCCGGCCGGCCGCCCGTACCGCCCGGTGCTGCCTTCTCGTTCGGTGGACTGCTTTTCGAACGTGTTCCGAAATTCGACATGGCGATTCCCTGCGTGCTGGGGTTCGGGTTCGGATCAGCGGAGGGCGGCGGGCCGGGTCAGGCGCCAGCCCCGCGCGCGGCGGCGTTCCCGCCAGTAGTGGGCGTACCGGCCGTCGCGGGCGAGCAGTTCGTCGTGGCCGCCCTCCTCCACGGCACGCCCGCCGTCGAGGACGACGATGTGGTCGGACTCGCGCAGCGTGTGCAGCCGGTGCGCGATCACCAGGACGGTGCGGTCCCGCGACAGGGCGGCCATCGCCTGCTGCAGGGCGTGCTCGTTCTCGGCGTCCAGCGCGACGGTCGCCTCGTCGAACAGGACGATCGGGGTGTCCTTGAGCAGCGCCCGCGCGATCGAGACGCGCTGCCGTTCGCCGCCGGACAGCCGGCCGCCGCCCTCCCCGACCCGCGCCGCCCAGCCGCCCGGCAGGCGCTCGGCGATGTCGTCCACCCGCGCCGTGCGGGCCGTGGCGCGCACCTCCTCGTCGGTGGCGTCGGGGCGGCCGACCCGCACGTTGTCGAGGATCGTCCCGTCGAACAGGTAGACGTCCTGGAAGACCACCGAGATGAGCGACGTCAGGTCCTCGGTCCGCATCTCGCGGACGTCCACGCCGCCCACCCGCACCGCGCCGGCGGCGGGGTCGGCGAACCGCGCGATCAGCTTGATCACGGTCGTCTTGCCCGCCCCGGACGGGCCGACCAGCGCGGTCATCCGGCCCTGCGGCACCCGCATCGACAGCCCGTCGAGGACCGCGGTGCCGTCATAGCCGAAACGCACGCCGTCGAGTTCGACATCGGTGCCGCCGGGGCGCCGCGACACATCCGGTTCGGGCAGCGTCGCGGTGCCGAGCAGTGCGTCGATGTCGGTCACCGCGTTCTGCGCGACCCGTATCGCGCCGCCCAGCTCGGCGACGACCGTCACCGGCTCGACGAACCGGGCCGCCAGCACCAGCAGGGCGATCAGTTCGGCCGCGCCCACCGAGCCGCCGAGCGCCAGGTGGGTGCCGAGGGCCAGCAGGACGACGAACGACGCCTGCGCGAGGAAGCCGAGCGCGACGATGCCGGGCATCCCGGCGCGCAGCGTCCGGCGGCCGGCCCGGTGCTGCGCGGCGAGGGCGCCGTCGAGTGCGGCGTGCCCCTCGACCGTCCGGCCGAAGGCCCGCAGCACCGGCTGCGCGCGGGCGAACTCCACGATCCGCCCGGCGGCCGCGGCGTGCACGGCGTCCGCCCGGCGGTCGGCGGCCTGCATGCCGCGGCTCGCCAGCCGGTACGCCACCGCCATCCCCGCCGCGGCGACGGTCATCGAGACCGCCAGCCGCCAGTCGAACGCGAACATGGCCGGCAGCACGACCAGCGGCGTGACGACACCGTCGATCAGCGGCCGCAGCAGGTGCGCGGGCACCGACATGATGTCGACCACGCGCTGCGAGGCCAGCCGCCCCAGTTCACCGACGCGGTCGCCGGTGAACCAGGCGGGCGGCAGCTGCGCGACCTTGTCCCCGATGCGGTGGTGCAGGTCGCGGCTCAGGCGCGTCCCCGCCCGGTACCCGGCCACCGTCGCGGCATGGCTCACCGCCGCGTACCCGGCCCACAGCAGCGCGAGCGCGAGCACCCACGGCCAGGCCCGTTCCGGGTCGTCGCCCAGCACCTCCTCCAGGATCGGGACCAGCAGGACGAACGCCGCCCCCTGCAGCAGGGCCGCGGCGGTGAACAGGGCCAGCACCCGGCGCAGCGCACCGTCGTGCTCCGGCCCGAGCGCGGCGAACAGCCGGCGGATCATCGTTCCCCCTCCTCGGCCGCGCCGAATCCGGCGTAGGCGCCGTCTGCACGGGCGTCGCCTTCGTGGACGTCGCCTTCGTGGACGTCGCCTTCGTGGACGTCGCCTTCGTGGACGTCGCCTTCGTGGACGTCGCCTTCGTGGACGTCGCCTTCGTGGACGTCGCCTTCGTGGACCTCGTTCTGGAGCCGCCACATCCGGGCGTAGCGGCCGCCGGCGGCGAGCAGTTCCGCGTGCGTGCCCTGCTCGGCGATCCGGCCGCGTTCGAGCACGACGATCCGGTCGGCGCCGGCCACCGACGCCAGCCGGTGCGCGACGACGAGGACGGTCCGTCCGGCGGCCAGCTCCGACAGCGCGTCCTGGATCGACGCCTCCGCCTCCGGGTCGGCATGGGCGGTCGCCTCGTCCAGCACCACGATCGGGGTCTCGGCGAGGATCGCCCGCGCGATGGACAGCCGCTGCGCCTCCCCGCCGGAGAACCGGACGTCCCGGCCGACGACCGAGTCGTAGCCGCGCGGCAGCGCGGTGACGCGTTCGTCGATGGCCGCGGCCCGCGCCGCGCGGCGTACCGTCTCGTCGTCCGCGTCGGGACGGGCGAGGCGGACGTTGTCGCGCACGCTGGCGTCGAGCAACTGGACGTCCTGCAGGACGAACGACACCAGCCGGTAGAGCCGGTCGGGCGCGATCTCGCGCACGTCGACCCCGCCGATCGCGACGCTTCCCGCGGTCGGGTCGAAGAACCGCGGCAGCAGCTTCGCCAGCGTCGTCTTGCCCGAACCCGACGCGCCGACCAGCGCGGTCACGGTGCCCGGTGCCAGCACCAGATCGATCCCGCTCAGCACCGGCCGGTCCGCGTCGTAGCCGAACTCCACCCCGGACATCTCGACCCGCGGGCCGCCGCCGAGGTCCGGGGTCCGCGGTTCGGCGGGCACGGCCAGCTCCGGTGCCGCGAGCAGGGCGCCCACCCGTTTCGCCGCCGCGTTCGCCGTCTCCATGTCCTCGCCGTGGAAGTCCAGCGCCTGCAGCGGAACGGACAGCCCCAGCCCGAGGATCACGAACGGCAGCAGGTCGACCGGGTCCAGGTGCCCGGCGGTGACCAAAACCATGCCCCCGGCCAGGACCGTGAGCAGGATGGTGACCGGGCTCAGCGCCAGGGCCGATGCGGCGCCCGCCCGGTAGCTCCGCGAGAGCCAGTCGTCGAGGAACTCCGCGAAGTCGTCGGCCGCCCGCGCGTACCGCCGGTGTGCCCGCCTGGCCTGCCCGAACATCTTCACCACGGCGATGCCCTCGACGAACTCGACGACGCTGCCGATGATGCGCTGCAGCGCCTGGTCGTAGGCGGCCATCTCCGCGGTCATGCTCGTGATCCGCCGGGCGAACAGCGCGCTCCCGACGGCGATCGGGACCAGCACGATCAGCGCCATCCGCCAGTCGACCCAGAACAGGTAGCCCAGCGTCACCAGCGACGTCACGACGACCGCGGTGAGGTCCAGCAGGGAGTGCGCCACGAGGTGGTGCATCGCGTCCACGTCGTGCTGGACCGCCTTGCCGATGCCGCCCGCGCCCCGGTCGGTGAACCAGCCCAGCGGCACGCGCCCCAGCCGGTCGACCAGGCGCCGCCGCACCGAGAGCTGGAAGTCCAGGTCCGCGCCGTGGGCGAGCAGCCCCGCCACCGCGGTCAGCAGCAGCCAGGCGAGCAGCGCGCCCGCCGCGACCGCGGTCACCGTCCAGGCCCGGCCGCGGTCGGCCGGGCCTTCCGCGAGCAGCACCCTGGCCAGCTCGGCCACCGCCGCGAACGGCACGACGGCCACCGCCGCCGCCACGGCCCGCAGCGCGACCGCCGTGCCGAGCCGCCGCCGGACGGGCCGCAGCAGCTCCCCGAGCCCCACGGCACCCGCGGGTTCCACTTCCGCCGTCTTCATCGTCTCCGGTGCCCCTCCCCGTCGTAGGCGGACTTTCCGAACGTGTTCCGAAAGTAGCACCGCGCCGTCCGGCTGTCGACCGCGAAAGATCGCTCCTGCTCCGCACCGACCCCGCACCGGTTTGGTCGCGGCGGGCGGCGGGACGGCATGATGGGACGATGTCCCGACCGCCCGCACCGCGCGGCCGCACCGGCCGCCCGCCCGTGACGTCCCGCGCGCAGATCGTCGCGGCGGCCCGCCGGATCATCGAGCGGGACGGCTGGGAGAGGCTGACGATCCGGGGGCTCGCCGCCGAGCTCGGCATCGGGGCGACGACCCTGTACCACCACGTGCGGAGCAAGGAGGACCTGCTGGTCCTGGTGCTCAACCACTACCTCGGGCAGATCGAGCGCCCGCCGCTGCCCGCCGACCCGCGGGAGCGCATCATCGCGGTCGCCACCTCGGTGCACGACGCCGCCGCGGCCTGGCCGTGGGCGGTGGAGATCGTCACGACCGACGGCTTCGTCGGCCTGCTCGACGAGTCGGCCCTGTGGATGGTGGACGAGATCCTGGCCGGCGCCGAGGACTACGGCTGCACGCCCGCGGACGCCGTCTACATCTTCCGCAGCATCTGGTACTACACCGCCGGCGAGGTCCTCGTCCGCGCCAACACCGCGCGGCGGCGGGCCGGCATCCTGGGCCCCTTCTCCCTGGACCACATCGACGGGTCACGGCTGCCGCGCCTCGCCGCCGTCGGCGGCGACCGGTGGGCGGCGGTCGCCGAGCGGGACACCTACCCGGCGGGGCTCCGGGCACTGGTCGACGGCCTGCTCGCACAGACCGCGCCGAAGCCGGATTAGCGGGACTGCGGGCGCTCCAGCGGATGGGGCGGCGCGTCCAGCATGGGGACGAGGAACCGCCGGGCCAGCGCGGCCACCTGCTCGTCGTCGTCGAGGTCGATGAGCTCGCTCGGGATCGCCAGGAAGGAGCCGGAGACCCGGACCATCATCTCGGCGACGAAGTCGATGTCCAGGTCGGGTGACACGTTGCCCGCGCGCTGCTCGCGGCGGAGCTGGCCCGCGACGAACTGCCGCACGATCGCGAGGGTCCGGCCGTCGTCGCTGATCGTGGCGGCCATCAGCACGTCCGGTTCCGCGGCGCTCAGCCCGCCGATCAGGGGGTTGCCCCGGATGGCGCGCAACGCGCTCACGAAGCCGAGCACGACCCGGTCGGCGGCGGTCTCGGCCTGCTTGATCTCGTGCAGGAACCGGTCGAAGTAGCGGCGGAACTCCCGGCGCACCACCTGCTCGACCAGGGCGTCCTTGGTGACGAACCGCCGGTAGACCGTGATGCGGGAGACCCCGGCCCGCCGCGCCACGTCCTCCATGGTGGAGCGCTGGATGCCCATCCGGGAGAACTGCTCATAGGCCGCGTCGAGCACGCGCGCACGGCTCTCGTCCATCTCGTCGACCTGTTCGACCGCGTCGCTGTACGCGCGTTCGAGCAACGACTCCTGGCCCGAATTACCCATGAGCGCGGACAGCGCACGTTCCATGATCGCCTCCCGTGATGACCGATTGTGCCTCACTCTCCGGCCGGCGTCACGCTAGGTCTTGTCAAGGCCGAAACAGTGTGCTGACATTGTGTCCAGCACCGATGATACACAGAAGCGGTTCGCGTTTCAGCGTATCAGGCTGGTGCTCTTCCACCCCGAGGAGGAGCAAGGAATGGAAAACCCCAGCAGACGCAACGTGTTGGTGACGGGCGGCGCCGTCGGCGCACTCGGCGCACTGAGCGTGGCCGCCCCCGCGCAGGCGTCCGCACTGTGGACGTGGTCCCCCAAGGGCTCGGTGGCGGGCGCCGGCGCCGGCGCGGACCCGAAGGGCGTCTGGGACGACGAGGCCGACCAGCTGGTCGCCTCCCTGCTTGAGCGCGGCGTCGTTCCCGACGTTAACCGGAAGCTGGCGACATGGACCAAGAACGACCAGGCGCTTCCGAGCGGCCTGCCCGCGGATCTGCGCGACTTCATCGAGCGGGCCAGGCAGCTGCCGTCATGGACCGACCAGGCCAAGCTCACCCAGGCGGTCGACTTCAACGAGCGGCGGGGACTCTACCTCGGGGTGACCTACGGGTTCGCCAGCGGGATGATGAGCACGGTCATTCCGCGTGAGGCGCGCGCCGTGTACTACTCCAAGGGTGGCGCGGACATGCGGGACCGCATCACCAAGACCGCCAAGCTGGGGTACGACATCGGGACGGCCAACGCCTACGGCGCCAACGGCGAGATGGTCGTGACCTGCGTCAAGACGCGGCTGGCGCACGCGGGCGTGCGCCACCTGCTGCCGCAGTCCCCGTACTGGAACAAGGTCGCGGACGAGGAGAAGCCGATCAGCCAGGCCGACATGATGGTCACCTGGCACAGCCTGCCCACGACCGTCATGCAGAACCTGGTCAAGTGGAAGGTCCCGATCCCCGCCGCCGACTCCGAGGCGTTCCTGCACTCGTGGCAGGTCTGCGCCCACATGCTCGGCATCAAGGACGAGTACATCCCCAACTCGTGGACCGAGGCCAACTCCCAGGCCAAGCAGGTCCTGGACCCGATTCTGGGCCCGACGCCCGAGGGCATCAAGCTCGCGGACATGCTCCTGAACCTCGCCACGATCGTCCCGGGCGGCCCCCTCCGGTACATCACCAAGCCGATCCTCGGCGCGCTCACCCGGTACGTGCTCGGCGACGAGATCGCCGGCTGGCTGAACATCCGCCGGTACCCGCTGTGGGACACCATCTTCGAGGTCGGCTGGGAGCCCTTCGTCCGCATCCGGGAGGGCCTGCTCGAACTGGAGGACGCGCCCGGCATCGTGCAGTCGTCCTACTGGGCCTTCGACGAGCTCCTCCGCGTGGCGGCCCTGCTCGTCCTGTCCGGCGCGGACTTCCCGATCAGCATCGAGATCCCGACCGGCAACAACCCGGACTACGAGTGATCAAGACCGCCTGACCGCAACCGCTCGGTCGGCACCCGCGCATTCGGGCTTGGAATCCCCCCTCCGATTCCAAGCCCGAAGCCATTTCCAGATGATCTGGCAGATCTGAAATCCGCCCCGGCCTAACCCTCGATCCACCGATGGTGGTTCGAGGTTGATCTCTCGGTCGTTTCGGTGAGGTTTGTCGAGTTGGCGGAAGCTTGCGGGCAGGGCTGATCGGCTGGTCTGCCCAGCCTTTCCACGTGTCGAATTCCGGTCGAGCCCGCTTGGGCGGTGGGTAATGGCAGGTCAGATGCTGTCGGGTGGGGCGTGGACGGTGGTGAACAGGTGCATCCACGCATCAGCCCAGGGCCAGTTGCCAGGCAGGTGCAGCAGCAGGCGGCGTGCTGAGCGGGCCAGCCGGGCTGGGACGTTGACCAGGTGGGCGCGGAGGGTGGCGGTGGTGGCTTTGGCGTGGAAGGCCGAGGCCAGCGCGCCGGCGGCGCGCAGCAGGTTGAACGACATCGCCCACAGCACCAGCCATGCGGCGTTGGCGTTGAAGTTCCCAGACGGCAGGTGGGCCAGGGGCCCGGCCTTGCCGTCGGCGATGACCTGCTCGATGACGGCGTGGTGGCGGTGCTGTCGCTCGGCCTGCAGGGTCTGGAACGGGCTGTCGGTGAAGAACGGGTGGTAGCGCCAGGCGGGGAACAGTTCGCCCTGCTCACCCACGGTGGCGGGTTTGGCCAGGTCACGCACCCGGCGGACGATCAGCCGGGCGGTGACCTGCTCGGACTTTCTGCGGCCGGTGAAGGCGGTGTAGGCGGGTATCTCGGCGACCTGGGCGTCATAGATCAGCTCGCCGGTGTCGGGATCGAGTACACCGGTCGGGTAGCGGATCTGCGTCCACGCGTCCTCGCCGATGGCGGCGATGGCGCGCTTGATGGACGGGTTCATGCCGCAGGTGATCGAGAAGTGGGCGTCGGCGCGGCGGCAGGCGGCCACCACATCGGCGTTGTAGTACTGCGAATCGGCGCGCAGTACGCGGATGCCGGTGGCCCCGACCTGCGGTGCGGTGGCCAGCGCCTCGGTGACCAGGCGCATCGCTCCCCGGCTGTCGGCCGAGCGGCCTTGGCGCAGCCGCACCGCGGCCACGATCGGGCGGGCGATCGGGGTGCTGATCGTGGCCAGCAGTGGATGCAGGGTGCGTACGCCTTTGAACCGTCCGATCTGCGCGCCCTGCTTGGTGCGGCCGAACACCCGCTTATGGGTGGAGTCGACGTCGATGAAGGCGACCTGGCCGGCGCCGGGCAGCAGCGGCGCCCGCCTGGCCAGCTCGCCCAGGAACCGGCGATGCACCGCGTGCAGCTGCAACCCATGCCCGTGGGTGAACGACCGCAGGAACGTGCCCAGCGTGGAGGGCGCCCGAACCCCAGTGAAGGCCACCGGCACCGCGCCGTGCCGCAGCCGGTCGGCGTCATCGATGCTGTCGGCGCCGGCGCACATCGCCGCCACCAGCGACATCACCTTCGCCGCCGGGGCGGCGCCCGCGCCGTTGCCCGAACCCTTGATTCGTACCGCGGTGCTCACCAGCTCGGGCAGACCGGCCCGCTCCGCTAGCCGGACCACCGGCACCAGGCCCGCGTCCGCCATCAGGTTCGGTTCATCGAACCCGGCGCCCACCGCCGAGACCGCATGAGAGGATTGCACTTACGGGATGCCTCGTTGTTATTGCGTTGCTGGACCTTAGACAAGCCCATCATCGCAGGCCACGGGGCATCCCTTTCGTCGTTTCCGTAACCTGGACGACCATTCACCCGGTCGGGTGGCCGGAGGGAGTCTCACCCTCCGGCTCCCACAGATCCCGGCGTGACAGTCTCCCGTCACCGGGCTCCTGTCATCCTGATCACCAGACGCGCGGTACCGAGGTGACCCAAGCCCAGTGCGCAAGCCAGCGGGGATACCGCACGGTGATCCCCTGCCAGCACTGGATGGCCTTCTTCATTGGTCGCAGCCGTTTATATTTGTTGCGGATCCAGCGCACCAGGTAGGCGTTGATGCGCGAAAGGAGGGGATACATCGCGGAGCGGTGGAATGCCCCGTAGTAGTGCATCCAGCCTCGGACGATCGGGTTGATCCGTCGGACGAGGTCGCTGAAGGTGTGGCCGGTCCGGTTGTGCAGTCTCCATGATCGCACTTCCGCACTGAGCCTTTTCAAAGCATCCTTGCTGATCGCGGGCAAGAAGGCGTTGAAGTACTGCCCTCTCTTGTTCCGCGCTTTGCGCTGGTGGAACCCGAACCCCAGGAACGTGAACGACGTATGCTCGTAAGAGCCGCGTCGCTGGCCGTCCTGGCAGTAGACTATTCGGGTTTTGTCGGGGTGCAGTCGCAGCCCGACCTGTTCCATCCGTTCGCCGATCGCCTTGGCCACATATTGGGCTTGGGCCTTGCTGACGCAGTGCACGACCACGTCATCGACGTACCGTTCGAACACGATACCCGGGAATCGCCGAGCCATCCACGCATCGAACGCATAATGCAGGAACAGATTCGCCAGCACAGGCGAGACCGCCGACCCTTGCGGGGTGCCGCGGTCACGCTGCCGCAAGGTTCCGTCGGGCATCTGTACCGGGGCCTGCAGCCACCGTTTCACATAAAGAACCACCCACGGCTGGTCGGTGTTGGCCTCCACCGCTTTGACGATCAGGTCCCATGGCACGCTGTCAAAGAATTTCTGGATGTCCAGATCGATCACCCAGTCGTTCTTCCAGCAGCGTTGCCGGCACGTCGCCACCGCATCCAGCGCCGAGCGTCCCGGCCTGTAGCCGTAGGAGTCGGGATGGAAGATCGGTTCGACCTTCGCCTCCAGCCTCCCGGCCACCACCGTCTGGGCGACTCGGTCTGCGATGGTGGGCACGCCGAGCATCCTGGTCCCTGCGCCGTGCGGCTTGGGGATTTCCACCGCGAGCACCGGCGGCGGGAAGTAGCTCCCTGACGACATCCGGTTCCAGACCTTGTAGAGACTGTTCCTCAGGTCCGATTCGAAGTCATCGAGGGAGCGTCCGTCCACCCCCGGCGCGCCCTTGTTCGCCCTGACCTTCTGCCACGCCTCCCATACTTCCCGCTTCGAAATGTCGAACGGCCTGCCTGTTGACTTCAGTTCGCTCACGCGACTCCTCCCAGCCGAATGCTGGTTGATCGAACGCACAAACCACGGATGACCCGGCCCCTTGGCTCCCCTCCCACCGTGTCTAGCAGGAGCTTCACGGCTACTACGGGCCGGTCCGCCAGCGCACCCCGCGTCGGTACTCAATCCCTCACGGTTTCTGCCGCTTGAGACACTCCCTCTCGCGCCCCGCCACCGGGACGGCAGTATCGAGGTCCGCCTTCTCACGTTCCATGCAAGAGCTGCAGATCAGGCTCACGTCGCCTCTATGCCGGGCACCGCCTGGCCAGTAAGCGGGTGACCGCCAGGCTTATCCCGAAGCTATCCACATGCCCCGGTTTCGATGCCAACCGAACCTCTTTCGGCACCTCAATGGCTACGACACTCGTCTTCCTGATCCCCACCTGACGCATCCCGTGCGCCTTTTCCCACACGCTCACCACGACAGTCTTCAGCTAACGCAGCAGTGGGCGGTTTGGAACCTGCCCCCGCAGGCCGATTCCGAGGGGCCATCCCTCATCTCTTACGCAGCACCGCCTCAAGGAACTCCTCCTACATCAAGCTCCTCTCGACGTTCGTGACACACGTGGATCGAGGCTAACGGCCCGCCAGGGCGTTGCCGATTATCCAGCCCATGCCGAACGCGGACAGGAGGCCGTTGCCGGACAGGTAGCCGTCGGAGTGGGGGCCGGCCAGGCCGCAGGCCGTGCCGCCCCCCGCGTACAGGCCGGGGATCGGCCGGCCGGCGCCGTCCAGGACGCGGCCGCCCGGGTCGATCACCAGGCCGCCCTGCGTGGTCAGCAGGCCGTGGGTGACCCACGCGAGGTGGTACGGCGCGGTGAGGCGGCGGCGTCCCGGCAGCGGGGTCAGGGCGCGTTCGGTCTCCTCGACCGTGCGGCCCAGCGCCCCGGCCAGGTCCTCGATCGTCGGGCAGTCCCGGACGGCGCCCGCGGCGAGGGATTCGCGCATCATCTCGGACTCGCGGGTGGCGGCCATCGCGGCGGCGTCCCAGACCATCGCGGCGCGTTCGCCCGGCCGCCGCCGCAGGACGCCCGCCATGGACGAGTAGCCCTTGGACTCCTCGTCCACGAAGCGCTCGCCGTCGCGGTCGACTAGGACGGCGCCGTTGAACGGCAGCGCCGGGGACACCCGGGTGCCGTGGCCGGCGACGAACAGGCCGGAACGCAGTCCGGCGCCCATGTTCCGCAGCCGCGCGCCCAGCCGCAGCGCCCAGCCGAGCGCGTCCCCGGTCGAGGTGGAGACGCCGCCGTAGAAGGGTGTGCCGAGATGCGGCAGGTGCTCCCCGACCAGCGCCGGGTTGTTCGCGAAGCCGTCGGTGGCGAGGACGACGCTGCGGGCCCGGACGCGCTGCAGGACGCCGTTCTGGGAGACGACGACGCCGGTGACCCCGCCGTCGCCGGTCACGAGGTCGACCACGGGCGCCTCGTCCACGAAGGCGGCGTTGCCGTACCCGTCGAGGAGGCCGCGCAGGTGGCGCATGAGCCGGGCGCCGCCGAGCCGCCCGGTGTCGGTGTGCAGCCGCCGCGCGGCCATCCCGGCCCGGGGCATGTCGAGGCCGAGTTCGACGGGGTAGCCGGTGTCGGCGATCCAATGGACGAGGTCCGGCGCCGCCGCGCAGAGCGCCTCCACCACCGGACGCCACTCCTCGTCGCCGCCGGCGCGGATGATGTCGTCGGCGTGCCGGCGCGGCGAGTCCTCCACGCCGGCCGCGGCCTGCCAGCGGGTCCCTCCGGCGGCGAGGGAGCCGGAGGAGATCGCCGCGTTGCAGCCGTCGCGGGTGGACTTCTCGAAGACCGCGACGGTCAGGCCGGGGTCGCGTGCCGCGCGGAGGGCGGTCATCACGCCGCACGCCCCGCCGCCCGCGACGGCGACATCGACCTCCGCGTCCCACGCGTGCGGGGCCGGCGCGGTCACGTCAGCGTCCTGTTCGTCCCGTAGAAGTCGCGTGCCGCGTCGACCAGCGGGCGGGGCGGGCGGGCCCCGTAGAACCCGGTTCGCGCCGGGGCGAGCCCGGTGGCGCGGTACTGCGCCGCGCGCAGCTCCGCGACGCGGACGCAGGTGCCGAGGGAGTCGAGGACCGGCACGTCGTCGACCCGGGACACGCCCTGGTCCGCGAGGAACACGTTGAGCGGCCCCTCACCGGGGACGATGACGTTCGCGCCGGCCTCGATCGCCCGGCGCGCCGCGCGGGTGAACGCGTCGAGCAGCGGCCCCGGGTCGGCGTAGGCCGCCATGACATCGGTGAACCCGGCCTCCACCTGGACGATCGGCCCGACCAGCGCGTCCAGCCGGTAGTTGCGCAGGTTGCGGCGCAGCTGCGGTTCGAGGGCCCCGATGAAGTTGACGATGCCGACGCGGTCGCCGAGCGCGCCCGCCATCAGCACCGACGTCTGGCCGAACGCGATCACCGGGATGTCGACCAGCGTCCGGACCTCCTCGTACGCGGTGTCGGGGATGGTCGCGATCAAAAACGCGTCGTAGCCCTCGTCCTGCGCCCGCAGCGCGGCGTGCGCGAACTGCTCCCGGTGCAGGCCGGCGAGGTAGGCGTACCCGATGTGGGTGCCCGGGTAGTCCGACGGGTAGGTGCCGGGCTTCATCCCGTGGAGGTCGATCCCGGTGCCGGGGGCGGCCTGCGACCGCAGGTGGCGGGCGAGCGCGTCGCGGTAGTGCGGGACGTCGTCGAGGACCGTGAAGGACTGGTGCCAGATCCGCATCGTCAGGCTCCCGCGAGGGACCGCGCGCGGGCCGCGGCGCCGGCGCCGGCGATCCGGCCGAACGTCGCGCCGCGCAGCACCGAGGTGGAGCCCGTGTAGTTGGTGTAATACAGCCCGGTCAGCTCCCCCGCCGCGTACAGGCCCGCGATGGGACGGCCGTCGCGGTCCACGACCTCGGCGGCCGAGGTGGTCTTCAGGCCGCCGAAGCTGAATACGTTGGCCGCCATGATCGGGTAGGCCGCGAACGGGCCCCGGTCGACGGGGCGGCTCCAGTTCGACTTCGGCGGGACGAGCCCGCGGGTCGCGAGGCCGTCCGGCGCGGTGGGGTCGAAACCGTCCGGCGGCGGGCAGGCCGCGTTGTACGCCTCGATCGTCGCCTCGACGTCCGCGGCGGGGAGTTCCAGCCGGCGCGCGAGGTCGCCGACGGTGTCCGCGGTGACGGGCGGGACGTCGGTGCGGACGCCCGCCATCAGGTTCGGCACCGCCAGCCCCCGCTGGTCGAGGATCACCCAGGCGATCCCGCCGGTCTGGTCCTGGATCGCGCGGGTCGTCCGCTCGTACCAGGCGTCGACGGTGCCGCGGGCCTCGTCCACGAACCGGCGCCCCTCCCGGTTGACCAGCACGCCGTAGGGGAAGCAGAAGATCGCGGCCTCGGGCGCGCCGCTGCGCGGGTCGACCGGCTCGGCGTGGAAGAGCGAGAAGTTCCCTGCGGTGGCCGCGCCGAGCGCCAGCGCCATCTCCAGCCCCTCCCCCTTGTTGTAGTTGCCGCCCCTGGCGACGGGACGGCAGGTCAGCGCCCGCTCGCCGTGGTAGCGGGCCATCAGCTCGAAGTTGCCCTGGTAGCCGCCGCTGGCGAGGACGACGGCGCCCTCGAAGACCGCGGGGCCTTCGGCGGTGTGCGCGACCACGCCGGCGACGCCGCGTCCGGAGCGGACGAGCCCGCGGGCGGTGGTCTCGAAGTGGAACTCCACCCCGAGCCGCCGGGCCGCTCCGCCCATCGTCTCGACGATGGCGAGGCCGCCGCCGACCGGCGCCATCCGGGTCGTGGACCGGGTGAGGAACGGGGTCGGCACGAAGTCGAACCGGACGCCGTGCCCGGCCATCCAGCGCAGCGCCCCCGGCGCGTTCTCGGCGAGCGCGGCGACGTAGTCCGGGTCGACGGTGTGGGCGGCGCGGTAGAGCGCGCCCTGCCTGCGGGCCGGGAGCGCCGCGTCGTTGACGATGGACGGGTCGGGGTGCCCCATGAAGTCGTCCACGAGGGCGTCGGCGAAACCGTCCGCGACCTCGTCCAGCGACTTCATGCGCAGGAACGCCTCGGTGTAGCGGGTGTTGCCACCGGTCTCGGCCTCGGGGGCGCGCTCCAGGACCGCGACGCGGGCGCCGTCCTCGGCCGCCGACACCGCGGCCGACAGACCGGCGACGCCGCCGCCGACCACGACCACGTCGTAGCGATGGGTTTGCTCGGTCATGGCGGCGTCCCTCAGAACCGGAGGTCGGCGGAGCCGGTCACGGAGCCGAACAGCGGGAGCATGTGCGTCACGGAGAACTCGTGGAAGTCCGGGCGGAAGGAGGCGCACATGTCCTCGACCACGGTCACCTGGAGCCCGGAGTCCGAGGCGTGCCGCGCCGCCGACTCTACGACGAGGTTGGTGGCGACGCCGCCGAGGACGACCTCGGTGACGCCTTCCGCGGCCAGGACCTCGCGCAGCGGCGTCCCGACGAACGGGTCGACGCAGCCCTTGTCGACGACCGGCTCGCCCGCGACCGGCGCCAGCGCCTTGACGATCTGCGCCTCCGGGGAGTCCGCGAGCATCGCGCGCTGCTCCTCGTAGGGGTCGAAGCGGGGCAGCCGGTTGGTGCGCAGCCGGTAGGACGGGTCGAACGCGAGCCGCACGTGGGCGACGAACGTCCCGGCGGCGCGGGCGGCGGCCAGCACCCGCTCGGCCGTCGCCAGGACGCCGCGCTCGGCGATCTGCGCGGCGAGCGGCGGCATCCGCAGGTGCGGGCCCTCCTCGCAGAGCGCGACCTGGTAGTCGAGCATGAGCAGGGCCTTCTTGGCGGTGGTCATCGAGGTCTCTCCTTCTGATCGGGATGGGGAACGGCCGGGGCTACCAGGCGGACCAGCCGCCGTCGACGTACACGACCTGGCCGGTCATGTACGCGGCGGCCGGGCTCGCGAGCAGCAGCAGCGGGCCGGTGAGGTCGGTGCCGGGATCGCCGAGCCGGCCGAGCATCGTGCGGTCGCCGAACCACTTCAGCCGGTCGGGCTCGGCGCCGAGCGCGGCCGTCATCTGGGTGGGGTAGAAGACGCCGGGCGCGAGGCAGTTGACGTTGACGCCGTGCGGGCCGAGTTCGGCGGCGAGCGCCCGGGTCACGTTGACGACGCCCGCCTTGGACGAGTAGTACGCCGACTCGGGCACGGGCCCCACGCGCTCGGCGTACACGGTGGTGAGGTTGACGATGCGTCCGCCCCGGCCTCGGCGGGTGAGCGCCTTGCCGGCCTCGCGTCCGACGAGCCAGGTCCCGGTGAGGTTGACGCGGACGACCCGCTCGAACTCCTCCAGCGACGTCTCGTCGTAGGGCTTGCGCAGCATGACCCCGGCGGCGTTGACGACGACGTCCAGCCGGCCGTGCGCGCCGATGACGGCGTCGACGAGTGCGGCGACGGACGCCTCGTCGGTGACGTCCACCTCGTGTTCGCTCGCGCCGCGGGCCCGTGCCGTGGCGGCGAGGTCGGCGGCGCGCGACGCCAGGTCGGCGACGGCGACCCGCGCGCCGGCGTCCGCCAGGGCGTGCGCGGCGCGCTCGCCCAGGCCCCCCGCCGCCGCGCCCACCACCAGGGCCACCTGGCCGGACAGGTCGAACGGGTTCGACGGTTTCACCATTGGAGCTCGCTTTCCTCTGCCGCGGCGTTCCGTCCGGCGAGCCGGCCGAAGACGCCGGACTTGCCGATGGACGTGCCGGTCATGTAGCCGGCGCCGTGGAAGCCGCCGGTGATCTCTCCCGCCGCGTAGAGGCGCCCGATCGGGTCGCCCCACCAGTCGAGGACCCGCATCCGGGTGTCGACGGTGAGCCCGCAGTACGTCGCGAGCACGACGGTTCCGGACGGGTGCGCGTAGAACGGCGGCCGGTCGATCGGCACCGGGCGCCCCACTCCCCCGGACAGGCGGGCCCGGCCGAACGGGTCGGGCCGCCCCTGCTCGATCGCCGCGTTGTACTCGGCGACCGTGCGCCGCAAGGAGCCCTCCGGGAGGCCGATCGCGGCCTCAAGCGCCGCGATCGTGTCGGCTTTGAGCAGCATCCCGGCGCGCTCGCGCCCGCCGAACCCGTAGATCGGCACCTCGTCGTTGGCCTGGGCCATCGTCCGGGCGTCGAAGACCTGCCAGGTGGTCACGCCGGGCTGGGCGAGCGCGGCGTCCCCGATCTCCTTGTAGTTCTTCGACTCGTCCACGAACCGGCGGCCCTCGCGGTTGACCGCGATCGCCCCCTTGTAGACCGCGAGGACGCCGGTGCCGTCCTCGTCCGGGTGCTCGGTGTAGTAGTGCCCGTAGGTGCCCTTGATGTAGGGGGTGTCGCGCAGCCCGGCGCCCAGCGCCATGGCCATCTTGAGGCCGTCGCCCTCGTTGCCGTCGCCCCCCTGCCGCAGCGCGTGCTCCATCTGCGGCGCGAACGCGGCGAGCAGCTCCGGGTTCATCGAGAAGCCGCCCGTGGCGAGGACGACGGCGTCTGCCCGCACCTCCCGGCCGTCGGCGAGCCGGACGCCGGTCACCCTGGAGCCGTCGTGCAGCAGCCGGGCGGCCGGGGCGTCGCACATGATCCGGGCGCCCAGCTCGCCGGCCGCCTTGAGCAGCAGCTCCAGCATGCGGGTGGTGTCCGCGGGATGGCTGCGCGGCGCCGACTGCCCGGAGGCCGCGTGGATCTCGCCGTACCGGACGCCGTGGCCCTTGAGCCAGCGGTGGGCGTCCAGCTGGTGCTCGCAGTAGAGGTCGACCAGCGCCGGGTCGTTGCGCCCCTTGCCGACTTCGAGGAGGTCCTTGCGCAGCAGGTCGACCGAGTCGGCGATGCCCTGCTCCGCCTGCTCGTCCGTCCCCGCGAAAGCGGACAGCCCCGCGGACTTCACGGTGGACCCGCCGATCTCGCCGGTCTTCTCCAGCAGCAGGGCGTACCGGCCCGCCTCGGCGGCCGCCAGCAGCGCGGCGCATCCGGCGAGCCCGGCGCCGAGGACGAGGACGCCGACGCGCTCGGGCAGCTCGGTCTCGACCGGCAGGCCGGGCACGGCGCCGTCCCGGAGGCTCACTTGGCGCCCCCGGGCTCGCGGTCCAGCGCGGCTTCGGCGGCGCTGAACGCGGGCAGATTGAACAGGTTCTGCCGCTGCGACCAGGTGGCCATCCGGCCGGCCCGCGACGCGGTCTCACCGCGTTCGCGCAAATGGGCGAGCGCCTCCCGGCCGGCCAGGTGCATCGACCGCATCAGGTAGTTGGCGAACAGCACGACGCCGAACCCGAGGCGGGCGTACTCGGCGAGCTCCAGTTGCGGGGTCTTGCCGCCCTCGACCACGTTGACGATCAGCGGGACGCCCGCCAGCTCGCGGCCGACCAGGGCCAGCTCCTCGACCGTCCGGGGCGCCTCGACGAACAGCGCGTCCGCGCCGGCCTCGGCGTACGCGCGGCCGCGGGCGATCGCCTCGTCGATACCGTGCGCGGAGCGGGCGTCCGTCCTGGCGATGATCACCAGCGCGTCGGCGGCGCCCGGCTCCGCGCCCCGCGCTGCGCACGCCGCGGCGATCTTGGTCTGCATGTGGCCGGACGGGATGAGCGCGTGCGAGTCGAAGTGCCCGCACCGCTTGGGCGTCTCCTGGTCCTCCAGCTGGAGACCGGCGACCCCGGCGCGCTCCAGCAGCCGGACGGTGCGCATGGCCGACAGCGGGCCGCCGTAGCCGGTGTCGGCGTCGCAGATCAGCGGGATTCGGGTCGCCTCCGTGAGCCGTCCGGCGTGGTCGGCCACCTCCGTCTGGGAGACGAGGCCGATGTCGGGCAGGCCGAAGCCGGCGTTGGCCAGCCCCGCGCCGGTGGCGTAGACCGCGGCGAACCCCGCCTCCTCCACGAGCCGGGCGCCGAGCGCGTCGGTCGCGCCCGGCAGCACGAGCGGTTCGAGGGCGTCGCCCCGGCCGGGCACGGCCGTCACCGCGGCCAGCGCGGAGCGCAGCGCGACGCGCTTGTCGCGGGCGCTCGGGCCGGGGCCGACCCCGGTCAGCGACGAGAGCAGGCCCGACTCCCAGGGCTGCGTGAGCGGCACGGTCGACTCCTCCATGTAGTGATTACTACAGAGCCTTACCGTGACATCAGCCGCCGCGAGAACGCAACCCCGACAACCTGAGGAGGGGTGCGATCTGGGGAAGATGATCGGCCGCTGTGGTCGCCGTCACGAAATTTCGGCACCCCTCTTGCCTTTTCTGGAGTGCCCGTTCTACGGTTCCGTGTAGTGACTGTTCCAGAGATGTCGGTCACGCCTCCCTGCCGATCTCCACTACCGAAGGAACTGACGCCGATGACCGTCCTGGACGAGATCCGCCGGCTGGAGCCGGAGTTTCGCGCCGAGGAGGACCTGTCGGCCGAGCAGCGCACGCTGACCGGCCTGGCCTTCACGTACATGCGGGAGACCGGCCTCATGCGCGGGCTCCAGCCGAAGCGCTGGGGCGGCGCCGAGCTGTCGCTGCGCGAGCACCTCACCGCCGTCTACGAGCTCGGCCGGATCGCGCCCTCGGCGGGCTGGGTGGCCGGGGTCATGGGGTCGCACCCGTGGCAGATCGCCCTGTTCCCCGAGGAGACGCAGGCCGAGGTCTGGGAGTCCGACCCGGACTGGAACGCCTCCTCCTCGTACGCCCCGACCGGGAAGATCGAGCCCGTCGACGGCGGCTACCGCGTCTCCGGCCGCTGGTCGTTCTCCTCCGGCTGCGACCACGCCCAGGGCGTGATCCTCGGCGGCTTCGCCGGGAAGGTCGAGGCGGCGCCCGGCGTCGAGGTGCCGAACTACGGGTCCGCGCTGCTGGACCGCGACCAGTACGCCATCGAGGACACCTGGCACGTCCGCGGCTCCCGCGGCACGGGCAGCAAGGACATCGTCGTCGCCGGCGCCTTCATCCCCGAGCGCCGCTTCCTGTCGAGCCCGCTGTACGAGTACAACCCCGACCGTCCCGCACCCGGCATGGAGACCAACCCGTCCGCGCTCTACAAGGTGCCGTGGGCGGTCATGTTCAACCTCGTCCTCGTCGCGCCGATGCTCGGGCTGGCCCGCCGCGTCCTGGACGACTGGACGGCCGACACCCGCGTCCGCAAGGCGAACTGGGGCGGCTCCTACGCCGACGACCCGCTGATGCAGATGCACCTCGCCGAGGCCGAATGGGTGCACGAGGCGGCCGTCCTGAAGATGTACGACGCGATCGACACGATCACCGAGGCCGCCGAGAGCGGCGTGTTCCTCGACAAGCGGGAGCGGGCCCGGATGCGGTGGAACATCACCAAGGGCTGCCAGGAGACCGGCTTCGCGATCAACAAGCTGATGCGGGTCGCCTCGGGCCGCACCGTCTTCGTCGACCACCCGCTGCACCGCATCTACCAGGACGTGATCGCCGAACTGGGCCACGCGTTCCTGGTCTCCGAAGGCGTCGGCCAGTACTACGGCGCCGCGCTGCTCGACTCGTCCGCTCCGGAGGTCATGCTTTGATCACGCAACTCGCCTACCTGGGGATCGCGTCGCCGAAGTACGCGGAGTGGCGCGACTACGCCACCCGGCTGCTCGGCGCCGTCATCGCGGAGGACGGCCCGGACGGCGCGGTCCGGGTCAAGGTGGACGACAAGGGCTACCGCGTCGCCGTCCATCCGGCCGAGCAGGACGAACTGCGGTACGTCGGCTGGGACTGCGGCAACGAGACCGCGCTGCGGTCCTACGTCGCCGAGCTGCGCGGCAAGGGCGTCGAGCTGCACGAGGGCGGCACCGACGAGCTGAAGGAACGGCAGGTCGCCGAGCTGCACTGGTTCGCCGACCCGTTCGGCAACCGCCACGAGCTGGTCTGGGGGCAGTTCTCCCAGCCGAACTCGTTCTTCCCCGGCCGTCCCATGCGGGGCCGGTTCGTCACCGGCGACCTCGGCCTCGGCCACATCGTGCTCATCGTCCCCGACCTCGAACGGGCCAACGCGTTCTACGCCGACACGCTGGGCTTCCGGCTGTCCGACCGGGTGAAGAGCGACATCTTCAACCTGCGGTTCTACCACTGCAACGGCCGCCACCACTCGCTGGCCGTCGCGGAGATCCCCGGCATGACCGGCATCAACCACCTGATGCTGGAGGTCGAGTCGTTCGACGACCTCGGCACCGCGATCGACCTGTTCACCGCCGACCCGGACCGGGAGATCCTGCTGTCGCTCGGCCGGCACACCAACGACCTGATGACGTCGATCTACGTGCAGACGCCGTCCTCGATGCAGATCGAGTACGGGCACGGCGGCATCACCGTGGACGACCTGACCTGGGTCGCGGGCAACCACGACCTGCCGTCGATCTGGGGGCACCACCGCTCCCAGGCGTATCTGGACGGGCCTCCCGGGATCTTCCGCACGGTCGCGGCAGAGGGGACGGGCGGATGAGCGCCGGGATCCGCGTCGCGGACGTCGAGATCGGCGGCGGCCGGCATCTGCGCGTCAACCAGAGCGGCACCCCGGGCCGGCCGGCGCTGCTGTTCCTGCACGGCTCCGGGCCGGGCGTGACCGCCGCGTCCAACTGGCGGAAGGTCATCGAGGGCCTCGGCGACACCTACCACTGCATCGCCCCCGACATCCTCGGCTTCGGCGATTCCAGCCATCCGGACCCGCAGCCGCAGGGCTTCGCGGCGCAGGCGGAAGTGCGCATCGAGGCGTTGTTCGACCTCGTGGACAAGCTGGGCCTGGAAAAGGTCGTCCTGGTCGGCAACTCGATGGGCGGCATGTACTCGCTGCGGATGGCCCAGCTCCGGCCGGAGCTCGTCGACCGGATCGTGCTGATGGGCTCGGGCGGCATGCCCGGCCTGCAGCCGACCCCGGAGCTGATCAAGCTGATCACCTACTTCGACGACCCGACCGTGGAGGCGATGGCCGACCTGCTGATCCAGTTCGTCCACGACAAGAGCGCCTTCGGCGACACGGTCGAGGCCGTCGCGGCCGAGCGGATGCCGATGGTGCGGCGGCCGCACATCGAGGCGGGGCACCGGGCGATGTTCGGCCCCGAGATGCTCGTCTTCGAGCCGGACGACCTCGCGAAGATCGACATGCCGGCGCTGGTGGTGCACGGCCGCCAGGACGTCATCGTCCCGCTGGAGTGCGGCTACTACCTGGCCGAGCACCTGCCGCGGGCGGACCTATACGTGATCGACAAGTGCGGCCACTGGACGCAGATCGAGCAGGCCGCGCGCTTCCAGGCGATCGTGCGGACATTCGTGGGGAACGGGGACGAGGACAGATGAGCATGATCGAACGGGCGCGGGCTGTGGCACCGGCCCTGGCCGCGGCCGACGCGGAAGGCGCGAAGCTGGGGCGGCTGACCGGCGAGGCCGTCGCGGCACTGGAGTCGACGGGCGTGCTGCGCGCCCTCCAGCCGGCCCGGTGGGGCGGCGGCGAGGTCCACCTCGCCGAGTACGCCGAGACGGTGATCGAGATCGGGCGCGCCTCCGCGTCGGCGGGCTGGGTGGCCTCCGTGGTCGGCGTCCACCCCTGGCAGATCGCCCTCTTCCCGGAGGAGACGCAGAAGGAGATCTGGGGCGAGTACCCGGCGCGCAGGATCGCCTCGTCCTACACCCCGACCGGCAAGATCGAGAAGGTGGACGGCGGCTACCGCGTCTCCGGCCGGTGGTCGTTCTCGTCCGGCAGCGGCATCTGCGACGGCGTCATCCTCGGCGGCATCGCCGGTCGACGCGAGCTGAACGGGACCGAGTACCCCGACTTCACGTCGGTGATCCTGGACGCCGGCGACTACCGGATCGAGGAGACCTGGAACGTCGCGGGCCTGCGCGGCACCGGCTCCAACGACATCGTCGTGGACGACGTCTTCGTCCCCGGGCACCGCGGCCAGTCGCACGTCTACTACACGCACGGCCTCGGCACGCCGCTGCCCGGCCAGGAGCTGAACGACGGGCCGCTGTACCGGGCGCCGTGGGCGGTCACCTTCAACCTGATCATCGCGGCGGGCGCGCTCGGCGCCTGCCTCGGCTTCTACGACCAGTGGGTGAGCGAGACCCGCGGCCGCCGCACCAACTACGGTCAGCTGCTCCGCGAGGAGCCCGGCGTGCAGAACCACCTCGCCGAGGCCGCCTGGCAGCTCGACGCCGCCGTCCTCAAGGTGAAGCGGGCGGCGGACGAGCTGATGGAGCACGCCGAGCGCGGCGAGATCCCGTCCCTGGAGCAGCGCGCGTTCTGGCGCTGGGACATCGCACGGTCGGCGAACGCGGCACTCGACGCCGTCCAGGCGCTGATGCGGGTCTCGTCCGGCCGCTCGGCCTTCATCGACCACCCGCTCCAGGCGAAGTTCCAGGACGCCGTCGCAGCCGGCAGCCACGCCTTCCTCTTCGACGACCCACTGGCCAAGGCGTGGGGCGGTCGCCACCTCGGCGCCGAGAAGCTCGCGGAGGTGCACCTGTGATCACCTCGACCGATGTCTCCGTCAAGGCGCGCGGCGGGGAGCTGACGTTCCGGCTGCACGAGACCGGCGAGCGCGGGCCGGAGGCCGTGCTGTTCCTGCACGGCTCCGGCCCCGGCGCCACCGGCCTGTCGAACTGGGAGCGGATCATCACCGACCTGGGGCACCGCTACTGGTGCCTCGCGCCGGACCAGATCGGCTTCGGCGACTCCACGCACCCTTTGGACCCGCCGCGCGGGATGGGCCCGTTCAACGACTTGCGCGCCGAGGCGCTCCTGGCACTGCTGGACGCCCTCGGCGTCGAGAAGGCCCACCTGATCGGCAACTCGATGGGCGGCCAGCTCGCCTTGCTGATGACGCTGGCCCGCCCGGACCTCGTCGGGAAGGTGCTGCTGATGGGCAGCGGGGGCGCACCGGACATGCCGGTCAGCCCCGGCCTCAAGCACCTGCGCGAGTTCTACGCGAGCCCCAGCGCGGAGAACCTCAGGGGCCTGCTGAACGAGTTCGTGTACGACCTCGAACCCATGCGCGGCACCGTGGACCGCGTGGTGGCCGAGCGGATGGAGTACGTGAACCGGGAGGACGTCCGCCGGTCCCACAAGGCGTCGTTCGACCCGGACGGCCCCCGCCGCTTCTTCACCCCCGAGGAGCTCGCAGCCATCCCCCACGAGGTGCTCTGCGTCCACGGCCGCGACGACCGGATCATCCCGGTCGCCGCGAGCCGGTACTTCGCCGACCATCTCCCCAACGCGAACCTCTACGTCATCGGTCAGTGCGGCCACTGGACGCAGATCGAGCACCCCGAGACGTTCGAGAAGCTCCTCGTGGGCCTGATCGACGGCCGAATCTGATGCGCATGGCCAACCACGCGGGCCGCGCCGTCCTGGTCGTCTCCGACGGCAAGGGCACGGACATCGCAACTGCCTCGAACGGCCGTTTCGGCCCCGACCCGCAGAGCGTCTACGACCAGTGGGACGCCTTCACGGCCTGGGCGGCGACCACCACCCCGGTGCCGGACGTCGACATCGACAAGAGCCGGCTCGAGTCACCGTCCCCGGCCCCGTCCCAGGTGGTCGCGATCGGGCTGAACTACGCCGACCACGCGGCCGAGGCCGGTTTCGCACCGCCGACAGACCTGCCGCCGGTCTTCACCAAGTTCGCGTCCTCCATCACCGGCCCGTACGGCGAGATCGAACTCCCGAAAGGCGGCAACACCGACTGGGAGGCCGAGGTGGTAGCGATCATCGGCCGCACAACCCACCGGATCTCAGCCGACGATGCCTGGGACCACGTGGCGGGCCTGACGATCGGCCAGGACCTCTCGGAACGAATCCTGCAGTTCGTCGGCGAGGCCCCACAGTTCGGCTTCGCGAAGTCCTACCCGGGCTTCGCACCCATGGGCCCCTGGCTGGTGACCCCGGACGAACTCCCCGATCGCGACGACCTGGCCCTCGGCTGCGCGATCGACGGAGAGACGATGCAGGACGGCCGCACGTCCAAGTTGATCTTCTCCATCCCCCGCACGCTCGCGAAGCTCTCCGAGGTCATCACCCTGAACCCCGGCGACGTGATCTTCACGGGCACCCCGGACGGCGTGGGCCTGGGCATGACCCCGCAACGCTTCCTGCAACCCGGCGAAACCCTGCGCACCTGGGTAGAAGGCATAGGCGAAATGCAGCACACCTTCAAACTCCGACGTCCCGCATAAGCCGCCGTCGAGCCACGGGACGGCGTCGGCGGGTTATCGTGGCGGCATGCCGGGTTGACGCTAGAGACTCCGCACCACTCAGTGGCCTAGGGCTCCGCCCTTCCTTCCCTGTTTCAGGACGACTCGTCCCCCGAAGGGAAGGAAGACCATGGAGGTCAGACGGATCCACGACGGTGAAGGCGAAGCGGTCGGCGGTCTGTGGGACCGCATGTGCCGCGAGATCGAGGACGGCGGTCCGCTCACCGAGCAGGGGCGCCGGAACCTGTCGCGCATGCTCGCGATGTCCGCATGGCACCGCGACGCGTTCTGCCTCGTGGCCGTGGAGAACGACCGGATCATCGGCTTCGTCAACGGCCGCATCACCGATGAGGACGGGCTCCTGCCCGGCCTGACCGGCGAGATCGACTCGCTGTACGTCGTCCCAGAGCAGCGCGCCAAGGGGATCAGCCGCTCACTCGCCGAAGCCGCGATCAGGCGGTTGCGGGACCAGGACGTTCACACGATCCGCTACCTGTCCTGCGCCGACGCCACCGACGACCACCGCTTCTGGCAGGCACTCGGCTTCGAACCCGACATGGTGTGCCTGTCGCTGTACCGCCCTGACTGACACCCGATGATCCCGAGGGCCGGGAACCGGCAACTTCCCGGTCCTCGGGCCTGATCGGTGGCCACTTCCGCGCCGAGGCGCTCGCGGCCGGCCCGCCAGAGGTGACCGGTGACGGCAGGTTCAGGCCACTACGGACGCATTCGGGACCAGACCCATTTGCCGCCGGCAGGGTCGCGGATGACCCCGCACTTGGTGGACAGGGCCTGGACGATGTGCAGGCCCCAGCCGCCGTTGTCGTCGAACGCATCCTCGGACAGGTCGAGGTTTTCGAGGGTGAGTTCGGCCATCGGCTTGGCCTGGGGAAGCTCATGGGCCGCGTCCCAGACGGCGACGATGACGCCGTACGCGTCCCGACTGAGCTGCAGCCGGATCTCCTCATGCGGCGTCTGCCGGGCCGCGTTCGTCACGAGTTCCGAGACGACGAGCCGCACACTATCGAGAATGTGCATATAACCCCATTTGCGGATTCGCATATCCACAAAATTCCGCGCGATCCCCACCGCGGCTGGCGTCCCCAAAAGGGACATGGCTGACTCTTCGGTCGCAGTCTCCATCCTCGCCCCGCCCTTGCCTTGAGAGATTTCAACTTCCCGTGACAAGAGTCACCTGAGATGCCTAACCTCTCGCTGTACCCACACAACTTGGAAACTTGGGAGAAGCGATGCCCCCCGTTCGCGAACCCCTGGACCCTCGGCTCTCAATGTGGCACTTCCTAGCTTTCTTCATGCGTTTCATGCGAGAGAAGGCAGGACTGTCGCTCGCCCAGTGCGGCGAGATCATCGGCGCCGCTCGCTCGACTGTTTCCAACATGGAGGCGGGCAGGCGACGCCCTCAGGATGATCAAATGCGGCTACTCGACAAGCACTACGGGACAGGTCTGCTTTTTCAGCTGATCCTCTGGTTCGCCCGAATGGCCCATGATCCGGACTGGGCGCGTCAATGCATGGAGTACGAGAAGACGTCCACCGCGATCAAGACCTACCACGGGAAGGCGATCCCTCGACCTTTCCAGACCGAGGGATACATCCGCGCGCTCCTCGAAACGGAGACGACCAAGGAAATCGAGACGGAGATCGCCACGCGCCTGGAGCGGCAACGTCTGATCTTGGAGCGCTCGGATGCGCCTACGCTCTGGATGCTCGTTGATGAGAGCGTGCTGGCCATCCCCATCGGCGGTCCCGAAACTATGAAGCACCAACTTGAGCACCTGCTCGAGATGGCGAGCCGAGCGAACGTCATCATGCGGATCGTTCCGACTGCGGCTGGCCCGCACCACGGCTTCGACGGGTCGTTCCAGGTCATATGCCTACCAGCGCGGGATGTGGCTTATGCCGGCGCCCAGAACGGCGGACGCTTGATCGAGAGCCCTATCGAGGTGAGGGACTTTTCGACTAAGTTCGAACGTATCGGTGCGAAGGCCCTCCCCGAAGAAGCCTCGCGCGCTCTCATCGAGCAGTACCTGGAGCAGTACTCATGAACGTCCGTTGGCGAAAGAGCAGTTACAGCGGCGGCATTAGCGACCAACAGTGCGTTGAACTGGGGCGACTTCCGTTGGGGACCGGGATCGGGATGCGAGACAGCAAGGACCCGGGCGCAGGACACCTCGCCCTGACCGCCACCGAGTTCGCCAACCTCCTCGAACAGGTCAAGCAGCAGCCGGAACGCTGACCTGTCCCGGCTCCAGTTCGCGTGACGGTGCAGTCACCCATACTGACCAAGGTGGTCCATGCGGACTTCCCCTCGGCGCAGCCGGTCCCACGCCTGAGGTACCACCCCACCTTGGCCGCCGCACTCGCCCACAGCAGCATGTGCGAACGCCGGGCTGAAGCCAGGTGGACTTGCCCGTCATGGATGGACGTCGGCCGTCTTCACGGTGTTGGACATCAGTGAGCCTTTTTCAGCGGCAGTTCGGTGTGCGCTGATCACAGCATGATCGCGGACGGCGTGGACGGCGCCGGACGTCAAGAAACCCCTGGTAGGACGGTTGGTCTCTCACAACGTCCCGTCCCCACCAGAGGCCTCAGATGCTTTTGTACCGTGCTTCGCTGCCGTTGTCGCGCCGGACCCTGGCCTACGCCACCGGTGTCGTCTGCCGCCACCGCCGGGCTATCGGGAGCAAAGGCCGGTGCCTGCCCCCAGGCATGCAGGCCCTGATGACCCTGGTCTACCTGCGCAAAGGCGAGACCTACGCCGAACTGGGTGCCGGATTCGGCATCTCCACCACCACCGCGTGGCGCTACGTCAACGAGACCGTCGACCTGCGCACCGCCCGCGCGCCCAAACTCGGCGCGGCGCTGGCCAGAGCGGTCAAAGCCGGGCTGCCTTACCTGGTGCTGGACGGCACCTTGATCTCGATCGACCGGGTCGCCGCCGACCGGCCCTACTACTCGGGAAAGCATCGCCGCCACGGCATGAACCTCCAGGTCATCGCCGCACCGGACGGGACCTTGCTGTGGGTGTCGGGACCACTGCGCGGCTCGGTCCACGACCTGGCGGCGGCCCGGATCTGGGGCGTCATCCGTGCACTGGCCGCCACCGGTCTGCTCGTGCTGGCCGACAAGGCCTACCAGGGCGCCGGCACGCACATCCTCACGCCCTACAAGGGACGCGACAAGCCCGAGCCCCAGAAGGACGCCAACCGCGCACATGCCAAGCTCCGCGGACCCGGCGAACGCGCGAACGCCCAGCTCAAGTCATGGCGAATCCTGCGGAAGCTGCGCTGCTGCCCCCACCGCGCCGGACACCTCGCCAAAGCCATCCACACCCTGCAACTCCGCGAGACCACATCACGCTGAAAAAGGCTCAGTGACGCGGGAGCTGACATCGCGTTCCGCGGGCATCCGCCATGAAGGGCTGTAAGTCATGGCGTATCTTCCGTCTATGACGCAACTCTTCCTAGCGATTGTGATCATGCTTGCCGGGGTCGCGCTTGGAGTTACGGAGCTGATCGGGGGTAGGCGCAGGCGCGCGGAGAGCACGCAGAAGTTCGCCGAATTACAAGACCAGATCAGGAGGATGGCAGAAGCTGCCCAAGCCAGTCTGAACAACGAGATCGGTACGGTACGCGGTGAAGTGGCCGCGACGCGTACGGAGATGCGAGACCAGCATGCTGCGGACTTGCGCAGTGCCATGGGCGTGTTGCATGACGCGGCCGAACGATCGAGGGTGGAAACGGCCCGTCAAATCACTGAGGTGACCGACAAGTTGGAGGCCCTGCGAGGAAACCTCGAGACCGAGGCTGCAGAGTCCCACCGCGAAACCCTGGCCCGGTTGGAGCGAGTGACCGAGGAACTCAGGGGCCTCGCGCTCCGTGTGGGACAGCACCACGAGGAGGTGCGATCGGGGTTAGCCGCGGAGAAGTCGCGCCTCGACAAGATCGGCAATGCACAACGATCGCATGACCACCGGCTAAACGATCTCGAGAAAGATTCTTGGGGAGCAGTTCGCGGAGAGATCAAGTGCGACGATACCGATGTCAGCTACGCGGTTGAAGATGTAATGCTCCACCTGGCCAGTGCCGCGGGTTTGCGGTTGGTGAGCAGCCGCGTGGTGAGCAGCACCCCATTGAAGGCACGCTACTGGTTCTCCGGTATCGACGAGACGGAACTCGAGGACTGGCTCAGAAACGCTGTGCAGACCGAAGACCCGAGAGTCAAGGCGCTTTTCGAGATCGTCAAGACGATGGCGAAGGGGGCAGTGAGCCTCGGGCCGATCGTTCTGCACGGAGGGTCAGGGCGGGGATTGTACGGTATAGGGAACCAGTACACCGATATCCCTGCATGACGGCTTGCGGGTTCGCAGGTCGACGTCAATGTGAGCGGCCAGTCCGAGCCGGTGGTCGCACAGCATGACGGCGCCGATACGACGGAGCCACTGCGCCGAAGTCTTCGCGCTTCCCGGTCTACGGGGAGAGAACACATGTTGGTGCAACGCCCGCTGGGCCAGGATCAGCCCGTGCACGGCGAGGTCGAACCCTTGAAGTCCTCTCATGTCCACGTAAACGATCACGAGCAGAAACTCTGCCGGGTCCAGATCCGCGAAGTCTCTCAACCCGGCACCGTGGACGGGGCCGGGCTTTTCCCCTTGGCCGGCGGACCCGCCGGGCCCTGGCCCGCGCGGCGGCGGCGGATCGGCAGGGTCTGCGGAGTCGACACCCCAGCGCGCAGAGGGTGACTCTGGCACGGCTTCGGGGGTGCCCGGCCACGCCTCGCCTGCTGTATCCGCTGCTGCGGCGCGTGCCTCTGGAAACAAGGGTTCAGGAGAGGGACGTCGGCTTGGCCGATCGCCTTCGAACTCGTCCGGCCGCCGCCAGCGAGGTTCGGCGGCGACTCGCCATCTGCCGGTATCCAACGAGAGGGGTACGACGCCAACGTCGAGGTGTGCATCCTTTGTCAGGACGCCAAATTCGGTGGGGCGCCGCAGTGAGAACGAAGCCGATCCTTCTTCCTGGACGAAATACGCCCGCTTCAACCCAGGGGGAAGTTGTGTCTCTCCCGTAGCGGTCGATGCCCCAGAATCGAGCCCACTGGTGGTCGGTGCGGCTTCCGGCCCTATCGTCGGAATGTCGCCGAATGCCAGGTCGAACCGTAATCTGGGATTGCCTTTGGCGTCTGTGACCGTCACGCCGACATACTCGAGCGGAATGGTGATTCGGGTCGGCCCCTTCCCGGTCAGCGCCTCACCGGCCTCCCAGACCATCTTGATCCGCAGCGCCAATCGTCCTAATCCGGGCTCGAAAGCGTCCATGGCGCACGTCAAAGCACGGAACATGATCGTAGGCTTTGCTCGCTCTACCAGACCGGGAGTAGTCTTCTCTTCCGGCCTCGCGTCCGGGGGAGCCTCCAGGCCTCGGTTACCGAATATCTCCCGTATTCTCCGCCCGAAAGTCTCCAGGACGGCGTCCTTGCGCTCGGGTGTGGCCGTGTCGACCGCACGCCGGGAAAGACGTTCCTCCTCGGCCAGCCTCTGGTAACGAGCGTCCAGCTCTGCGAAGGGATCCGCATCGGCCTGCCGATTCTCACTTCCCATATAGAGGTCGATGCTCGTCCTACCTCGATCGAAGATGCCCTTAATCTCCTTCTTGTGGCGCAAAATGCGTTCTTTATTTTCACTGGCGCGCCTGTCGGCAAGACCTAGCTGATGAAAGCCGTAAAGTTCAGATAGCTGCTGATCATCGAGTGTCTCGCACGCTCGGCGCGCAATACCAGCCAGGGATTGGACTCGTTCCTGGCGCCTGACCCTGTGCTGGTCAGCATCTTCCCGTGCAGATCGCTTCGCTCGCTCCACGAACACCGAGGAGGCGTCCCCCGCCGACGGTTCGTATGCTTCCCAAGCCGCCATCTTCTCGCGGAAGACGGTCTCCAACTCCCTGATTTCCTCCGCGTCCTCCTTCTTTGCCCTGTGCACTGTCTCCGCGAACTTGTCCACCACCTCCTCACAAGCCTCTCGGGCTGCTGATTCCACTTGAGATAACTCTCGTTCCAGCGCCTTATTCTCCCGCGTTTCCTCGACTGGCGTGTCGGCCGCACGATCGCTGACTTCGCGACGACGATCTGGTTTCGGGGCATCAGAAGGCCACGATGGCATGTCCATGGCCCTAATATGCCGGGCCCAGGGTGTGAAGTGCCTACGATCGATCGTTTCGGTATGGATGCGCGCCGGCCGTACGAAAGATGAGACCGCGCGGGTCAGCAGAACGACAGCAAGCTCGGTCTGCTGAACACGTCCAGGAACTTCACGCCCGGACGTCGCCACCTCGACCAGCACCTAGCCCGACCTCGCCTTTCGCCCCGCGGCGTCCCTCCGGTCCGTCGCTCTCGTCTACGACGGCGCGACGCATGACCCCACCCGTTGCTGATGGCTCGCACGAATACGTCACGAACGGGTAGGGGGCAGACGGCTGCCTTCTACCCAGGAGTGGGCGCCCTCGCCTTAGAGCTCCTCAGGTATCAAGGGAATCGGGGTTAGATTATGGTTACCAGTGCAGCACGGCACAGTGGCTCCATCGGACGCGCGTCCGAGGAGGGCCTGCCCCACGAGGTGGACGTGGTGATCGTCGGGTCAGGTGGCGCGGGGCTGATGGCGGCGCTCACCGCGGCGAAGGAAGGCGCGCGGGTTCTCGTGGTCGAGTCCCGGGAGATCGTCGGGGGTGCCACCGGCATCTCGGCCGGGGCCGCCTGGATCCCCGACCACGGATTCTCGACCGGGGACCTGAAGGTGGACGACGACCTGGACCAGGCCCGGCGCTACATCTACGGCCAGGGACGCGACCAGATCCTCGACCACGACTTGGTGGAGAAGTTCCTGGAGACCGGCCCCCACGTCGCCCGGTTCATCGAGGAGCACACCTCTTTCGGCTGGATCCCGGCGATCTGGCCGGACTACCGCTCCGACATCGAGGGCGCGTCCGTGGGCCGGGCGCTCTTCCCCGGCCCCTACTCCCCCGAGGGGCTCGGTGACGCCGCGAAGTACGTGCGGCCGGCCCTCACGACCGGCATGGCCAAGAACCCGCTGCCGTTCTGGCTGCTGGGCGGGATCGGCATCGACGACGTCTGGCTCGCCGGACCGGCCCTCATCGGAGCCCTGCTGGAGGCCGGCCTGCGCAACGGTGTCGACGTGCGAGTCAAGGCACCCGCGACCCGGCTGGTCACCAAAGGCGGGAGGTGCGCGGAGTCATCGTCCGGACGGACGGCGTTGAGCACACTGTTCGCGCGACCAGGGGCGTACTGCTGGCCAGCGGCGGGTTCGAGAGTTCGAGCAAGCTCACCGAGACCTTCCTCGACGCGCCCTTCGGCGTGCAGGTCTCCCCCAAGGGCCATGACGGCATCGCCGTGCAGCTGGCCCAGGAGGTGGGAGCCGACCTGGCCGGCATGGACGACGCCTGGTGGATGCCCGGTGTGCAACTGCCCGGTGAAGAGCTGGAAGGCCGTCCGCTGAGCCGGGTCTTCCTGGGTGAGCGGGCCCTGCCGCACAGCATCATGGTGAACCGCTCAGGCGAGCGCTTTGCGAACGAAGCGCTGGCCTACGACCAGTTCGGGGCGATCATGCGGGAGGTCGACCCGGAGACGGGCACAATGCCGAACGCCACCGCGTGGCTGGTCTTCGACCACAACTACTGGACGAAGTTCGGGATCTTCGGCGTCCCGCCGGGCGGAGAGGTGCCGGACTATCTCCAGCGTGCGGACAGTCTCTCGGAGCTGGCGTCCAAGATCGGGGTGGACGAGGCGGGCTGCTCCGCACCGTCGACCGGTTCAATCCCGAGGCGCGACGGGCCCGCGATCCGCAGTTTGGCCGCGGCGACACGCTGTTCGACCGCTACTTCGGCGCGTTCTACCCCAGGCTGGGCCGGTTCTCGCCGGACGCCCGGTTCCCCGCCGCCACCGCCAAGGCTCGCACGACCATCGCCGCGGCGATCGGCCCGGTCGTGAGCAAACTCGCGGGACGAGTGGCCAAGAAGAACGACCCCGAGCGCATGCGCTCCATCGTGGTCGGCCCCCTGGCCAAGATCATCCGACCGGTGCTGAAAAGCCCGAAGTCGAGCGTGCTCGGACCGATCGACACCCCGCCGTACTACGCGCTCGAGGTCCGCGCCAGCGCACTGGGAACCGTCGGTGGCCCCAAGACGGACGCGGTCGGCCGGGCGCTCACCACCGAGGGCAACGTCATCCCGGGCCTCTTCGCCGCAGGCAACGCCGGCGGCGCCCCGCTGAAGGGTTTCTACGGAGGCGCCGGAGGGACGATCTCCCTGGGCCTGGTATTCGGCTACCTAGCCGGACGAGAGGCTTCCCAAAGGACGCAAGAGACCTGAGCCCCCACACCTCGCTGACGGCGCCCGGCACCGGACGTTGCTAATTGCACGTTCTGGGTCGGCAGCCTTTCTGAGCCCTCGAAGTCCGCCCAGCACGCCAAGGAGGCGGGACAGTCCCAGGTGCTGCTCGTGATGAGTTGAAGACCGAGTGGCGTGGCCTTCAGCACGGATGCCAAACCTTCCCGCCCGGCTCATAACACCGTGGTCCGGTGTAACCCGGGTAAGCGCCACCGCCCCCGTTACCACTACCGCCGTTCGATTGCGGTGGAACTCTCGGGGCCTCCACAGTCGGCTTCGGATTCGGCTTCGGTTTGGGCTTGGGGACCGCGGCCTCCCACGTCTTCCCACCGTGGTGGAGGATCACTTTGCTGCCCCTCGCAATGCCGGCCGCGCAGAAGGTGACGCTGCCGGGACCTTCCCCACCCGGGAGGATGCTTCCGTCAAGGCTCAGGCGCTTCGTGACCGAGCGGATCTCCTGGCCGAGGACGTTCACCAGCCTGAAGGGGGCGTGGAAGCTCGTATACACCCCCTGTATGGAGGTGGTCCTGTTGTTGGTCACCGTCACCTGCGCGACCACACAGTTGGAACCTAATCAGTTCTGGGAGTCGCCATCCGGCAGACTCCGGGTTGGTGGCCAGCCGGTAGGTGAGCACTCGTGGTTCCTGGACGTTGAGTCCTGATGAAAGATCGTGCCCCTGCCGGTGTGCCGGGAGA
>NZ_SMLC01000004.1 GCF_004349245.1 Actinomadura sp. 6K520 | reverse complement strand
GGTATCAGAGACAGGGTGCGGGCCCCGCGGCCCCCGACGCGCGGCCCGCACCCGCCCGCGCCTGACCGGGGCGTCAGCGGGCGAAGAGGCGGACGGCCTGCTCGGCCAGCGCGGCCAGCAGCGGAGCGGCCCCGGCCTTGAGCTCGTCCAGGTCGCGGGGGCCGTCGGCGATGCTGAACGCGGCGGTGAGCCCGAGCGCGTGCAGTTCGTCCAGCGGCCCGGCCACCCCGCCGGCCAGGGCGACGCACGGGACGCCGTGCTCCGCCGCGAGCGCGGCGACGGCGGAGACGACCTTTCCCGCCGCGCTCTGCCCGTCCACCCGCCCCTCCCCGGTGAGCACCAGGTCGGCCCCGGCGAGGGCGGCGGGGAGGCCGACGGCCTCGGCCACCAGGGGCGCGCCGGGGGCCGGCTCGGCGCCGAGCACGCCCACGAGGCCGCCGCAGGTGCCGCCGGCCGCGCCCGCCCCGGGCAGATCGTGGACCCGGACGCCCGAGTGCGCGGCCAGGACGTCCGCGAACACGGTGAGGGCGGCGTCCAGCTCCCGCACCTGGGCGGGGGACGCGCCCTTCTGCGGGCCGAACACGGCGGCGGCGCCGTCCGGCCCGACGAGCGGGCTGGTGACGTCGCAGGCCACCCGGAAGCGGGTGGCGCGTACCGCGTCCGGCAGCCGGGAGTCGTCGATGCGGGCGAGGCGGGCGAGCGCCGCCCCGCCCGGCGGGAGCTCGGCGCCCGCGGCGTCCAGGAAGCGGACCCCCAGGGCGCGCAGCAGCCCGGTGCCGCCGTCCGTGCTCGCACTGCCGCCGATGGCGACGAGGATGTCGCGGGCGCCGCGCCGGACCGCGTCCGCGATCAGCTCGCCGGTGCCGGTGGTGGCGGCGCGCCCCGGATCGGGCGGGACGTCCGCGACGAGCGGCAGCCCGGACGCCGCGGCGAGTTCCACCACGGCGGAGCGCCCGTCGCCGGACAGCACGTAGCGCGCCTTCACCGGGCGGCCGAGCGGGTCGGTGGCGGCGGCCTCGATCACCTCGCCCGCACGGGCGGTGCGGAAGCAGTCCAGGGTTCCCTCGCCGCCGTCCGCCATCGGGACCGCGGTCACCCGGGCGCCGGGCACGGCGCGGCGGACGCCCTCCCCGACGGCCGCGCAGACCTGCGCGGCGGACAGGCTGCCCTTGAACGAATCGGGCGCGACGACGACCCGCATCGGCGGCCCGCTCTCAGTGTTCCGCGGCCAGTGTGGCGAGGACCGAGGAGAACTCCTCCGGCAGCACCAGGGAGTCGCCCTCGTAGCGGGTCTCGAGGTAGGTCAGCTCCCCGCCCCGCCACCAGTACAGGTGCGGGCTGAGGGAGCCCGGGCCCTCCTCGTAGGCGCGGTGCGCCTGGGCCTGCAGTTCGTTGGCCGCGGCCACCGCGGCGCGGTAGCGGGCCCTCGGGCACCCCTCGTTGAGCCGGAGCGGGTGGGCGACGATGAGGCTGCGGTTGGGGGCGATGACCAGGGCGCCGTACGGGCCGATCGACAGGTACTCCTCCAGCCAGGCCAAGTGGGTCACGGCGTAGAACGTCCAGCCGTGCAGGACGGAGACGCGGACGCCGCCGAGGTCCTGCTCGTCCACCTGGAGCGGCCCGTCGCCGCGGACGTTGGCGCGGCCGAGCATGAACAGCGCGTCGCCGGAGACCGGCCAGCCGTTCATCTCCTCGGTGCTGACCGTCCGGACCGACGTGGGCGTGTCGACGACCACGACCTCGATCAGGCCGGGCGCGAACGGCCGGGCGGCCAGGACGCCGTTGTCGGCCTCGGCCGGGTAGATGCGGGTGCGCAGCAGGTGCTGGGCGAGGTCGAAGTCGCTGAGGTCGAGCGGCTCCTCCATCGCGGTGACGATCGTGGTGACGTGGTCGGAGACCAGCGCCGGCCAGTCGTCGCGGGGCACCAGCCGCGCGAGCTGCCGCAGGTCGCGCATGCTGACCGGCAGCCGCGTGGCGCCCTCCAGAATGACGATCTCGCCGGGCGCGCGGTGGCAGGAGTAGCCGAGGCTATCGGCCACCAGCACGAGCAGCGAGTCGAGGGTCCCGTCGTCCCACGGGTCGGGGCGGGCGTGCCGGCCGCTCATCGTGCACCTCCCGGCGCTCGGAGGGTGAGCGCGGCCGTGTCCGGAGCGGCCGTGGCCGTGCCGCCGGTCAGGGCGGCCGTGTCCAGGACGGCGGGCGCGCCGAGTTCCAGGGTGCGCTGGTGGGGTCCGTGCCCGGCGGGGACGCCCGCCAGGACGGGAACGCCGAGCGGCCCGAGCCGCGCGGCGAAGACCGAGTCGAGCTCTTCGGGATCGCCGCAGTTCCGCCAGGTGCCGAGGGCGATGCCCGCGGCGCCGTCGAGCCAGCCCGACTGGAGCAGCTGGACGAGCATGCGGTCGACCCGGTAGGGGGCCTCGTCCACGTCCTCCAGGAAGGCGATGTGGCCGGCGGCGGGCGGCGGCGCGTACGGGGTGCCGAGGAGGGCCGTGAGGAGCGACAGGGTGCCCCCGGTGAGCGGTCCTTCGGCGCGGCCCGGCCGCAGCGCGCGGGTGCCGGGGAGGGCGACGGTGCCGCCGAACAGCGCGGCGCGCAGGCCGCCCAGCGTGGCGGACCCCTCGGCCGTGTCCGCGCCGGCCCCCTCGCCGGCGACGGCCGGGCCGAGGTCGGCGAGCACCCCGGCGGGCATGGGGCCGAAGGACGTCGTGACGCCTAGGCGCGTTCCAAAAGCGGCGTGCAGGGCGGTGATGTCGCTCGATCCGTGCAGGATCTTCGGGCCGCGGGCGGACCCGGCGGCCGCGTCCGACGCGACGCGCAGGGCGTCCCAGTCGAGATGGTCCAGGACGCGGGTCGCGCCGTAGCCGCCGCGCGCGCAGACCACCGCGCGGACGCGGGGATCGCACCAGGCGGCCTGCAGGTCGGCGGCCCGGTCGGCGTCGCTTCCGGCGAGCCGGTGCCAGCCGTCCCGGACGGGGCCCGGCGGGCCGAGGTTGACACGGTCGAGGGCGTGCTTTCCGACCACCGCGTCAAGGCCCAGGTCACGGAGAACGGCGCAGCCGGCCTCCAGCCGGGCGGGCGCGGCGGGGCCGCTGGGCGCGACGACCGCGACCCGGTCGCCGGGGCGCAAACGCCCGTACCTGCGGGTATGTCGCGTTCGCGGTCGTCCGCCGGGCATGCCGACGGCGGGCGCGTCGGCGGTCCCTTCGACCGCCTCCGCGCGGGCGCCCCCGCTTCTCAACCCGATCCCTCCTCGCACCGCGACGGATAGAGCTTGTCAGGATCCGGACGCCAGTGGAAGAGGCGCACGGTCACGACCCGCCAACGGATCATCGGCCGCCGGCGGATCACCGCCCGCCGCCGAGCGCGATCCCGGCCAGGCGCGGCAGCGTCTCGCCGATCGGCCGGCGCAGGACCGCGTCGGCCAGCCCATCGTACGGCGTCTCCTCCGCGTTGATGATCACCAGGCGGGCGCCGTGCTCGACGGCCTCCAGGCACAGCCCGGCGGCGGGCTGCACGGTCAGCGAGGTGCCCACGGCCAGGAACAGGTCGCAGGAGCGCGCCGCGGTGACCGCGGCGTCCAGGACGTCCCGGTCCAGGGGCTGCCCGAAGGAGATCGTCGCGGACTTCTGGATGCCGCCGCACTCGGCGCAGGGCGGGTCGTCCTCTCCGGCGTCGATCCGCCGGAGGATCTCGGGCATCGGGGTGCGCAGACCGCAGGACAGGCAGACCGCGTCCCGCAGGGTGCCGTGGATCTCGAGCACCGTCCCGGCGCCCGATCCCGCGCGCTGGTGCAGGCCGTCGATGTTCTGGGTGATCAGGGCGCGGAGCCGCCCCGCCCGCTCCAGCTCGACGAGGGCGGCGTGCGCGGCGTTCGGCTCGGCGCCCCACACCGGGTTGTCGCGGCGGGACCGCCAGGCGCGGCGCCGCACCTCCGGGTCGGCGAGGTAGGCGCCGATCGTGGACATCGCCTCCGCCGCCGGGTCCTTCGTCCAGACGCCCTGGGGACCGCGGAAGTCCGGGATGCCGCTGTCGGTGGATATCCCGGCGCCGGTCAGCACGGTGATGGCCGCGGCGTTCGGCAGAAGCTCGGCGAGCGTCAGGGGAGCGTCCACCATTCCCATGGTAGGCGCCGGGCGGCCGTGCTCATCCGGCCGGCGGCGAGACCGGTCCGCCCGGCGGACGGTTCGTTTAACAGATGGGTATCGGTCGCCCCTTACGGAGCGTCACGGACCGACCGGGCCATAAAAGGTGACAAACTTGGCCCCGTATGAGGTCGACGCCGCACATCCTGGTGATCAACGGCACCAAGGTGCACCGCCCGGTGTTCATCCTGGGGGCGCCCCACTCCGGTGCGGTGCCGCTGGCGCGTGCGGTCAAGCGCTCCCCCGGGTTCCACCTGACCACGGGCCGCCCCGGTGTGCTGCGCGTCACCTACGCGTTCGCGCGGCAGCCGTCGATCGCGACGGAGCGCGGGCAGGGCGCGGCGCGGGTCCTCCGGGACGCCTACGCGGAGGCGTGGCTGGTGTCCGGCCGGGCCTGTGCGCAGTGCCCGGACGAATGCCGCGAGCTGGCCGGGCTGCCGCCCCGCCCGCCCGCCGCGGCCGGCCGCCCGGCCGACGGCGGCGCCCGCCAGGAGCCGTGCGTGGAGCCGCAGGGGCTCGCCCGGTTCGCCGACGCCTCCCCCGACCTGATCTACAGCGCCGACGTGCTGCTGGACGCCTTCCCCGACGCGCAGCTCGTCCAGGTGATCCGGGACGGGCGGGACGTCGTCGCCGACATGCTGGACGACGAGCGCTGCCTGGCCTGGTTCAAGCCGGGCCTGGCCAACCTGGACACGGTGTTCCCCAACCCCTTTCTCGGCGTCGAGGACCACACCGAGCGCAACCGGTGGCCGCGCGCCGCGGCGGCCGTCAAGTGCGCGCTGCGCTGGCGCGGCTCGGTGCGGCTCAGCGCGCGGCTGCGCCGCCAGGTCCCGGAGGACCAGCTGTTCACCGTCCGTTTCGAGGAGATGGTGGCCCGGCCGCGCCGGGTGACCGCGGAGCTGGCGGAGTACCTGGACGCGCGGCTGCCGAGGACGGCGCTGTCCGGGCTGGTCCGCGCCGGGGCGCCGGACGGCGCCGACACCGGTGTCGGATCGTGGCGGGACCGGCTGACGCCGCGGCAGGTCGCGCAGGTCGAGAAGGTCGCCGGGACCGAGCTGCGGCGGCTGGGCTACCGCCCGCCCGGCGCCTGAGCCGCCGGGCGCGGGCCCGTCACTCCGCCCCGAGGGGCTCGGCCGGCCGCTCCTCGTCACACCGCTCCTCGTCACGCTGGTGCGCGAACTGCGTGCGGTACAGCTCGGCGTACAGGCCGCCCTGGAGCAGCAGTTCCTCGTGCCGCCCCCGCTCGGCGATCCGGCCGTCCTCGATCACCAGGATCTGGTCGGCCTCCCGGATCGTGGACAGCCGGTGCGCGATCACCAGGGACGTCCGCCCGGCCAGCGCCATGCGCAGCGCCCGCTGGACGGCCGCCTCGGACTCGGAGTCCAGGTGCGCGGTCGCCTCGTCCAGCACGACCACGGCCGGCGCCTTGAGCAGCAGCCGCGCGATCGCGAGGCGCTGCTTCTCCCCGCCCGACAGCCGGTAGCCGCGGTCGCCGACGACGGTGTCGAGGCCCTCGGGCATCGCCTCGACGAGCTCGCCGATCTGCGCGGCCTCCAGCGCCGCGAGGATCTCCGCGTCGGTCGCGTCCGGGCGCGCGTAGCGCAGGTTCGCGCCGATCGAGTCGTGGAACAGGTGCGCGTCCTGGCTGACCACGCCGACCTCGGCGCGCAGCGACGCGAGCGTGACGTCGCGGACGTCGACACCGCCGATCCGCACCGCGCCGCCGCTCACGTCGTACAGCCGCGACACCAGGTGCGTGATCGTCGACTTGCCCGCGCCGGACGGGCCGACGAGCGCGACCATCCGCCCGGGGGCCGCGGTGAAGTCGATGTCGTGCAGGACCTCGCGCCCGGGGGCGGTGTCGGCCCGCGCGATCGACTCCAGCGAGGCCAGCGACACCTCCTCCGCCGACGGGTAGGCGAAGCGGACGTGGTCGAACTCGATCGACGGGGCGGCCGGCTTGGTCAGCCGCACGCCGTTGCCCGGGGCCGCCTCGCGGCCGCCGGAGGGACTGTCCCGCTCGGACGTGCGGACCTCGCCGAGGGGGCGGGCGTCGTCGCGGTCGCGGATGAGCGGCTTGAGGTCGAGCACCTCGAAGACGCGGTCGAAGCTGACGAGCGCGGTCATCACGTCGACGTGGACGTTGGACAGCGCGGTGAGCGGCCCGTACATCCGGGTCAGCAGGGTGGCGAGCGCGACCAGCGTGCCGAGCTCCAGGGCGCCGTTCACGGCGAGGACGCCGCCGACGCCGTAGACCATGGCGGTGGCCAGGGCCGCGACCAGCGTCAGCGCGGTGAAGAAGACCCTCCCGTACATGGCGGCGATGATCCCGACGTCGCGGACCCGCGCGGCGCGCCCGGAGAAGTTCTCCTCCTCCTCGGCGGGCCGCCCGTAGAGCTTGGCCAGCATCGCGCCCGCGACGTTGAACCGCTCGGTCATCAGCGAGCCCATCTCGGCGTCCAGCACCATCTGCTCGCGGCTGACGCGCTGCAGGCGCTTGCCGACCCACTTGGCCGGCAGGATGAAGATCGGCAGCAGCAGCAGCGCGATGAGCGTGACCTGCCACGACAGGATCAGCATGGTGGCCACCACCAGGACGAGGCTGATCACGTTGGACACCACGGACGACAGCGTGGTGGTGAGGGCGCGCTGCGCGCCGATGACGTCGTTGTTCAGCCGGCTGACCAGCGAGCCGGTCTGCGCCCGCATGAAGAAGGCGACGGGCTGCCGCTGGACGTGCGCGAAGACCTGGCTGCGCAGGTCGTAGATGAGCCCCTCCCCCACCCGCGCCGAGTACCAGCGCTGCACCAGGCTGAGCACGGCCTCCACCAGCGCGAGCCCGGCGACGGCGAGGGCGAGCCAGACGACCAGTCCCTGCCGGCCCGCCACGATGCCGCTGTCGATGATCGACTTCAGTAGCAGCGGGTTGGCGACGACGATCAGCGCGGACAGCGAGTTCAGGGCGAGGAAGAGCACCAGCTCGCGGACGTAGGGACGGGCGTACCCCGCGATCCGCCGCACCGTGCCGGGCTTGAGCTTCTGCCGGGTGACGGAGCTGTCCCTGCGGAACGAGGCCATCACCTGCCAGCCGTTGCCCGGCATTCCCGGCATTCCCACAAACGCCTCCGAGGTCCGCCGCGCGGCCGCGGGGGCCACCGCGCGCATCTACGTAATCAAGTAAGCATCTCAGTACCCGGCGGGGACAACGCGCGCCCGGCGAGGCGCCTTCCCGCGTCCGCTCCTGGCGTAACCGGCAAGGCGGGCACCGGCGCGCGAAGCGCTTATGGACTTCGTTCCACGCGCGGAGTAAAAGTGATCAACCCCATACGTCAGGCTCATACCCCCCAGGAGCCACAGTGATACGACGCCTCCCGCGCGGCGGCGCCGGCGTGATCACCATCACGGCCGCGCTGCTCGCCCTCACCGCCCTCCCCGCCGGCGCGGCCGTGCCCGGTGCGTCCGCCCCGCCCGGCCAGCGCTCCCCCGGCGGCGCCCCGGCGCTCACCGTGCGGGGCGGGGAGACCCAGCCGGTGTTCTCCCGCGCCGACGCCGTCACCCAGACCGTGGAGATCGAGACCACGGCCGACAGCGACCGCGACGGCGTCCGGGACCGCGTGCAGATGCGGATCATGCGCCCGAAGGAGACCGACACCGCCGGCCTCAAGGTCCCGACGATCGTGGAGCCCAGCCCGTACTGGGCCGGCGGCAACCCCGTCACCAACCACCCCGTCGACATCGACGACGCCCGGGCCAGGGCCTTCGCCGCGCCGCAGCGCGACCTGGCGGCGATCTTCTCCGGCTACTACGACAACTACTTCCTGCCGCGCGGATACGCCGTCGCCCACCTGGACAGCATCGGGACGGGCGGCTCCACCGGCTGCCCCACGTCCGGCGACCGCGCCGAGCAGGCCGGCGCGAAGGCGGCGGTCGACTGGCTGAACGGCCGCGCCCGCGGCTGGGCGCCGGACGGGACGCCCGCCAGGGCGGACTGGTCGACCGGGAACGTCGGCATGATCGGGGCGTCCTACAACGGGACGCTGCCGAACATGGCCGCCGCGGCCGGCGTGCCGGGGCTGAAGGCCGTCGTCCCGATCGCGGCCATCTCCAGCTGGTACGACTACTACCGCGCGAACGGCGGCGTGGTCGCCCCCGGCGGCTTCCAGGGCGAGGACCTGGACGTCCTCGCCAAGTACGTGCTGACCCGCGAGAACCCGGAGGTCTGCGCGAAGGTCATCGAGGAGATCGAGGCGACGCAGGACCGCGAGACCGGCGACTACGGCGAGGTCTGGGCCGCCCGCGACTACGTCGGCCAGGCGCGGAGGGTGCGGGCCGCCGTCATGGTCGTGCACGGCTTGAACGACTGGAACGTCAAGGTGAAGAACTCCGTCCAGTGGTGGAACGCCCTCAAGGACGCCGGGGTCCCGCGCAAGCTGTGGCTGCACCAGGGCGGCCACGCCACCCCGTTCAACTGGCGGCTGGAGGAGTGGCTGCGGCAGACGCACCGCTGGTTCGACCGCTACCTGTACGGGATCCGCAACGGCATCGAGCGCGAGCCGCGCGTGGACGTCCAGCGCGCGGACGGGACGTGGGAGACGGCGCGGGACTGGCCGGTCCCCGGAACCGCCACCGTGCCGCTCGGCCTGAACGCCGGCCCCTCCGGGCAGCCCGGCCGGCTGGGCCTGCCGCCCCGGCGCGGCGCGGCGCAGTCGTTCACCGACGAGGGGAAGACCCGCACCGCCGAGCAGCTCCTGGCGAACGAGGACGCGGCCGATCCCGGCCGCCTGGCCTTCCTGACGAAGCCGCTGCCCGCCGCCCTGCGGGTCAACGGCACGCCGCAGATCACGCTCCGGGCCTCCCTGGACGGGCGCTCGCCGTACCTGACGGCCCTGCTGGTCGACTACGGCACCGCCGCGCGTCCCACGGGCCGCCGCACCAGCACCGGTGAGCGGGTCTGCTACGGCCAGGGCGTGCCGGGCGACGACGGCTGCACGACGCGCCAGGTACTGGAGACCGAGACCGCCCCCTTCAAGATCATTACCCGGGGGTGGCTGGACGCGCGGAACCGGCACGACCCGGCCCGCACCGACCCGATCAGCCCCGGCAGGACCTACACGTTCCGCTGGGACTTCGAGCCGACCGACTACACGGTCGAGCCCGGCCACCGGCTCGGTGTGATCGTGCTGTCCACCGACCACGACTACACGCTGCGGTACCCCGCGGGCACCCGGGTGACCGTGGAGCCGGGCGTCAGCCGGGTCCTGCTGCCCCTCGCCCGGGGCGACCGCAAGGCCCTGAAGTAGTCCGGGCCCGGTCGGCGGCGTGTCGCCCGTGGGGAGACCCGGGGGGCGGGACGCCGCCGGCCGGGCGCGTCAGCGTCCGAAGACCTCCCGCAGCCGGCCGATCTGCTCGCGGCGTTCGGCGGCGCACTGCTCTTCGAGGCTGTTGCCGGGCGCCTGCCACAGCAGCCGCTTGGTCGCGACGGCCGCGCCCGGGTTCACCGCCAGCAGCGCGGCGACCAGGTCGCGGACGGCCGCGTCGAGCCCGTCGCGCGGGACGGTGATCTCGGCGAGCCCGATCCGCGCGGCCTCCTCGGCGTGCACGGTGCGGGCGGTGAGGCACAGCTCCAGCGCCCGCCCGATGCCCACGATCTCGACGAGCGGCTTGGTGCCGGTCAGGTCGGGGACGAGGCCGAGCGCGGGCTCCTTCATGCAGAACTTGGTGTCGTCCGCGACGACCCGGATGTCGCAGCCGAGGGCGAGCTGGAACCCGGCGCCGATGGCGTGGCCGTGCACCGCCGCGACGGTGACGATCTCGGGGCGCCGCAGCCAGGTGAAGCCCTCCTGCAGCTCGGCGATGAACCGGTCGGTGCCCGCGGCGTCGGAGCCGTCGGTGAAGCCTCCGCCGCCGCCCTCGCCGGAGAACATGCCGAGGTCGATGCCCGCCGAGAAGCTGGGGCCCTTGCCGCGCAGGACGACCACGCGGACGTCCGGCGGGAGGGAACGCCCGATGGCGGCGAGACCGCGCCAGGTGGCGAAGGTCATGGCGTTGCGCCGCTCGGGCCGGTCCAGCGTCACGGTCGCGACGGCACCGGCCACCTCCAGCCGCAGACCGGCCTCCTTGAGGGCCGTCTCGTCCGGAGCCGTCCCACCCGGAACCGGGCTGCCGTCCGCCCGGTCCGTGGCCGTTTCCGGCCGCCCGTCCGTATTCGCGTCCGCCATGGGCCTCCCTTTCGATGAGCGCGACGGGCCCGCCCCGCCGTCCACGGGGCGGAGCCCGGCACCTGTCCCGCCGCCGCGACCGAACCTTACTCGGCCGGTCGCGGCGCCGGTTCAGGCGGTGCGCTCATCCGGGGGCCGGTGTCCGGTCAGGACTTCTTGCCCCGGGTCGCGCCGCCGCGACCGCGCAGGTTGACGCCGGACTCGGTCAGAATCCGGTGGATGAAACCGTACGAGCGGCCGGTGGCGGCTGCCAGGGCGCGGATGCTCTCGCCGGAGTCGTACCTCTTTTTCAGGTCCGCCGCCAGCTTGTCGCGCTCGGCACCGGTCACGCGGGTGCCCTTCTTAAGGGTCTCGGCCACGAGTACCTCCCGTAGTGATGTGGTGACCGCTGCGTTATCCCCCGCCATGATCAGTCATTCCCGCCGGTTCGGCTACCCACTCGGCCAGAAAAGATCTGCGGAAGTCACTCCGCAGGTCACGCGAGCGCCACCAGATCGGCAAACTCGTCACTCCAGATGTCTTCCACCCCATCCGGCAGCAAAATCACTCTTTCCGGTGCGAGCGCCTCCACGGCCCCCTCGTCGTGGGTCACCAGGACGATGGCCCCGGCGAACGTCCGCAGCGCGCCGAGGATCTCCTGGCGGCTGGCGGGATCGAGGTTGTTGGTGGGCTCGTCCAGCAGCAGGACGTTCGCGCTGGACACCACGAGCATCGCCAGTGCCAGCCGCGTCTTCTCGCCGCCGGACAGCACGCCCGCGGGCTTGTCGACGTCGTCGCCGGAGAACAGGAACGAGCCGAGGATCTTGCGGACCTCGACGGGCGCCATGCCGGGCGCGGCCGACTGCATGTTCTCCAGGACGGACCGGCCGACGTCCAGGGTCTCGTGCTCCTGGGCGTAGTAGCCGACGCGCAGCCCGTGCCCGGCCACGACCGCCCCGGTGTCGGGCTCGTCGACGCCCGCCAGCAGGCGCAGGAGGGTCGTCTTGCCCGCGCCGTTCAGGCCCAGGACGACCACGCGGCTGCCCCGGTCGACGGCGAGGTCCACGTCGGTGAAAATCTCCAAAGATCCGTACGATTTCGACAAACCCTCCGCGGTGAGGGGGGTCTTGCCGCACGGAGCCGGATCCGGGAAGCGGATTTTCGCGACCTTGTCGGCCTGCCGCTCGCCCTCGACGCCCGCGAGGAGCTGCCGGGCGCGCCGGTCCATCTGCTGCGCCGCCTTCGCCTTGGTGGCCTTGGCGCGCATCTTGTCGGCCTGGGAGAGCAGCGCCGACGCCTGCCGCTGCGCGTTGGCCGTCTCGCGCTTGCGGCGCCGCTCGTCGGTCTCGCGCTGCTCCAGGTACTTCTTCCAGCCGACGTTGTAGATGTCGATGACGCTGCGGTTGGCGTCCAGGTGGAACACCCGGTTCACGACCGCGTCCAGCAGCTCGACGTCGTGGCTGATGACGACGAGCCCGCCCTGGTGGCCCTTCAGGAAGTCGCGGAGCCACACGATGGAGTCGGCGTCCAGGTGGTTGGTCGGCTCGTCCAGCAGGAGGGTGTCGGCGCCGGAGAACAGGATGCGCGCCAGCTCCACCCGGCGCCGCTGGCCGCCCGACAGCGTCCCGAGGGGCTGGGTCATCACCCGGTCGGGCAGGCCGAGGCTGGAGGCGATCGAGGCGGCCTCGGCCTCGGCGGAGTAGCCGCCGAGCACGTGCAGCCGCTCCTCCAGCCGGCCGTAGCGGCGGACGGCCTTGTCGCGGTCGGTGCCCGTCGCGGCGGCCATCGCGTCCTCGGCCGCGCGCAGCTCGCGGATGACCTCGTCGAGCCCGCGGGCGGACAGGATGCGGTCGCGGGCCAGCTCGGTGAGGTCGACGTCGCGGGGGTCCTGCGGGAGGTAGCCGATGGTGCCGGAGGACGTCACGGCGCCCTGCGCGGGCAGGGACTCCCCGGCCAGCACCCTGGTGAGGGTCGTCTTGCCGGCGCCGTTGCGGCCGACGAAGCCCACCCGGTCGCCGGGGTTGACCCGGAACGTGGCGGACTCGATCAGCAGCCTCGGCCCGGCGCGCAGCTCGATGTCTTTCGCGATGATCACAGTGACAGGGCTCCCCTGACGGACGGCTCGGAGGACAGGCACGAAGAAGCGCGCCTCTCGGTCCTGGACGACCGGGGCGCGCTGGGGCGCACTGTCAGTTCGGGAGCGGAACCATCCGCCCAGTGTACGTGACGGCAGGCCCCTCCCCGCCCGGCGATCGGGCGCCCCGTGGCCGGTCCCGGCAAGATCGATGTGTGAAGCCGCAGCCCGGGGCCAGGATGAGGGTCGGGGGCGAGCGGCGGAAGGCACGGGGAGTGTGAGCGAGATGACGCAGGTCACGAGCAACCCGCCGGAGGGGACGCCGAGCTGGCTCGACATCGGCGTGCCTGACATCGAGCGGGCCAGGGCGTTCTACGGAACGCTCCTGGGCTGGGAGTGCGAGGACGCGGGTCCCGAGGCGGGCCACTACAACCAGTGCACCCTGCGCGGGGAGCCCGTCGCCGGGATGATGCAGAACCCGGACGACCAGCCGGACGTGTACTGGTGGGCGGTCTACTTCGCCGCCGACGACTGCGACGCCGTCGTCCGGCGCGCCACGGAGGCGGGCGCGGAGGTCGTCGTGCCGGCGATGGACGTGATGGACCTCGGCCGCATGGCCATCCTCAAGGACCCGCAGGGCGGACAGTTCGGCCTGTGGGAGGGCCGGGCGCATCACGGGTCCGGGATCGTGAACGAGCCCGGATCGTTCGTCTGGAACGAGCTGGTCACGCCCGACTTGGAGCCGGCCTCCGAGTTCTACCGGGCGGTGTTCGGGTACGAGGCCGAGCCGATGCCGGGCGAGACGGAGTACGCCATGCTGCGCCGCCCCGACGGCCGCTACGTCGGCGGCGTCGAGGGCGGGCGGGGGCTCGTCCTCGGGAACGGCGGCGAGCCGGTCCCGTCCTGGACGACGACGTTCGCGGTCGAGGACGCCGACGCCGCGGTCCGCGCGGTCCGGGACGGCGGCGGCACGGTCGACGCGGAGCCGGTGGACAGCCCCTACGGCCGGTACGCCGCCGTCCGCGACCCGTTCGGGGTGCCGTTCAACGTGATGAAGCCCGCGCCCGAACCCGGGTCGTGACCGGGGGTCCCGGTCGAGTCCCGGTCAGCTCTGGCGCTCGGCGGCGAGCCGCTGGGAGATCGTCTGGTGGAGCCGCTGGAGCCCGGACGGGCCGACCAGGCCGATCTGGCCCTCGAGGTCGCGCAGGAGGACGTCATCGTTCATCACGACCTCCGACGACTGCATCAGCACGGTGCCGGCGCCGGTGAAGTCGAACTGGTGCTCCTCGCCGGACCGCCCGCCGACACCGAACGCCATCCGGGCGGCGCCGAACGCGCCGCGCATGTAGGTGTGGTCGTAGTGGTGGCACGGCGAGGGGCAGTCGGCCCAGCCGAGCAGCGCCTGCGGGTCGACCCTGATGGGCGGCTCCACGAAGTGGACGGGACCGTTGGAGGCCGCCACGAACCGGCCCGTGCCGATCAGCGTCAGGAACCCCGGGATGATCGACTGCTTGAGCTCCAGGCCCGGCTCGAAGGCCAGCAGGTTCCCGGCCCGGACGGTGAGGTTGCCGTCGTCGAGGTCGAAGGAGTTGACGTCGAAACCGCGGTCGGCGAGGACGAGCTTGCCCTGCCCCTGCGCGACGATCCAGTCCTGCGCGTACAGCGGGGAGTTGAAGGTGTGCGCGACCAGGGAGTCCAGCGGCCCCGCCGACAGCGCCTCGAACCTGATCTGCCCGTAGTAGGCGATCATCTTGCCCTTCTGCGCGAGCCACTGCCCGTTGAGGTCGACGCTGAAGGCGTAGGGGTTGACGTTGTCGTTGGACGGGAGGGTCCCGGCGTTCCAGGTCTGCGTGCCGAACATGCCCACGGGTCAGATCTTCCTCTCGCTGGCCTGGACGTAGACGACGCCGGTGCCGCTCAGCTGGAGCTGGAACCCTTCGCCGGAGCCCCGCCCGATCATCTCGCGCAGTCCCACCGCGGTGGTGAGCCTGTTCTCCACCTGGCCGCGGTGCGCGACGTACGCCTGCGGGTCGACGTGCACGGGACGCTGCGGGCTGATCGGCATCTCCATCACTCCGCCGTGCGACAGGAGCGCGCAGGAGCCGTGGCCCATGAGCGTCGTGGTGAACAGGCCCTGCCCGGTGACCGCGCCGCGGACCATGCCCCGCACACCGCCCTGCTCGCCCATGAACATCGTCCCCACCTGGAGGGACGCGTCGTGGACCAGGAGCCGGTCGGCCTCGGCGTAGAGGGTGTCGGTTCCGTGCAGGTCGACGACGGTGACCTCCAGCCCGCCCTGGCCGAACAGCACGCTGCCCTGGCCGGTGACGTGCATCATCGCGGTGCGCTCGCCGGCGACGGCGCGCCCGATCGTGCCGCCGATGCCCTGCCCGGCGGTCGTGGACGGGGCGAACGACACCTGGCCCGTGTAGCCGAGCATCGCTCCGCGCCTGCTGTAGACCTCCTGGCCAGGCCCGATCGGCACCTGGAGCATCTTCGAGTTGATCGGCTGGTAGCCCGGCATTCATACCTCCTGAAGGGGGACTGCCCCCCACGCCCCCGGGGCCGACTTCGTCGGCATCAGATCTCCAGAATTCCGCCGCGTTCGGCCGGCTGCACGTACACCAGCCCGTGTCCCGAGTATCGGAACTGCACGCTCTCCCCCGACCCCTGGCCGAGCACCGTGCGCCAGTTGACGTCGGTGACCACGTCCTGCTGGAGCTGCCCGTGATGGCAGACGTAGGCGTGGGGGTCGACGCACAGCGGCGTCTGGGGCGTCACCTCCAGCGCGATCGCGGCCCCGTCGGACAGGATCGCGACCGTCCCGTGCCCGTCGACCTTGGTGGTGGCCAGTCCCTGGCCGGTCCCCATCCCCCGCAGCCCGACGAAGTGCACACCGGTCTGCAGGGTCCCCTCAAGGGCCAGGAGACTCTCCGACTCCACGTACAGCGTGTCGCCGGTGAGCTGGACGAGCGTCACCTCGGCCGCCTCGTTGGCCAGGTAGACCGTCCCCTGCCCGGTGACCTCCATGAGGGTCATGCCCTCACCCGCCATCCTGCGCTTGAGGGCGCCGCGCAGGCCCTCGCCGCCCGTCATGCCCTGCCGCTTGAACGCCATCTCGCCCTCGTAGGCGACCATGGACCCGTTCAGCGCCCTGACCGTCTCGCCGGCGAGGTCGACGGCGAGCATCTTCGAGCCGTTCATCCGAAATCGCGCCACGAAGCGAGAAGATACCGGCCCGGCGCGTTGACGGACGCCTCGACCTCGGATCGGAGAGGATGAGCACCATGTGGATCGCTCCCGAACGCCGCAGTCTCGGCCGGTGGGCCGTACCCGGGCTCGTCCTGGGCGCCGGAGTGGTGGTCGGGGCCGTGCTCGCCGCCGACGGGCGGTCGGGGACGGCCCTCGTCGCGCTCGCCGCGCTCGCCGGCTACGCGGCCTATCTCGCCTACCGGCGCAACGAGCCCGCCCTGCCGCTCAGCGAGGGCTTCGGATCCGGCACCCGGGCCCGCGCGCACCTGCGGGCCGCCGCGATGACCGGGGACGTGCTGACCGTCGCGGTCGTCGGCGGCCTGATCGTCCAGGCGCTGCGCGGCGCCGACATCACCGCCTACGCGTGGCTCGCCGCCCTCGCGGGCGTCACCTACCTGCTGTCCGCCCTCGCCGGCGGCCGGGGCCTGTGAGCCCTGCCGCGCTGAGATCGTCTTTGCGGCGCCCGACCGTGTCAGGGTAGCTCCCGGGAAGGGGCCGCCCCCGGAATGCCGGACAGGGCCGTCTCCTGGGCGAGGATGGCGGCCTGGACGCGGCTGGTGAGCCCGAGTTTGCCGAGAATGCGGCTGACGTGCGTCTTGGTGGTGGTCTCGGCCATGTGCAGCCGGTCCGCGATCTGCCCGTTCGACAGGCCCTCGCCGAGGCACGCGAACACCTCCCGCTCCCGCGGCGTGAGGTCGGCCAGGCCGGGCGGCTCCGCCGGGGACGCCGGCCGGGCCGCGAAGGCGCCGATCAGCCGCCGGGTGACCCGCGGCGCGATGATCCCGTCGCCCGCCGCGACGGTCCGCACCGCCTCCACCAGCCGGTCGGCGTCGACGTCCTTGAGCAGGAACCCGGCGGCGCCCGCCCGCAGCGCGCCGAACACGTACTCGTCCATGTCGAAGGTCGTCAGCACCAGCACGTCGGTGAAACCCGCGATCTCCCGGGTCGCGGCGATGCCGTCCAGCCGGGGCATGCGGACGTCCATGAGGACCACGTCCGGGCGCAGCTCGCGGGCCAGCGCCACCGCCTCCGCCCCGTCGGCGGCCTCCCCGGCCACGCGGACGTCCGGGGCCGCGCCGAGGATCAGCACCAGCCCCGCCCGCACCGCCGCCTGGTCGTCGGCGACCAGCACCTCGATCATGACGCCCGCTCCGCGGCGTGCAGGTCGACCGGCAGCTCGGCGTGCACCCGCCACCGGTCGCCGTCCGGTCCCGCGTCGAACTCCCCGGCCAGCATCGCCGCGCGCTCCCGCATCCCGACCAGCCCGCTGCCCGTGCCCGGCAGCCGCGACCCGTTCCGCCCGAGCGGGCTCACCACGTCGATCACCACGCTGCGCCGCCCGTACTCGACGCGGACCTCGGCCCGGCCCGGCCCGGCGTGCTTCAGCGCGTTCGTCAGCGACTCCTGGACGATCCGGTAGGCGGCCAGCTCGACCGCCGCGGGCAGCTCGGCCGGCTCCCCGGCGATCTCCAGCTCCGCCGCCAGGTCGGACCGCGCCGTGTGCCGCACGAGCGGCTCCAGTTCCGTCAGCCGGGGCCGCGCCGCGGGGTCCGCGCCGTTCCCCTGCCGCAGCAGCCCGATCATGCGGCGCATCTCGGCGAGGCCCCGCACGCTGTTCTCCCGGATGACCTCCATGGCCCGCGCGACCTCCGCCGGGTCGAGGTCGCGGACCTTCAGCACGGCCGACGAGTGCAGGGCCACGGCGCTCAGGTGGTTGGCGACCACGTCGTGCAGCTCCCGGGCCATCCTGGCGCGCTCGGCGTTCACGGCGGCGAGCCGGTCCATCTCGGCCAGCCGCGCCACCTGCTCGGCGCGCTGCCGCTCCGCCTCCGCCCGGAAGCGGTGCTCCCGGACGGCCATCGCGGTCAGCACCGGCCCGACCCAGACCACCCCGGCGACCGCGCCGCCGACAACGCCGCCGGCCACCTGCCCGATGGCGACGCCGAGCGCGGCCATGACCGCCAGCGACGCCAGGACGGTCGTTCCGAGCAGCCACTCCGCGGTCCGGCGCCGCCCGTACAGGCTCGCCGCGTACAGCGCGTCCCCGTAGATCATCGCCGTGGCGATGCTCGGCCCCAGGGCCACGTCGGCGAAGTTGAACGGGGTCGCCAGCGCAAGCCCGGCCAGCGGCGCGGTCCGCCTCAGCAGCATCGCCGAGCACAGCCCGAGCAACGGGACCAGTCGCGCCCATGCCGGCGGGTCCCACTCCTCCGGCGACCAGATGGTGTAACCGCGCACGGCGAGCATGAGCAGCCCGCCGGCCAGTGCCGCCGCGGCGATGAGCGCGTCCTGGCGGGTCGTGAGGCGTCGGACCTTGTCCACGGATACATCTCAGCATCCCCGCGGGGCCGCCCGCTCCACCCCGGTGAGGACGGCCGCGTACATCCTTCGGACGACCCGCGAAACCTCACACCGGACGACGATCCCGCGCCGCGGGGGCGACACGCTGTAGCCAGGGGAGAAGGGATTCCACGTGCTCATCGCGATCATCGTCGCCTGCGAGATCGGCTTCTGGGTCGTCCTCGGAGCCGGGCTCATCGCCCGCTACCCGCTGCGGCTGCGGCGGACCGGCGCGGCGCTCCTGCTGTGCGTCCCGCTCATCGACCTCGTCCTGCTGGCCGCCACGGTGCTCGACCTGCGCGGCGGCGCGACCGCCGGGACCGGGCACGGCCTGGCCGCCGCCTACCTCGGCTACTCGGTCGCGTTCGGCCCCAGCGTGGTCCGCTGGGCGGACGAGCGTTTCGCGCACCGCTTCGCCAGCGGCCCGCCGCCCCGCGGCAGACCGAAGTACGGCCGGGCGCGCATCCGCTACGAATGGCGGGAGTTCGGCAAGGCGGCCCTCGCCACCGCCATCGCCTGCGGGCTGCTCCTGTCGATGATCGTCCTGGTCGACGACCCCGACCGCACCGCGGCCCTCCTCGCCTGGCTCGGCCGCCTCGGCATGGTGCTGGCGGTCTGGTCGATCTGGCCCATCAGCCACACCCTCTGGCCGGCGAAGCCCAAGGAGACGGACGCCTCCCGGCCGCCCGCGGGGCACACCGCGCCGAAGTGAGCGCCCGTCCAGGCGCCCATGCGGAGGGGCCGCGCCCCGAACCGGGGTGCGGCCCCTTCCACGTGGGCGATCCGCGCGGGGCGCGGGTCAGATGTTGAAGCCGAGGGCGCGGAGCTGGTCGCGGCCGTCGTCGGTGATCTTGTCGGGGCCCCACGGCGGGAGCCACACCCAGTTGATCTTGACGTCCTTGACCAGGCCGTCCAGCGCGCTGTGCGTCTGGTCCTCGATCACGTCGGTGAGCGGGCAGGCGGCGCTGGTCAGCGTCATGTCCAGCGTGGCGACCTCGTCGTCGAGGTTGACGCCGTACACGAGGCCGAGGTCGACGACGTTGATGCCGAGCTCGGGGTCGACGACGTCCTTGAGGGCCTCAAGGATCTCCTCCTCGGGCACGGTGCCGGTGGGCGAGCCCGTGGTGGGTGAGCCGGTGGCGGGCGAGCCCGTGGTGGGCGAGTCGGTCATGATGCCTCTCCGAGTGCGCGGGCGGTCGCGTCCTTCCACGCCATCCAGGCGAGCAGGGCGCATTTGATCCTGGCGGGGTACTTCGAGACCCCGGCGAAGGCGATGGCGTCCTCAAGGACGTCCTCGTCGAAGTCGGCGTCCTGGCCGCGCGACTGCATCAGCGCAAGGAACTCCTCGCCGACCGCCATCGCCTCCTTGACGGACTTCCCGATCAGCAGGTCGGCCATCACCGAGGCGCTGGCCTGGCTGATCGAGCAACCCATGGCGTCGTAGGAGACGTCGGCGACCGCGGCGTCCTGACCGCCGCCGGACAGGTGGACGCGCAGCGTCACCTCGTCGCCGCACGTGGGGTTGACGTGGTGCGCCTCCCCCTCGAACGGCTCCCGCAGCCCCTTGTGGTGGGGGTTGCGGTAATGGTCCAGGATGACCTCCTGGTACATCGCCTCCAGCTGCATGTCGTCCTTTCGAGCCTTTCTCACTACAACCGGGCCCTGGCCCAGCGTGTTCCGCAGTTCCCGCCAGAGGTGCGCCCCCTGCGGCCCCCGGAGTTATGAAGTACGGAAGAACTTCTGGGCCTGCCGTACCCCGTCGGCGAGGGCGTCAACGTCGGCGAGGGTGTTGTAAAGGTAGAACGTCGCGCGGGTGGTCGCCGGGATGCCGAAGCGGCGGCAGATCGGCCACGCGCAGTGGTGGCCGACGCGGACCTCGACGCCCAGGTCGTCGAGGACCTGCCCGACGTCGTGCGGGTGGATGTCCTCGACGGTGAACGACACGGCGCCGCCGCGGGCCTCGGTGGTGCCGGGGCCGATGATCCGGACGCCGGGGATCTCGGTGAGCCGCTCCAGCGAGTAGGCGACGAGGGCCTCCTCGTGCGCGTGCACGCGGTCCATGCCGATCTCGGCGAGGTACTCGCACGCCGCGCCGAGGCCGATCGCCTGCGCGGTCATCGGGACCCCCGCCTCGAACCGCTGCGGCGGCGGCATGAACGTCGACTCCTCCAGCCGCACGATCTCGATCATCGAGCCGCCGGTGATGAACGGCGGCATCGCCTCCAGCAGTTCCGCCCGGCCCCACAGCACGCCGATGCCGGTCGGGCCGAGCATCTTGTGGCCGGAGAACGCCAGGAAGTCGGCCCCCAGCGCGGACACGTCCACGGGCTGGTGCGGCACGGACTGCGCGGCGTCCAGCAGGACGAGCGCCCCCACGGCGCGGGCACGCGCCACGATCAGGTCGATCGGCGGGACGGTGCCCAGCACGTTCGACTGGTGCGTCAGCGCGACGATCTTGGTGCGCTCGTTGACGAGGTCGTCCAGGTCCGCCAGGTCGAGGCGGCCGTCGTCGGTGATGCCGAACCAGCGCAGCGTCGCCCCGGTCCGCCGGCAGAGCTGCTGCCACGGGACCAGGTTGGCGTGGTGCTCCATCTCCGACACCACGATCTCGTCGCCGGGGCCGACCGCGAACCGCGCCGCCTCCGGGCCCGCGGTCACGGCGTTGCTCATCGCGTACGCGACGAGATTGATGCCCTCGGTGGCGTTCTTGGTGAACACGATCTCACCGGGCGGCGCGCCGATGAACCGGGCGATCGACGCGCGGGCCTGCTCGTAGGCCTCCGTCGCCTCCTCGGCCAGCAGGTGCGCGCCCCGGTGCGGCGCCGCGTTGTGCCGCTCGTAGAACTCGCGCTCCGCGTCCAGCACCCGGAGGGGCTTCTGCGACGTCGCGCCCGAGTCGAGGTACACCAGGGGCCGCCCGCCGCGCACCGTGCGCTGCAGCAGCGGGAAGTCCTTCTTCAGCTCCTCCGGCAGCAGGACCGCGCCGGGCCGCGGCGCGGCCTCCGCCGGCGCCTCCGGGGGCGCTCCGCTCGGCGTCATAGGGATGCGCCCGCCTTGGTGTACTTCTCGTAGCCCTCTTCCTCCAGCTCGTCGGCCAGCTCGGGCCCGCCCTCGGCGACGAGGCGGCCCGCGGCGAAGACGTGCACGAAGTCGGGCTTCACGTAGCGCAGGATGCGCGTGTAGTGGGTGATGAGCAGGATCCCGGTGTCGCCGGACGCGAACCGGTTGACGCCCTCGGAGACGACCTTGAGGGCGTCGACGTCGAGGCCGGAGTCGGTCTCGTCCAGGACGGCGACCTTCGGCCTGAGCATCTCCAGCTGCAGGATCTCGTGCCGCTTCTTCTCACCGCCGGAGAAGCCCTCGTTCAGGCTGCGCTGCGCGAACGCGGGGTCGATGGCCAGCGCGTCCATCGCCTGCTTCATCTCCTTGGAGAACTCGCGGAGCTTCGGGGCCTCGCCGCGGACGGCGGTGACGGCCGAGCGCAGGAAGTTCGACACCGACACGCCCGGCACCTCGACCGGGTACTGCATCGCGAGGAACAGCCCGGCGCGGGCCCGCTCGTCGACCGACATGGCGAGAACGTCCTCGCCGTCGAGGGTGACGGACCCTGACGTGACCTCGTACTTGGGGTGCCCGGCGATCGCGTACGCCAGGGTGGACTTGCCGGAGCCGTTCGGCCCCATGATCGCGTGAATCTCGCCGGCCTGCACCTTCAGGTCGACCCCGCGCAGGATCTCCTTCGCGCCGTCGGCGCCGTCGCCGACGGAAACGTGGAGGTCGCGGATCTCTAGCGTGGCCATAGTGCTCGTGGTTCCTTCGTCGTGGGGCCTAGTCGCCGGCGGCGAGCGACACGTAGACGTCGCCGTCCTCGACCTTGACCTTGTATGTGGCGACCGGCTGCGTGGCCGGCGGGTTGGTGGGCTTGCCGCTGCCCAGGTCGAAGCAGGACCCGTGCAGCCAGCACTCGATGGTGCCGTCGTAGACCTCCCCCTCGGACAGGGAGACCTCGGCGTGGGAGCAGATGTCGTTCACGGCGTACACGGCGTCGCCGCTGCGCGCGATCGCGACGGGCGTGTCGTCCACCTCGACGGCGATCGCCCCGTCGGCGGGCACGTCGTCCAGCGCGCACACCTTGACGTACGCCTCCTGGGGGGACGTCCCCCCAGACCCCCCGGGCTGCGCGGCCGGGCTCATCGAGCCGCCCCCCGGTCCAGCTCCTCCTCGATCGCCTCGATGACCTTGTCGCGCACCTCGGCGACCTCGATGCGCTCGATCAGCTGGCCGAGGAAGCCCCGCACGACCATGCGCCGCGCATCGTCGAAGGAGATCCCGCGCGCCTGCAGGTAGAACAGGTGCTCGTCGTCCAGCCGCCCGGACGCCGAGGCGTGCCCGGCGCCGGTGACCTCGCCGGTGAGGATCTCCAGGTTCGGGACGGAGTCGACCCGCGTCCCGTCGGTGAGGACGAGGTTGCGGTTCAGCTCGTAGGTGTCGGTGCCCTCCGCCGCCGCGCGGATGATCACGTCGCCGATCCAGACGGCGTGCGCGTCCTGGTCCTGCAGCGCGCCGCGGTAGTCAACGCGGCTGCGGCAGTGCGGGACGGCGTGGTCGACCAGGAGGCGGTGCTCCAGGTGCTGGCCGCCGTCGACGAAGTACACCCCGTACAGTTCGGCGTCGCCGCCGGGGCCGTCGTAGGCCACGGACGGGGAGATGCGCACGACGTCGCCGCCGAGCGAGATGTTGTGCGAGACGAACCGCGCGTCACGGCCGAGCCTGGCGTGCTGGTGCGACACGTGCACGCCGTCGGCGGCCCAGTCCTGCAGGCTGATCACCGAGAGGCGGGCGCCGTCGCCGACGACGAACTCGATGTTGTCGGCGTAGGTCGCCGACCCGCGGTGCGCGAGCACGACGGTGGCCTCGGCGAACGGCTCCACCACGACCGTGGTGTGGCCGTAGGCGGCCGAGGAGGCGTCCTCGCCGCGGATTCGCAGGACGGTCGGCGCGGAGGCCACGGCCTCCTTCGGGACGGTCACGACGGTGGCGTGCGTGAAGGAGTTCCACGCCTGCGCGCTGACGCGGTCGGCGGGCACGTACGCCCCGCCGAGCCGGGCGTCGTCGCGGCCGACGGTCTCGACCGTCACCTCCGGCGCCGCCTCGGCCTCGACGAGGACCTTGCCGTGGGGCTCGGCGGTGCCGTTGTGCAGGCCGCGGAGGCGGCGCAGCGGGGTGAACCGCCACTCCTCCTCGCGGCCCGTGGGCACCTCGAAGTCGCCCAGGTCGTACGACGACCTGTCGTGCAGGGTCGAGAGCGGCCGCTGGTCAGACCGGGTCTCCAGGCCCATCAACCCACGGCTCCTTCCATCTGCAGTTCGATGAGCCGGTTCAGCTCGAGGGCGTACTCCATCGGCAGCTCGCGCGCGATGGGCTCGACGAACCCGCGCACGATCATCGCCATCGCCTCGTCCTCGGTGAGGCCGCGGCTCATGAGGTAGAACAGCTGCTGCTCGGACACCTTGGAGACGGTCGCCTCGTGGCCCATCTCCACGTCGTCCTCGCGGACGTCGACGTAGGGGTAGGTGTCGGACCGGCTGATCTGGTCGACGAGCAGCGCGTCGCACTTGACGGTGGACTTGCTGCGCTCGGCGCCGTCCTGGACCTGGACCAGCCCCCGGTAGGACGTGCGGCCGCCGCCGCGCGCCACCGACTTGGAGATGATGGTGCTGGAGGTGTTCGGCGCGGCGTGCACCATCTTGGCGCCGGCGTCCTGGTGCTGGTCCTCGCCGGCGAACGCGATCGACAGGGTCTCGCCCTTGGCGTGCTCGCCGAGCAGGTACACCGCCGGGTACTTCATGGTGACCTTGGAGCCGATGTTGCCGTCGACCCACTCCATGGTGGCGCCCTCGTAGGCGACGGCGCGCTTGGTCACCAGGTTGTAGACGTTGTTCGACCAGTTCTGGATCGTCGTGTAGCGGACGCGGGCGTCCTTCTTCACGACGATCTCCACGACCGCGGAGTGCAGCGAGTCCGACTTGTAGATCGGCGCGGTACAGCCCTCGACGTAGTGGACGTAGGAGCCCTCGTCCGCGATGATCAGCGTCCGCTCGAACTGCCCCATGTTCTCGGTGTTGATGCGGAAGTACGCCTGCAGCGGGATCTCCACGTGCACGCCCGGGGGCACGTAGATGAACGAGCCGCCCGACCAGACCGCGGTGTTGAGCGCGGCGAACTTGTTGTCGCCGACCGGGATCACCGAGCCGAAGTACTCCTGGAAGATCTCCGGGTGCTCGCGCAGGCCGGTGTCGGTGTCGAGGAAGATGACGCCCTTCTCCTCAAGGTCCTCACGGATCTTGTGGTAGACGACCTCCGACTCGTACTGCGCCGCGACGCCGGCGATGAGGCGCTGCTTCTCCGCCTCCGGGATGCCGAGCTTGTCGTAGGTGTTCTTGATGTCCTCGGGAAGCTCCTCCCAGGACGTGGCCTGCTGCTCGGTGGAGCGCACGAAGTACTTGATGTTGTCGAAGTCGATGGCCGACAGGTCGGAGCCCCACGTGGGCATCGGCTTCTTGTCGAACAGCCGCAGGCCCTTGAGACGCAGGTCGAGCATCCAGTCGGGTTCGTCCTTCTTGCCCGAGATGTCGCGGACGACTTCCTCGTTCAGGCCGCGGCGGGCCGAGGCACCGGCCTCGTCAGAGTCGGCCCAGCCGAACTTGTACCTGTCGAGCCCTTCCAACTCAGGGTGGGCTGCAGTAGTCATAGGGACGTCCCTCCGGACTCCTCGTCACTGGTATGTGTCAGTTCGGGGGACCGCTCCCCCGCGTCCCCACCAGGGGCGACGCTCGCGGCGGGATCGTCGGTCCCACCCGTCCCGCACAGGGTGCGGGAGCTGACGTGGGTGGTGCAGATCCCGTCGCCGTGGGCGATCGTGGCCAGCCGCTGGACGGGTGTGCCCAGCAGCCGGCTGAACGCCTCGGTCTCGGCCTCGCACAGCTGCGGGAACTCCGCGGCGACGTGCGCGACCGGGCAGTGGTGCTGGCACAGCTGCTCGCCGCCGCCCGGCTGGGGCGCCTTGGCCGCGGCGGCCGCGTAGCCGTCGCCCGACAGCGCCTCGGCGAGCGTGCGGACCCGCTGGTGGGGCGGGGCCTCCTGCACGACGGGCCGGTAGCGCCGCTCCAGATCGGCGATCTGGCGCCGGGCGAACTCGGCGACCGCGTGGTCGCCCGCCGTCTCGGCGAGGAACCGCAGCGCGCTGGTCGCCAGGTCGTCGTAGGCGTGCACGAACGCGCTGCGCCCCGCGTCGGTGATCGCGAACCACTTGGCGGGACGTCCCCGGCGGCGGGCCTGGGGCGTACGCGCCTTGCGGACCTCGATCATGCCCTCGGCCAGCAGCGCGTCCAGGTGCCGGCGGATCGCGGCCGGCGTGAGGCCGACCCGCTCCCCCAGCGCGGACGCCGTGACGGGCCCGTGTTCGAGGATCAGCCGCGCCACCCGGGCGCGGGTGTCGCGTTCGGTGCCGGTTCCGGCTCCGGACAGCGACGCGCCGGAGCCGAGGTGACCGGGGCCGGACGGCACGCCGGCAGGCCGCGCGACGGCGGCCCGGGCATGCGTCTGGTCCTCGCTCACGTATTTCACAACATCAGTGTGCCGTAATTCCTTCCCGGGAAACACCGGAACGCCGATGTCGTAGCTCACGCAGGTAAGCCTTACCTAACCTGGGCTTTCACCGCCGGGCGGCCCCGCCGCCCCCGCCGCCGCGGGGCCCGCGCCGCGCGGCAGGACCAGCACCGGGCACGGCGCGGCCCGCACGATCTTGCCCGAGCTCTCGCCGAGGAAGACCCTGCGCAGCGGCGCGTCATGGCTGGAATGGCAGGCCAGCACTTCACCGGGCAGCATATCGACGGTGCCGAGGGCCTTGTCGATGCCGGTCCCGACGGACGTCAGCCGCTCCACCGGCGCCCCGCCGCCGAGGAACCCGGCGGCCTCGCGCAGGTCCTCGTCGGCCTGCGCCACCTGCCGTTCCAGCACGCCGCCGGCGGTCTGGAACCTCGCCGCGAGCCCGGGAGGCCGCAGCACGAGCGTGACCAGGCGCATCGGCAGGCCGAGGGTCCCGGCGAACTCCGCGGCGGCGAGCAGCGGCCCCGCGACGTCACGGCGGCGCCAGTACGCGATCGTCAGCCGCTCCAGCCGGCCGGGCGCGTGCCCGGCGTAGCCGCGGGGCGCGAGCATCACCGGGACGGGCGAGCCGTGCAGGAGCTGGTCGGCGGTGCTGCCGATGGCGATGCGCCCGCGCCGCCCGCGCGGGGCCGAGCCGATGACGATCAGGCCGGCGCCGACCTCCCTGGCGACCTCGGCGAGCCCGCGGCCGCTCCCGCGGTGGGGGTGGGCGCGCACGGTGACCCGCTCCCGCGGCACCGCCAGCCCGCCGAGCCGCTCGGCCGCCTGGGCGAGGGCCTCGTCCGCCTGGCTCCTGAGGTAGGCGACCCACTCGGCGTCCACTCTGCCGGGGCCGTGGGCGGGCCACGGGGGCGGGTGGACGTGCGCGACCGCGAGCGACGCGCCCGCGCCCCTGGTGACCAGCGCCGCGAGGGCGAGCGCGTCCTCGCCCCGGTCGTCGGGCGAGTATCCGGCGAGGACCTGCAACGCGTTCGGCCCGCTCATGGCGACGTCCTTCCCTGGGAGCCGGACGCCAGACGCGAACGGCGGTGCCCGTACAGGAAGTACGCGGCCAGGCCGACGAGGAGCCAGAGCGCGAAGACCACCCACGTGACCCCGCCCAGGCCGACCATCAGGTACACGCAGAACCCGACGCCGAGCACCGGCGTCACCGGGTAGAGCGGCACCCGGAAGCCGCGCGGCAGGTCCGGCCGCGTGCGGCGCAGGACGATGACGCCGACGCTGACGAGCGCGAACGCGAACAGCGTCCCGATGCTCGTGGCGTCCACCAGCCGGCCGAGCGGGATCACCGCCGCCAGGATCGAGATGAACAGCGCCACGATGACCGTGTTGGCGACCGGCACCCGCCGCGACGGGCTCACCTTCTGGAACACGCTCGGGACGAGGCCGTCCCGCGACATCGCGAACAGGATGCGGGTCTGCCCGTACATGACGGTGAGGACGACGCTGGCGATGGCGATCACCGCGCCGAGCGACAGGACGATCGACGGCCACGTCCGCCCGGTCGCCGTGTCCAGCACCCGCGCCAGCGACGCCTCGGACCCGCTGATGTCGAACTCCGTCCAGTGCATCGCCGCGACCGCGGCCAGGGCGACCAGCACGTAGATGACGGTCACCACGACCAGCGAGAGCATGATCGCGAGCGGCAGGTCGCGGCGCGGGTTCCTGGCCTCCTCGCCGGCGGTGGACGCGGCGTCGAAGCCGATGTAGGAGAAGAAGACCCTGGAGCCGGCGGCGCTGAGGCCCGCCCAGCCCATCGGCGCGAACGAGTCGAGGTTCCGCGACCGGAACGCGGTGAACGCGACCGCGCAGAAGAACAGCAGCACGCCGATCTTGAGGAACACCATGACCGTGTTGGCGGTGGCGCTCTCCGACGCGCCGCGCAGCAGCAGGAACGCGGCCAGCATGACCACGACCACGGCGGGGATGTTGACGAGCCCGCCCTCGCCCGGCGGGCTGCTGACCGCGTCCGGGATCGTGAACCCCAACGCGGCGTCGAAGAACGCGTTGAGGTAGGAGCCCCAGCCGACCGAGACCGCCGACACCGACACGGCGTACTCCAGCAGCAGGCACCAGCCGCACACCCAGGCGACGAGCTCGCCGAGCGTGGCGTAGGTGTAGGAGTAGGAGGACCCGGCCACCGGGATCGTCCCGGCCAGCTCGGCGTACGAAAGGGCCGAGAACAGCGCGGTGACGGCGGCGAGGACGAACGACAGCGTGACGGCCGGGCCCGCCAGCGGCACCGCCTCGCCGAGCACGACGAAGATGCCGGTGCCGAGGGTCGCGCCGATGCTGATGGAGGTGAGCTGCAGCAGGCTCAGCGAGCGTTTCAGCTCGCCGCCCTCGCCGGCCCCGCCCTCGGCGACGATCCGGTCGACCGGCTTGGTCCGCAGCAGGCTGCGCGCGAACGAGACCGGTGCGGTCCCGGCGGTCACAGGGTGCTCGCCAGCGGCCAGGTCGCGTTGGGGGTCACGATCGTCCCGGCGGTTCCGTCGAGGATCTCCACGCACTGGTCGAGCAGCCCGATCCCGGCCATGTCGCCCGTCCGCTCGACGAAGGTCAGTGCGGCCTCCACCTTGGGGCCCATCGACCCGGCGGGGAACCGCTCGGCCCGCAGCTCGTGCGGGGTCGTGTGGAAGATCTCCTCCTCCCGGGCGGTGCCGAAGTCCCGCATCACCCGGGGGACGTCGGTGAGGATCAGCAGCGCGTCCGCGTCCATGCTCTCGGCCAGGAGCGCCGCCGTGCAGTCCTTGTCGATCACCGCCTCGACGCCCTCCAGCCGCCCGACGTCGTTGCGGAAGACGGGGACGCCGCCGCCGCCCGCGCAGACCACGATCGTCCCGAGCCGGACCAGCTCCCTGATCAGCCGGGTCTCGATGACCCGCTGCGGCCGCGGGGACGGGACCACGCGGCGCCAGCCGTCCCCGTCCCGCCGGACGGTCCACCCGTACTCGGCGGCGAGCTTCTCGGCCTCCACCCGGTCGTAGACCTGCCCGACGAACTTGGCCGGGTCGGCGAACGCCGGGTCCACCGCCGACACCAGCGTCTGGGTGATCATCGCCAGCACCTGGCGGCCGGGCAGCGCGTTCTGCAGCGACTGCAGCATCCAGTACCCGATCATGCCCTGGGTCTCGGCGCCGACGGTGTCCAGCGGATACGGGCGGGTCAGGCCGGGGTCGTTGAGGCTCTCCAGCGCGAGCACCCCCACCTGCGGCCCGTTGCCGTGCGTGATGATCAGCTCGTGCTGCTCGGCGAGCGGCGCCAGCGACCGGACGGCCCGGTCGACGTTGCCGCGCTGCGGCTCGGCGTCCGCCGTCTCTCCCCGCCGGACCAGCGCGTTACCTCCGAGCGCGACGACGACGCGCATGTTCCCTCCCCCCGCGCCCCGGCTCCCCCGGGGCGGTGCCCTCAGGCGTCCCGTTCGATCGGGCAGGTCATGCAGCGAGGTCCGCCGCGTCCCCGCCCCAGTTCGCTGCCACGGATCGTGATGACCTCGATCCCGTTCGCGCTCAGGTGGTTGTTGCTCGTCGCGTTGCGCTCGTAGGCGACGACCACGCCCGGCGACAGGGCCAGCACGTTGTTGCCGTCGTCCCACTGCTCGCGCTCGGCGGCGAACACGTCCTGCTCGGGGGTGAGGACCTTCACGTCGTCGGCGCCGAGCGCGGCGGCGATCGCCTTGTACATGTCCTCCGGGGGGTGGTCGGTGATCTTCAGTTCCTTCTCGGTGTCACCCGGTTCGACGGTGTGGGACGGCAGGAGCCCCAGGCCCGCGTAGGTGGTGAACACGCCGTGGTCGACCATCGTCATCACGGTGTCCAGGTGCATGAACGCCCGTTTCTGCGGCATCCGGAGCGCGACGATCCGGGAGCAGGAGCCGGCGGCGAACAGCGACTGCGCGAGCATCTCGACCGCCTGCGGCTGCGTCCGCTCGCTCATCCCGACCAGGACGGCGCCGTTGCCGATGACCAGGACGTCGCCGCCCTCCAGCGTCGCCGGGGCCATCCGGGTGCCGCGGTTCCACACGTGGTAGCCCCCCGCCGCCGGATCGTCGTGGCCGCCCGCGAACATCGGGTGCCACCGGTAGACGGCCTCCATGTTCACCGTCTCGCGCATCCGCGCCTTCTTGCGCATGGCGTTGATCGAGACGCCGTCGTAGATCCAGCAGGACGGGTCGCGGGTGAACAGGTGGTTGGGCAGCGGCGGCAGGATGAACCCGTCCGGCCCGATCGAGTGGAACGCGATGGACGCCGGTGCGGGCATCCGCTCCAGCATCTCCCGCTTGGTGACCCCGCCGACGAGGTACGCGACCAGCTCGTCCAGGTCCATGCCGTCGAAGCAGTTGCGGATGGCGTCGGTCGCCAGGGGCCCGTAGAAGTGCGGGTCGACGACCGAGTCGAGGATGTGCTTGCGCGCCTCGGGGATCTCGACCGTCTCCCTGAGCAGGTCGATCAGCAGGTACGTCCGCACGCCCTGGGAGCGCAGGACGTCCTCGAACTCCGCGTGCTCCTCCACGGCCCGCCGCACCCAGAGCACGTCGTCGAACAGCAGGCCGGCGGCGTTGGACGGGGTGAGGCGCTTCAGCGACAGCTCCGGCCGGTGCAGCAGGACCGCCCGCAGCCGCCCGACCTCCGAATCGACGTGAAACGGCATCCCCACCTCCTCGGGGCGCTGCCGCGGTGCCGCGCAGCCCCGGCTCGCCGCTGACCGCCGGCGACAGGCGGTGATCTCCCCCGGCCCGCGCGAACGAAACCGCCCCGATGCCGCGCCGCGCGCGGCGAACCGGCGCGGCCGCGCCCGCCCCCGGCGGGCTTTGCCCGATCTTCACGCGGCGCACCGGCGGGACCCCGAACGAACCGGTCAGGCCCCGGTTCTAAACTCGTCGGCATGACACCCCCCGGAGACGGCGCCGTCGAGCTGGACTCGCTCGTCAAGCGCTACGGCGCGGTCACCGCCGTGGACGGCCTGTCGCTCAGCGCCGCCCGGGGCGCCGTCACCGCGCTGCTCGGCCCCAACGGCGCCGGCAAGACCACCACGGTCGAGATCTGCGAGGGGTTCCGGCGGGCCGACTCGGGCACCGTCCGCGTCCTCGGCCTCGACCCGGCCGCGGACGGGCGGGCGCTGAAGCCGAGGGTGGGCGTGATGCCGCAGTCCGGCGGCGTGCCGGCGACGGCCCGCGCCGGGGAGTTCCTCGGCCTCGTCGCCTCGTTCCACGCGACGCCGCTCGACCCGCCGGCCCTGCTGGAGCGGCTCGGCCTGTCCGGGCATGCCCGCACCCCGTTCCGGCGCCTGTCGGGCGGGCAGCAGCAGCGGCTCTCGCTGGCGGTCGCCGTGGTGGGGCGGCCCGAGCTGGTCTTCCTGGACGAGCCCACCACCGGGCTCGACCCGCAGGCCAGGCGCTCGACCTGGGAGCTCATCGGGGAACTCCGTGCCGCCGGGGTGTCGGTCGTCCTCACCACGCACAACATGGAGGAGGCCGAGCACCTGTCCGACCGCGTCGTCATCGTCGACCACGGCAAGGTCGTCGCCGAGGGCGCGCCGGAGGAGCTGACCGGCGCCGAGCGGCAGCTGCGCTTCCGCGCCCGGCCCGGCCTCGGCCTCGAGGAGCTGCTGGCGGCGCTGCCCGCCGGGTGCGCCGCCAAGGAGTCGCCCGCCGGGCACTACCTGATCGAGGCGGACGTCCGCCCCGAGCTGCTGGCCACCGTCACCGCCTGGTGCGCCTCGCACGGCGTCTTGACGGAGGACCTGCGCATCGAGCGCCGCACGCTGGAGGACGTCTTCCTGGAGCTGACCGGACGGGAGCTGCGCCCGTGACCACCCCGCACGAGGCCGCGCCGCGGGACACGGCGCGGCTGGAGCTCACCCCGGCGCCGGCCGCCGTGCCGCTGCCGCGGATGGTCCTGGCGCAGACCCGCTACGAGCTGCGCACGATGCTCCGCAACGGCGAGCAGCTCCTGCTGACGCTGATCATCCCGGTGGTGCTGCTCGCCCTGTTCGGCGCCACGTCACTGCTGGACCTCGGCGCCGGGTCCCGCGTCGACTTCCTCACCCCCGGCATCCTCGCCCTCGCGGTCATGTCGACGGCGTTCACCGGGCAGGCCATCGGCACCGGCTTCGAGCGGCGCTACGGCGTGCTCAAGCGGCTCGGCGCGACGCCGCTGCCGCGTGCCGGTCTCATCGCCGCCAAGACCCTCACCGTGCTCGCGGTCGAGGCGCTGCAGGCCGCGGTGATCTGCGCGGTGGCGCTGGCGCTCGGCTGGCAGCCGCACGGCGACCCCTTCTCGGTGATCGTCCTGCTGCTGCTCGGCACGGCCGCGTTCAGCGGGTTCGGGCTGCTCATGGCCGGAACGCTGCGCGCGGAGGCCACCCTCGCCGCCGCGAACCTCGTCTACGTCCTCCTCCTGGTGACCGGCGGGGTCGTCTTCCCCCTGGAGGAGTTCCCCGCCCCGGTCCGGGACGCCCTGGAGCTGCTGCCGATCTCCGCGCTGGCCGAGGGGCTGCGCGACGTCCTGCGCGACGGCGCGGCGCTTCCGGCCGGTCCCGTGCTCGTCCTCGCGGTGTGGGCGGTCGCGGGGCTCGCGCTCGCGGCCCGCTTCTTCCGGTGGGAGTAGCCGATGGCCCTGGCTGAGACGCCCGAGCCGCTCGGCGGGGCGGCCATGCCTTCCCGGCGCGCCAGGCTGCTGTCGCTGGGCTCGGTGCCGCCGCCCGCGCTGGTCGTGCTCGGCATCATCTCCGTCCAGGTCGGCGCCGGTCTCGCCAAGCACCTGTTCGACCGGCTGCCGCCGAGCGCCGTCGTGTCGATGCGGCTGCTGACGTCGGCGATCGTGCTGGGCTTCCTGGCCCGCAGGGCGCTGCGAACCGTCCTGCGCGACCATTCCAGGTCCAGCCTCGCCGTCGCCGCCGGCTTCGGGCTGGCGCTGGCGCTGATGAACGTGTCCATCTACCAGTCGTTCGCGCGGATCCCGCTGGGCGCGGCGGTCACGATCGAGTTCCTGGGGCCGCTGACGGTGGCCTTCGTCGCGTCGCGGCGCCCGCGGGACGCGCTGTGGGTGGTACTGGCCGGGGCGGGCGTCGTACTGCTGGCCAGGGGCGGCACCGAAGGACTGGACCCGGTGGGCGTCGCGTTCGCGCTGCTCGCCGGGGTGTGCTGGGCCGCCTACATCCTGCTCACCGCCGCCACCGGCAAGCGGTTCTCCGGGACCACCGGCCTCGCGTTCGCCAGCATCGTCGGGACGGCGGTCGTGCTGCCCGCGGGGGCGGCCTCCGCCGGGGCCGCGCTGCTGGACCCCGAGCTCCTGCTGATCGGCGTGGGCGTCGGGTTGCTGTCGTCGGTCATCCCGTACTCGCTGGAGCTGGAGGCGCTGCGGCGCATGCCCGCCCGCGTGTTCGGGATCCTGATGAGCCTGGAGCCCGCCGCCGCCGCGCTGGTGGGGATGCTGCTGCTCGGCGAGTTCCTCACCTTCCGCCAGTGGGTCGCCGTCTGCTGCGTCGTCATGGCCTGCGTGGGTGTCACCCGGGGGCAGCGGAACCCGCCGGAGGCCCCGGAAGCCTGAGCGCCGGCCACGAGTGGCAGGGCGTGTGGCAGCGTGGAAGGATCGGGACCGCGAGATCGTCAGGACGAACGGAGAGGAGCCGCCGTGATCGGCCGGAGCCAGGACCAGGGGATACCGCCCGAGTTCTTCGAGGCGGGGCCCGCGTCGTTCGTGGACCTCCTGCGCCTCCACTCGCCGGAGCTGCTGCCCGTCAACCGCGTGCCGGACGGGGACGTCCCCGACCTGCCGCACGGCACCACCGTCCTGGCGCTGACGTTCCCGGGCGGCGTCATGATGGCCGGTGACCGGCGCGCCACCCAGGGCAACCGCATCGCCTACCGGGAGCTGGACAAGGTGCAGCGCGGCGACGAGTACTCCGCGGTCGCGTTCGCCGGGACGGTCGGGCTCGCGCTGGAGATGGTCCGGCTGTTCCAGGTGGAGCTGGAGCACTACGAGAAGATGGAGACGGTCCCGCTGTCGCTTCCGGGCAAGGCCCGCCGCCTCGGCGCCGTCGTCCAGGCGAACCTCGCGCAGGCGCTGCAGGGGCTCGCGGTCGTCCCGCTGTTCGCCGGGTACGACCCCGACACGGGCGAGGGCCGGATCTACACCTACGACATCACCGGGGCACCGCAGGAGGCCCGCGACTTCCACGCGGACGGATCGGGCTCCCCCTACGCGACGGGCGCGCTGAAGAAGCTCTACCGGCGCGACCTCTCCGAGGAGGACGCCGCGACCGTCTGCGTGCAGGCCCTCTACGACGCGGCCGACGACGACGCCGCCACCGGCGGGCCCGATGCGGCCCGGCGCATCTACCCGACGATCGCGGTGGTGACCGCGGACGGCTACCGGCGCCTCCACCAGGACGAGGTGTCCGCGATCGCCGACGAGGTCCTGCGCGCCCGGATGGACAATCCGGGCGGCCCCCTCGCCCCGCTGCGCTGAGCCCCGGACCCGGCGCCGCCGGGCACGGGGAACGTCGGTGCCGGCTCCTAGACTCGGGGCATGGCACGGGCGAACGACGAGGCCGCTGACCTCATCCAGGAACTGGCCGACCTCCTCTCGATCACCGGGGGCGACGCCTTCAAGATCAGGGCGTACGAGAAGGCCGCGCGGGCCATCGCCGGGCATCCCGACGACATCTCCGGCATGGACCTGGCCGGGCTGCGCACGATCCCCACGGTGGGCGAGGCGATCGCCAGGAAGGTGCTCGACTACACCACCACCGGCACCATCCGGCAGGTGGAGGAGCTGCGCACCCGGATCCCCGCCGGGGTCAGGGCACTGACGGCCATCCCGACCCTCGGCCCGAAGAAGGCCCTCACCGTGTACGAGGAGCTGGGCGTCTCCTCGGTGGACGAGCTGGCCACCGCCATCCGCGACGGCCGCCTGCGCGGCCTCAAGGGGTTCGGCCCGAAGACGGAGGAGAACATCCTCCACGGCATCGAGCTGCTGCGCAGTTCCGGTGAGCGGGTACTGGTCGACGCCGCCGCCGGCGTGGCCGACGAGATCGTCGCGGCGCTGTCCGCGCTGCCGCAGGTGGAGCGCTGCGAGCACGCGGGCTCCCTGCGCCGGATGCGGGAGACGATCGGCGACGTGGACGTCCTCGCGGCGTCCCGCGACCCGCGGCCGGTGATGGCGGCGTTCACCGCGCTGCCGCTCGTCGCCGAGGTCGTCGCGGGCGGCGAGAAGAAGACCTCCGTCCGCACCGCCAAGGGCCTGCAGGTCGACCTGCGCGTCGTCCCGCCCGAGGCGTGGGGCGCCGCGCTGCAGTACTTCACCGGGTCGCAGGCGCACAACATCCGCACCCGGGAGATCGCCGTGAAGGCGGGCTTCAAGCTGTCCGAGTACGGGCTGTTCCACGCCGAGTCGGACGAGCTGATCGTGTCCGAGACCGAGGAGGAGGTCTACGAGCGGCTCGGCCTCCCCTGGATCCACCAGGCGCTCCGCGAGGACACGGGCGAGATCGAGGCGGCCCTGAAGGGCGAGCTGCCCCACCTGGTCACCGTGGAGGACCTGCGCGGCGACCTGCACAGCCACACCGACCTCACCGACGGCATCGCCTCCCTGGAGGACATGGTCGCCGCCGCGCACGCCCGCGGCCTGGAGTACTACGCGATCACCGACCACGCTCCCAACCTGTTCATGCAGCGGATGACGGACGAGAAGATGCTCGCCCAGCGGCGGCGGGTCGCCGAACTCCAGGCCGAGTACCCCGGCATGAGGCTCCTCCACGGCACCGAGCTGAACATCGACCCGGACGGCGGGGTCGACTGGGACGCCGATTTCCTGGCCGGCTTCGACATCTGCGTCGCCTCGGTCCACTCGCACTTCACCCAGGACCGGGACGCCATGACCCGGCGCCTCGTCCGCGCCTGCGAGAACCCGCACGTCCATGTGATCGGCCACCCGACCGCCCGCAGCATCGGCCGCCGCTCCCCCGTCGACGCCGACTGGGACGAGGTGTTCCGCTGCGCCGCCCGCACCGGCACCGCCATGGAGGTCGACTCCTTCCCCGACCGGCTGGACCTGCCCGCCGACCTGATCCGCCGCGCCAAGCGGTTCGGGGTGAGGTTCTCCGTCGACACCGACGCCCACTCGGTCGGCCACCACCGCAACATCCGCTACGGCGTCGGCACCGCGCAGCGCGGCTGGCTGACGCCCGACGACGTCATCAACACCTGGCCGCTGGACCGCCTCCGCGCCTTCCTCCGCAAGCCCTGACGCGCCTCCGCGGGATTCGGCCCGGCGCCGGACGCCGCGTCCGGGTGGCGCCCGGCGCGGTCACGCGGGCTGAGGGCTCTGGGCCTGGCTCTGCGCGGAGGGCGCCTCGGTGACGGGTGGCGCGGCGGCGGGGGCCTCCCCGCGGTCGCGGAGGGCGAAGAACAGGCGGAAGGCCGCGATCCACATCAGCACCGACCCGAGCATGTGCAGCAGCACGAGGCCCTCGGGGACGCCGAGGAAGTACTGGACGTAGCCGACGACGCCCTGGAAGGCGATGAGGGCGGCCAGCTCGTGCGCGCGGCGGCGGGCGGCCGCGGGGGCGCCCGTGCGGTACAGGGCGATGATGACGAGCACCGTCAGGGCGGTGGTCACCCAGGCCAGCGTGCTGTGGACGCGGGCGACGTCGGTGATGTCGAAGCCGTACCGGCGGGAGTCGGCGTCCCCCGCGTGGGGGCCGGTGCCGGTGACGACGGTCCCGGCGACGAGCACGGCGGCGCACGACACCAGGAGCGCGGCGGTCAGGCGGCGCGTCCACGGGCCGGCGAGCGGCCGGGGCGGGGCGTCGCCCTCACCGGCGCGGATCCACAGGGCCACGCAGAAGACCAGCAGCGCGGGCGAGACGAGGAAGTGCAGGGAGACGGCCGTCGGATGCAGCTTCGTCAGCACCACGATCCCGCCGATGATCGCCTGCGCGACGACGCTCATCGGCTGCGCCAGCGCCCACCAGACGAGCTCCCTGCGGCGGGGCCGCAGCCGCAGCGCCGCGATGAACACCAGCAGCCCGGCGGCCAGCACGACGAAGGTGATCAGCCGGTTGCCGAACTCGATCGACATGTTCAGCACGTGGTGCTCGGGGTTGTGGGTGGGGACGAGGCTGTCGCCGGAGCAGCGGGGCCAGTCGGGGCAGCCGAGCCCGGACTTGGTGACGCGGACGGCGCCGCCGCTGACGACGATCAGCACGTTGCCGATGACGCCGAGCAGCGCGATCAGCCGCAGCGACCCGGGGGTCGGGCGCCACACGGCGTTCCACGCCCGGGACGGGAGGTTGGAGGACGATCGCTCTGCCACGGGACCAATCGTATGGCCGGGCCGGGGTGACCGTGATCCGGCCCCCGGTCACCCCGCGTAGGGGCCGGGGGGATCCGGTGGCCGGGGCGGCAGGAACCCGGACCGGCCTTGCCCGGCCCACGGCGGGACCCCCGCCCGCCGCGCCCCGGTGCCCGCCTGGGTGCGCAGGAACGCCTGCCTCGACAGCCCCATCAGGCTGAGCAGCGCGTCGCGGCGGGTCACGAACCAGTTCCGGTCGGCGACGCCGCGGTCGGCGCGCTTGTGCAGTAGCACCAGCTCCGTCGCCGCGAGCTGGTAGTCCGCCATGGCCTGGCCGGCCACCGGGCCGCCGGCGAGGCGGGCCCAGCGGCGGGCGGCGCGGCGCGCCGGGAGGGAGCGCAGCATCCGGATGTCCTGCGGCGTCACCAGTCCCGTCGCGGCGTACACCGGCAGGTAGATCTCGATGCGGCGCACGGTGCCCCGGCGCTCGAAGAAGACGATGGCGACCAGGGCGACCAGGATGCAGAAGTCCAGCACGTAGACGACGGCGAGGCCGCCGAGCCCGCCGACCGTGGCCGCGCCGTTCCACAGGCCGTGCAGGACGATCGCGCCCAGCAGCCCGGCCAGCGGCGCGATGAGCTGGCCCCGCCGGTGCGTGGCGGCGTAGGCGACGCCGAGGCCGGTCATCGCGGTGAACAGCGGATGGCTGAGCGGCATGATCAGGCCGCGCAGGATGAACACGGCCCCGAGCTGCTCCGTGCCGCCCTCCTCGTACGCCCGCATGTAGTAGGTGATGTTCTCCATCATCGCGAAGCCGAGACCGACCATGGCGGCGTAGACGATCCCGTCGGCGAAGCCGTCGATCTCGTTGCGGCGGACCCAGAGCATGACGAACAGGGCCGCGCCCTTCAGCGTCTCCTCGATGACGGGGGCGCCGAAGGTGGCGCTGACGACGTGGCCCTCGCTCTCGCCGAAGATCGGAACGGTGACGTACAGCAGGCCGGCGGTGTTCAGCACCAGGGCGCCGAGGACGGCGACGCCCGCCCCCCACATGAACGAGAACGCCAGGGCGCGCGGCGGTTCGGGCTCCAGCCGGTCCAGGGTGAGCGCGAGCGCGATCAGCACCGGGATCGGGACGATGGCGAGCAGCGCGCCGACCCAGAACCCCGGGCCCCCGTACAGGGCGGTGATGCCGAGCGCGATCGCGGCGCACAGCCCCGACACGGTCATGCCGGCGATGAGGGCGACGGGGGGCCTGCCCGGGATCCGCCCCTCCAGCACCGCCTTGGGGTCAACACGCGCCATGCCGCGAAGCGTAACGGCCGGTAGCGCGAAGTGCTAAGCCGCCGCCAGGGGATGATCGCGTTACGCTCGCGGGCGCCGTCCGAGCGTGCCGCGTCAGAACAGCAGCGGGTCGACGGCCACGGCGGTGAACAGCAGCGCCAGGTAGACGTTGGAGAGGTGGAAGAACCGCATCGGCCGGAGATGGACGCCGGTCACCCCGGCGCGGACGGCCCGCAGCAGCCGGTGCCCCTCGGCGACGAAGACCATGCCGAGGACGACCGCGACGGCGCCGTACACCGGGCCCATGCCCGCGACCGGCCACAGCAGCAGCGAGCAGGCCACGGTCGCGTAGGTGTAGAGGAGGCTCTCGGTGACGACGCGCCGCTCGCCGGCGACGACCGGCAGCATCGGGACCTTGGCGACCGCGTAGTCCTCGCGGTAGCGCATCGCGAGCGTCCAGGTGTGCGGCGGCGTCCACAGGAACACGACGCCGAAAAGGACGAGCGGGGCCCAGGCGAGCTCGCCGGTGACCGCGGCCCAGCCGATGAGGACGGGCATGCAGCCGGCGATGCCGCCCCACACCACGTTCTGCGACGTGCGCCGCTTGAGCAGCAGCGAGTACACGAAGACGTAGAACAGGATCGCGAACAGCGACCCGGCCGCGGCGACCGGGTTGACGGTGAGCAGGAACCCCGCCGTGGACAGCACCGCCAGCGTGATCCCGAAGATCAGCGCGCGGGCGGGGGTGACCTGGTGGCGGGCCAGCGGGCGCCGCCGGGTGCGGCGCATCTTGGCGTCGATGTCGCGGTCGATGTAGCAGTTGATCGCGTTGGCGGCGCCGGCGGACATGGTCCCGAACGCCAGCGTCAGCAGCACGGTGGACAGCGGGGGCACTCCCCCGGCCGCCAGGAACATCACCGGGATGGTGGTGATCAGGAGCAGTTCGATGACGCGCGGCTTGGTCAGCGCCACATAGGCCCGCACGCTCGCGCCGATCGTCCTGGGGGCGGCGGCCTGCGCCGCGGGCACCGGCACGAGGGCCGCGAAGGGCGCCCCCGGACCCTCGCCGCCGAGATCGTCGAGTTCGACCTCGACCCCGCGCTTGTTACTGAGCACCGTCACAATCGGGTCCACGTTGACTAGGAATGAGAAATCGCGTACCACCTCGGCGGCGCCCCCGCGATCCGGGCCGGCCTCGGCGTGGTGCAACTTCGGCTTGCGTCTTGCTGCCGCGGCCGTGTCGTCAACCGCGCAATCACTGTAGTCCGACCCCTCCGGGGGGCGTGCACCGGGTCACCGGATCACCCACGAGATCACCCGTGCGGGGGGTTAGTCCCGTATGCCCACGGGCAAGGGTGCATGAGCGGTGCGGCCCCCGGCGGCCGGGACCCCCCAGGCGGGGACGCGGGTGCCGGAGAGGCGGCGCCTCGTGGCCGCGTTTCGCGGCCGCCTGCGGCGGCCATCCCCCGCGATAGGCTCGCTCAGGGCGCGGCGCGGCTTCGCCGGCCGCGGGACGCGGCCGGCGCACGGGGCCGGCGGGCAGGCCGGTCGCGCGGCGGGCGGGCCCGGCCCGCGGGGTGCCGCGCGCCGGGCGTGCGGCACGACAAAGTGGTTCAGTACTACCGGTTCGAGAGGAGCCTGGCGTTCCGTGAGCAGGGACAACAGCACGTTTGAGTGGTCCGGGCAGGATCGGCGGGCGGTGGACGTCGTCCGCGCGCTCGCCATGGACGCGGTCGAGGAAGCGGGCTCCGGGCACCCAGGGACGGCGATGAGCCTCGCGCCCGCCGCCTACCTGCTGTTCCAGCGGTTCCTCCGGCACGACCCGACGGACCCGCACTGGCCCGGCCGGGACAGGTTCGTGCTCTCCTGCGGGCACTCCAGCCTGACCCTCTACATCCAGCTCTACCTGTCGGGCTACCCGATGACGCTGGACGACCTGAAGGCGCTGCGCAAGTGGGACAGCCTCACCCCCGGCCACCCCGAGCACGGGCACACGGCCGGCGTGGAGACGACCACGGGCCCGCTCGGGCAGGGCCTCGCGAACGCGGTCGGCATGGCGATGGCGGCCCGCCGCGAGCGCGGCCTGTTCGACCCCGACGCGCCGCAGGGCGAGTCCCCCTTCGACCACACCGTCTGGGCGTTCACGTCCGACGGTGACATCCAGGAGGGCATCAGCCACGAGGCGAGCGCGCTGGCCGGCCACCAGCGGCTCGGCAACCTGATCGTGCTCTACGACGACAACCACATCTCCATCGAGGACGACACCGCGATCGCGCTGTCGGAGGACGTCCGGGCCCGCTACGCCGCCTACGGCTGGGACGTCCACCACGTCGACTGGACGGAGAACGGCGACTACGAGGAGAACGTCGCCGCGCTCGCCGCGGCGTACACGGCGGCCCGGGCCGAGACGTCCCGCCCGTCGTTCATCGCGCTGCGCACGATCATCGGCTGGCCGGCGCCGAACAAGAAGAACACCGGCAAGATCCACGGCTCCGCGCTCGGCGCGGACGAGGTCGCCGCGACCAAGCGGATCCTCGGCATGGACCCGGCCGAGCCGTTCCACGTCCCGGACGACGTCCTGGCGCACGCCCGCAAGGTGACCGAGCGCGGCCGCGCCGACCACGCCGCGTGGAACGGCTCGTTCGGCGCGTGGCGCGAGGCGAACCCCGGGCGGGCGGCCGAGTACGACCGGATCGCGGCCCGCGAGCTGCCGTCCGGCTGGGAGAGCGCGCTGCCCGAGTTCGAGGCCGGCTCCGACGTCGCGACCCGCAAGGCGTCCGGTGACGTCCTGGCGGCGCTGGCGCCGGTGCTGCCCGAGCTGTGGGGCGGCTCGGCGGACCTGGCCGACAGCAACAACACGACGATGAAGGGCGAGCCGTCGTTCGTCCCCGAGGAGTTCCAGACCAAGGAGTTCCCCGGCCACCGCTACGGCCGCACGCTGCACTTCGGCGTCCGCGAGCACGCGATGGGCGCGATCTGCAACGGCATCGCCCTGCACGGCGGCACCCGCCCGTACGGCGGCACGTTCCTGGTCTTCAGCGACTACATGCGCCCGGCCGTCCGGCTGGCGGCGCTGATGAAGCTGCCGGTCACGTTCGTGTGGACGCACGACTCGATCGGCCTCGGCGAGGACGGCCCGACGCACCAGCCCGTCGAGCACCTGTGGTCACTGCGCGCGATACCCGGGCTGGACGTCGTCCGGCCGGCGGACGCCAACGAGACCGCGGTCGCCTGGCGGACCATCCTGCGGCACACCGACCGCCCCGCCGGCCTCGCGCTGACCCGGCAGAAGCTGCCGACGCTGGAGCGCGGCGGCGAACTGGCGTCCGCGGAGGGCGTCGCCAAGGGCGGCTACGTGCTGGCGGACGCCGACGGCGGCCGGCCCGACGTGATCCTCATCGCGACCGGCAGCGAGGTCCAGCTCGCCCTGGAGGCGCGGACGTCGCTGCAGGCCGAGGGGACCCCGACCCGCGTCGTGTCGATGCCGTGCGTCGAGTGGTTCGAGGAGCAGTCCGACGCCTACCGGCAGGAGGTCCTGCCGCCCGGGGTGCACGCCCGCGTGTCGGTGGAGGCCGGGATCGCGCTCGGCTGGCGCGGCTACGTCGGCGACGCCGGCGAGTCGGTCAGCCTGGAGCACTTCGGCGCGTCCGCCGATTACAAGACGCTGTTCCTGCAGTTCGGCATCACCGCCGAGCGGGTCGTCGCGGCGGCCAAGGCCAGCCTGATCAAGGCCGGTGTCCGGCACGCCGGGCGCGGCGAGACCACCGGCAACTGAAGACGCGACGAGGAGAAGACGATGAGTGAGATCCTGAAGCGGCTGTCGGACGAGGGCGTCTCGACCTGGCTGGACGACATCAGCCGCGAGCGGCTGCGGACGGGCAACCTCGCGGAGCTCGTCAAGGACAGGCACGTGGTGGGCGTCACGTCCAACCCGACGATCTTCGCCAAGGCGCTGAGCCAGGGCACCGCCTACGACGACCAGGTCCGCGACCTCGCGGTCCGCGGGGTGGACGTCGAGGAGGCGTCCCGCGCGATCACCACCTACGACATCCGCTGGGGCTGCGACGTGCTGCGCCCGGTGTTCGACCGCACGGACGGGCTGGACGGCCGCGTCTCGATCGAGGTCGACCCGCGGGTCGCCCGCGACACCCGCCGGACCGTCGCCGAGGCCCGCGCGCTGTGGTGGCTGGTCGACCGGCCGAACCTGTTCATCAAGATCCCCGCGACGGAGGAGGGCCTGCCGGCGATCACCGAGGCGCTGGCCGAGGGCATCAGCGTGAACGTGACGCTGATCTTCTCGCTGGAGCGCTACGGGAAGGTCATCGACGCGTACTTCGAGGGGCTGGAGCGGGCCCGCGCCGCCGGCCGCGACCTCTCGAAGATCGCCTCGGTGGCGTCGTTCTTCGTCAGCCGGGTCGACACCGAGATCGACAAGCGGCTCGACAAGATCGGCTCCGCCGACGCCGGGGCGCTGCGCTCCAAGGCGGGCCTGGCCAACGCTCGGCTCGCCTACGCCCTCTACGAGGAGAAGTCCGGCACCGACCGGTGGAAGGCGCTGAAGGACGCCGGGGCCCGTCCGCAGCGTCCGCTGTGGGCCTCCACCGGCGTGAAGGACCCCGACCTCAGCGACACCCTCTACGTGGACGAGCTGGTCGCGCCGGGCACGGTGAACACGATGCCGGAGGCGACGCTGGTGGCCGTCGCCGACCACGGCCAGCTTCGCGGCGACACCGTCCGGGGCACCTACGACGACGCCCGCGCCCACATGGCGGCGCTGAAGGACGCCGGCGTCGACTACGACGACGTCGTGCGGGTCCTGGAGGAGGAGGGCGTCGAGAAGTTCGCGGTGTCGTGGAAGGAACTGCTCGACACGATCCGCGGCGAGCTGGAGTCCAAGAGGGCCGGCGCGTGACCTCGGTGGTGACCGCCGGGGGGATCTCGGTCACCATCCGCGGCCCCGTGCTCGACGAGAGCGAGACGGTCCTCGACCGGCTCGTGTCCGACGGCGTCCCGGGCTCGCTGGCGTCGCGCAACGCCAAGCTGTGGGGCCCGGACGCGGCCCCGCGCGCCGCCCGCCGCCTCGGCTGGCTGGAGCTGCCGGAGACCTCGCGGTCGCTGGTGGAGCTGCTGGCCGGGCCGGTCGGCGAGGCCCGCGTCCGCGGCCTCGACCGCGTCGTGCTCGCCGGTGCGGGCGGTGCCGCGGTCGCCGCCGAGGCGATGTTCCGGACCTGCTTCCGGTCCGGGGACGCGCCCGCGGAGCTGATCGTCCTCGACACCACCGATCCGCACGAGGTCGCGGGCGTCCTCGCCGGCGACCTGCACCGGACCATCGTGGTCGTGGTGGGCGAGAGCGTCGAGGCGGCGGCGCTGCACCGCGTCTTCGGCCGCGCGTTCGCCGAGGCCGGGCTGGACGGCGCCGAACTGGCGCACCGGTTCGTCGTCGTGGCGGAGGAGGGGTCCGCGCTCGCGGAGGCCGCCGGGGAGGCGGGGCACCGCCTCGTGCCCGCCGAACCCGACGTCGACGGGCGCTTCGGCGCGCTCGGCGCGCGGGCGCTGGTGCCGGCCGCGCTCGCGGGCGTCGACGTGGACGCGCTGCTCGACGAGGCGTCCCGGCTGATGGCGGTGCTCCGGCAGCCCTACGACAACCCGGCCCTGGCGCTGGGGGCGGTGCTGGCCTCGTCCGCGCTCGGCACCCGCGACAAGCTCGTGATCGCCGACCACGGCTCGGGCCTGCACGGCTTCGCCGGGTGGGCGGAGCAGCTGGTCGGCGGCGCGCTGGGCAAGGACGGCAGGGGCCTGCTGCCGGTCGTGGTGGAGAGCGTCGACGCGCCGGGCTTCGAGCTGACCGGCGACCTGCGCCGCGTCATCCTGGGCAGCCGGCCGGACGAGCCCGGCCCCGGGCGCGAGGCGGGCGTGACCGTCGCGGGCCCGCTCGGCGCGCAGTTCCTGCTGTGGGAGTACGCGGCGGCCGTGGCCGCCCGGGTGCTGGGCGTCGACCCGTTCGACGAGCCGGACACCGGCCAGTCGGCGGACAGCACCGCCGCGCTGCTGCGCTCGGAGGAGGGCACCGCGCCGACGGTCGTGCGGCGGCCGCCGGAGCTGGTCTCCGGGGCGGTGGAGGTGCACGCGGGCGCGGAGGACGCGCTGCGGGGCGCGCAGACCCTGACCGAGGCGCTCGAGGTCGTGCTGGAGAGCGTCCCGGACGGCGGCTATCTCGCCGTCCTGGCCTATCTGGACCGCCGCGGCGACGCGGCGGCGGCCGGGCTGCGGCCGCTGCTGGCGGCGCGGGCGGGCAAGGCCCGCAGGCATCCGGCACCCGTCACGTTCGGGTGGGGGCCGCGCTACCTGCACACGGCCGGCCAGTACCACAAGGGCGGGCCGCGCAACGGCGCGTTCCTCCAGGTCACCGGCGCTTTCACCGGTGACGTCCCGGTCCCGGGGCGGCCGTACTCCCTCGGGGAGCTCCAGCTCGCGCAGGCGTTCGGCGACCTGCGGGTGGTCCGGTCCATGGGCGGTCCCGCCTTCCGCATCCATCTGCGCGACCGCGCGGAGGGGCTCGCCCAGCTCACCGAGGCGCTCGCCTGACGCGATGTTCGCGGGGCGAAGAAGATCGAGGGAGAGGTCGCCAATGTCCATTCTCTCCTGAAACGATGGGGGCCAGGAGGGATCGGTGTCCGGATTCGACGTATTGACGCGCGGCGACGTGCTGGACTCGGCGCTGCAGGCGAGGGACTACCTCGTCGGCTGCGGCGTCCCCGGCGCGCTCGCCGCCAAAGACCCGCGGCTGTGGGGGCGGCGCGCGGTCGACCACAGCAGGCTGGGCTGGCTCGACCTGCCGTTCGCCTCCCGCGGGCTGCTGAACCAGGTGGACGGCATGGTCTCCGAGGCGCGCTACTCGGGCCTCGACCACATCGTGCTGATCGGCGTCGGGGCGGAGAGCCTCGCCGCCCAGGCGATCATGGAGGCGCACGCGTCCGCGGTCGCCGCCGACGCGCCGGAGCGGGGCGCCGGCGACCGGCCGACGGGTGAGCTGACCGTCCTCGACGGCGGCGACACCGCGGCGCTCGCGTTCGCGATGGAACGGCTCGACCGGACGCTGGTCGTGCTGTCCAGCAAGGCGGGCGTGTCCCTGGAGGGCGACGCCTACCGGCGGATCTTCGCGGCCGCGTTCCGCGAGCGGGGCCTGTCGGAGCGGGAGATCGCGGGCCGGTTCCTGGTCATCACCGACCACGGGAGCCCGCTGCACGACTTCGCCCGGCAGTGCGGCTACCGGATCGGCCTCACCGACCCCTACCTGCCCGGGCACTACGGGGCCCTGTCGGCGTACGGGCTCGTGCCGGCGGTGCTGGCGGGGGCCGACGCCGAACGGCTGCTGGAGGAGGCGGCGTCGCTGGTGCCGTCGCTCGGCAAGGACGAGGACAACCCGGGCCTGCTGCTCGGCGCGGTCCTCGGCGGCTGCGCGCAGCAGGGGCCGGGCGGGCTGGCCCGCGACAAGGTGCTGCTGCGCGAGCCCGGCGGTCCGGGCGCGCTGAGCGGCTGGATCTCCCAGCTCCTCGCGGTCGGCACCGGCAAGCGGGGCCGCGGCGTGCTGGCGTTCGAGCCGCCGGGCGGGCGCGGCGACTTCCCCGACGTGCACGGGGTGTCGATCAACCCGCGGTCGGCGGCGCAGGACGAGTCCGACACCTCGGTGTGGGCGCCGCTCGGCGCGCAGTTCCTGCTGTGGGAGTACGCGACGGCGGTCGCCGGGTGGCTGCTCGGCGTGAACCCGTTCGAGGCGGGCAGCACCGTCGTGCAGGAGTCCGAGGACGACGCCGCGACGATGCTGCGCACGGCGGGCGGCGGGCCCCTCACCGCGGAGCGGCCGGTGTACGTGGAGGACGACATCGAGGTGCACGCGGACTTCCCGTGGCCGCCCGGCGCGGAGTTGCAGACCGTCCTCGGCGGGCTGGTCGCCTCGGTGCCCAACGACGGTTACCTGTCGGTCATGACGTATCTGTCGGGCGACTTCTCCGGCCGGTACCTCGCGCCGTCGATGGCCCGCGCGTCCGGGCGTCCCGTCGCCTACGGGCCGGGCCCGGGATACCCCCACGCGACGGGGCCGGTGCACAAGGACGGGCCGGGCAACGGCGCGTTCCTCATCATCACCGGCGACCCCGCGCCGGGTGACGTCCTCGCCACCCACCCCGTCCCCGGCCGCCCGTACAGCCTGGCGCAGCTGCAGCTCGCGCGGGCCCTCGCCGAGCTGCGGGCGCTGCGCGAGCGCAGGCTGCCGGTGATCCGGCTGCATCTGCGCGACCCGGTGGAGGGCGCGGGCAGGCTCACCGAGGCGATGCGGGCGGTGGCGGGGGCACGCCGACCGTGACGTTCACCGCCGTCGTCTCGGGGGAGACGGCCATCACCGCCCGCGAGCCGCTGCCGGCGGCGCGGACCGGGACGGCACGCCAGGACAAGAGGGCAGGATGCTTGAAGGGGTAGTACCACAGGGCGCCGCGGCACCGGAGACGGTGCGGCCGCGGGCGGCGCCGCCGGAGCACGCGCTATCGAAGGGGGCCACGTGACCGACCCAGCCAACCCGCTCCGCGACCCGCGGGATAAGCGCCTCCCCCGGGTGGCCGGGCCGTGCGTGCTCGTGCTCTTCGGCGTGACCGGCGACCTGTCCCGCAAGAAGCTGCTGCCGGCGATCTACGACCTGGCGAACCGGGGGCTGCTGCCGCCCGGGTTCTCCCTGGTCGGCTTCGCCCGCCGCGAATGGGACCACCAGGACTTCCGGGAGATCGCCCACGAGTCGGTCAAGGAGCACGCGCGGACCCCGTTCCGCGAGGACGTCTGGACGCACCTGTCGGAGGGCATGCACTTCGTCCCCGGCACGTTCGACGATCCGGGCGCGTTCGACGCGCTCACGATGGCGGTCAAGGAGCTGGACGCCACCCGCGGCACGGGCGGGAACTACGCGTTCTACCTGTCGATCCCGCCGAAGTTCTTCCCGCAGGTGGTGGAGCAGCTGCAGCGCTGCGGCCTCGCCGAACGCACCCCCGACTCCTGGCGCCGGGTCGTCATCGAGAAGCCGTTCGGCCACGACCTGAAGTCGGCGGTGGAGCTGAACGACACGGTGCACCGCGTCTTCCCCGAGGAGTCGATCTTCCGGATCGACCACTACCTCGGCAAGGAGACGGTGCAGAACATCCTGGCGATGCGGTTCGCCAACTCGATGTTCGAGCCGATCTGGAACCGGTCGTTCGTCGACCACGTGCAGATCACGATGGCCGAGGACATCGGCATCGGCGGCCGGGCCGGGTACTACGACGGGATCGGCGCGGCCCGCGACGTCATCCAGAACCACCTGCTGCAGCTGCTGGCGCTGACGGCGATGGAGGAACCCACGTCGTTCAGCGCCGAGGCCGTCCGCGCCGAGAAGGCCAAGATCCTCTCCTCGGTGCGGGTGTCGGGCGACATGGCCACCGCCACCGCGCGGGGGCAGTACGCGGCGGGCTGGCAGGGCGGCGTGAACGTCCGCGGCTACCTGGACGAGGACGGCATCCCCGCCGAGTCCCGCACCGAGACCTACGCCGCGGTCAAGCTGCAGATCGACAACCGCCGCTGGGCCGGCGTCCCGTTCTACCTGCGCACCGGCAAGCGGCTGAGCCGCCGGGTGACGGAGGTGGCGATGGTGTTCCAGAAGGCGCCGCACCTGCCGTTCTCCGAGACCGACACCGAGGAGCTCGGGCAGAACGCCCTGGTCATGCGGGTCCAGCCGGACGAGGGCATCACGGTCCGGTTCGGCTCGAAGGTGCCGGGCACCTCGATGGAGATCCGCGACGTCAACATGGACTTCGCCTACGGCGAGTCGTTCACCGAGACCTCCCCCGAGGCGTACGAGCGGCTGCTGCTGGACGTGCTGATCGGCGACCCGCCGCTGTTCCCGCGCCAGGAGGAGGTCGAGCTGTCCTGGAAGATCCTCGACCCGATCGAGGAGTACTGGGCGAGCCGCGGGGGGCTCGACCAGTACAAGTCCGGCGGCTACGGCCCGGTCTGCGCCGACGAGCTGATGGCGCGCGACGGGCGCGCCTGGCGGCGGCTCTAGAGGAAACGGGGGCTGTAGATGAACATCGACCTCACCGGCACCACCACCCGCAAGATCCAGGACGCGCTGACGCAGTCGCGGCACCTGATGGGCGGGCCCGCCGTCGGCATGGTACTCACGCTGATCATCGTGACGGACGAGTCGGCCCAGTACGACGCGGTGCGCGCGGCGACGGAGGCCGCCCGCGAGCACCCCTGCCGGGTGCTGACCGTGATCTCGCGCGACCCGCGGGGCGGCTCGTCCCGGCTGGACGCCGAGATCCGGATGGGCGAGACCGGGCCGGGCGAGACGGTGCTGCTGCGCATGTACGGGCCGCTCGCCGAGCACGCCGACTCGGTCGTCGTGCCGCTGCTGATGCCCGACACGCCCGTGGTGACGTGGTGGCCGGGCGGCAAGGTGCCGAAGGTCCCGGGCAGGGACCCGCTCGGGACGCTGGCGCAGCGGCGGGTGACCGACTCCTACGCGGCCCGCGACCGGCTCGGCACCCTCGCGCAGCTCGCCGCGGGGTACCGGCCGGGCGACACCGACTTCGCGTGGACGCGGCTGACGTCGTGGCGGTCGCTGCTGGCCGCCGCGCTGGACCAGCAGCACGACGCGGTCGTCGCCGGGGAGGTCGAGGCCGAGCCGGACAGCCCGAGCGCGGAGCTGCTGGCGGCGTGGCTGTCGATCCGGCTGGGCGTCCCGATCAGCCGGACGGTCTCCGAGGGCCCCGGCCTCACCGGCGCCCGGCTCGTCACGACGAGCGGCGACATCCGGATCCACCGCCCGGACGGGCGGATCGCGACGCTGTCCCGGCCCGGCCAGCCGGACCGGCAGGTGTCGCTGGTGCGGCGGCCGGTGGCCGAGCTGCTGGCCGAGGAGCTGCGGCGCCTCGACCCCGACGAGGTGTACCACGAGGCCGCCATCCGGTTCGCGAAGGATCTCGCGGGCGGGACGGACGAGGGCGTGGCGAGCGACCCGCTGTCGGCGACGGCGGAGGCGGCGCGGACGCGTCCCGCCAAGCGGGCCGCGGAACAGGCCGCCGCGGAGGACGCCGCGAATCGGGACGCCGGCGAGGCGGGCGGGGAGGACGGGGCATGAGCGTGCCCGAGGTCCTCCTCCACCGCGACCAGGGCATGCTCGCCGAGGCGGCCGCGGCCCGGCTGGTCACCCGGATCGCGGACGCCCAGGCGGCGCGGGGCGCGGCGTCGGTCGTGCTGACCGGCGGCGGCGCCGGCACGGCGGTCTTGGCCGCGCTGGGCGGCGCTGCGGCGCGCGACGCGGTCGACTGGGGGCGCCTGGACGTGTGGTGGGGCGACGAGCGGTTCCTGCCCGCCGGGGACCCGGAGCGCAACGAGACCGGTGCCAGGGAGGCGCTGCTCGACCACGTCCCGCTGGATCCGGCGCGGGTGCACCCGATGCCGGCCGCGGACGGGCCGGACGGCGCCGACCCGGAGGCCGCGGCGTCCCGGTACGCCGACGAGCTGCTGTTCGCCGCGCACCCCGGAGGGGCGCCCAGGTCGGCGTTCGCCGTCCCCTCCTTCGACGTGCTGATGCTGGGCGTGGGCCCGGACGCGCACGTGGCGTCGCTGTTCCCGGGGCTGCCGGCGGTGGCCGAGACGCGGCGCCCGGCGGTGGCCGTCCACGACGCCCCGAAGCCGCCGCCGACGCGGATCTCGCTGACGTTCCCGGTGCTGCGGGCCGCACGGGAGGTGTGGGTGCTGGCGGCGGGCGAGTCGAAGGCCGGCGCCGTCCGGCTCGGGCTGTCGGGGGCGGATCCGGCGGCGGCGCCGGTCGCGGCGGCCCGGGGCCGGGAGCGGACGCTGTTCCTGCTGGACGTCGCCGCGGCGTCGCGCCTGCCGGCCGGGCACTCCCCCGCGCCGTGACCGGGCTTCCGCACCGCTGACCCGACTTGGCGGAACCGCTGCTCCGCCATGGGAGAACCGAAAGAGTGCCGACACTCCCGCTTGCCTTCCGCAAAACCGCGCATAACCTGACCATGGGGTTGCCCGTGTCGAGCGTGAGGAGTTCGCAGGTGCTCATTGGTCGGACCGGGACGAGGATCGCGGCGGTCATCGGGGCGGCGGTCATCGCGGTCGCCGGCTGCTCGTCCGGCGGCGACGGCGGAGCGGGCGGGGGCGACGGCAAGGGCTCGGACGCGGTGACGCTGTCCATCACGCCCGCGACCGGCACCGAGCAGGTCGCGCCGGAGAAGCCCGTCACCGTCAAGGCGGACAACGGCAGGCTGACGGACGTCACCCTCACCTACGGCAAGAAGAACGAGAAGGCCGAGGGCACGCTCGCGGAGGACGGCGGGTCGTGGAAGTCGTCGTGGTCGCTGAGGCCGTCCACGACGTACACGGTCACCGCCAAGGGCGCCGGCGACGACGGCAAGGAGGTCACCGAGACCTCCACCTTCACGACGCTGAAGCCCCAGGGGAAGCTGGAGAGCGGCATGTCGCCGCTGGACGGCGAGACGGTCGGCGTCGGTATGCCGATCCAGCTGCTGCTGTCCAGGCCGGTGAGCACGAAGGCCGGCAAGGTCGCGGTGGAGAAGTCCCTGGAGGTCCGGATGTCGGAGCCGGTCCAGGGCGCCTGGTACTGGATGAGCGACAAGGAGGTCCAGTTCCGGCCGCGCGAGTACTGGCCGACCGGGCAGAAGGTGGAGGTCACCGCGCATCTCGCGGGCGTGAAGATCGCCGACGGCGTGTACGGCGTCGCGGACCGCACCGCGAGCTTCACGGTCGGCGAGCGGCACATCACCACCGTGGACGCCCGCAGGCACCGCGCGACGGTGACGAAGAACGGTGAGACCGTGAAGAACATCAAGGTCAGCCTCGGCAAGCCCGGCTACGAGAGCTACAGCGGGACGATGATCGTCCAAGAGAAGGCGAAGAACATCATCATGGACTCGGCGACCACCGGAAACCCGGGCGAGTACCGGATCCCGACGAAGTGGAACGTCCGCCTCACCTACAGCGGCGTGTTCGTCCACTCGGCGCCGTGGTCGACCACCTCGCAGGGCGAGGAGAACGTCAGCCACGGGTGCGTCAACATGTCGCCGGGGAACGCCAAGTGGTTCTACGACCTCTCCAACCGGGGCGACATCGTCAAGGTGGAGGGGACGTCCCGCAAGCTTCGGTTCGGCAACGGGCCGACGCCGTGGGCGAAGTCCTGGGAGGACTGGCTGGCGGGCAGCGCGACCGGCGAGCCGGTCACCGGCGCCCCGCTGACGTGACGCCTCTCATATGGCCCGCGCCGCGTGCGGCCGGTGAGATCACTGGCAGACTGGGGGCATGCAGAAGCTCTCGTTGGACGCACACGCACGTGACCAGCTGAAGCGCGCCGCGGCCGGCTCCACCGGGCGCAGCGCCGACACCGTCTACGGCGGTCACGAGCGCGTCCTGCGCCAGACCGTGATCGCGCTGACCTCGGGCACGACGCTGGCCGAGCACGAGAACCCCGGCGAGGCCACGCTCATGGTCCTGCAGGGGCGGGTCCGGCTGCTGAGCGGGGAGCACGCCTGGGACGGGATCTCCGGCGACCTCATCATCATCCCGGACGCGCGGCACAGCCTTGAGGCCCTGGAGGACTCCGCCGTCCTGCTCACGGTCGCCAAGACCCGCTGAGCCGGCGACCCGCCGGGAACCGGCCTGACGGGCCGGTTCCTCAGCCGCGGCGCAGGTGCGCGAGGCAGGCGCCGGGTTCGGCGAAGGGTTCCAGCCGGTGCGCCTCGACCGGCGCGTCCAGTTCGGTGAGCGCCCCCTGCATGAGCCCCAGGTGGACGTCGCAGACGAGCGGCCCGTACTCCTCGGCCAGTTCGAGGAACGGGCAGTGCCGCAGCCGGATGACGTCCCCGGAGGGCTTCGGGGCGAAGTCCAGGTCGTCCAGGAGGGCGGTCAGCCGGCCGGCCGCCTCCTCCTCGGTCAGCCGCTGGAACGGCGGCGGGCGGTCGACGAGGAACCGGCCCCATTCGCGGCCCGCCTGCGCGGCGTTCTCGCGTCCCTCGGCACCGTCGGCCGCCAGGCGGCTGAGCAGGATCTGGGCGAGCAGCCGGTAGCCGCGGGCGCCGCCGCGGTCCATCCCGGGCCGTGCGGCGTAGACGGTGCGGGGGCGCCCGGGACCGGAGGGCTGCTCGACGGTGCGCTCGACCGCGCCGTCGGCGGCCAGGGCGTCCAGGTGGAAGCGCGCGGTGTTGGCGTGCACGCCGAGCCGCTCCGCGACGTCGGTGACCCCGAGCGGGGCACGGGCGTCGCGCAGGACGTCCAGAACCTCACGCCGGCGGGAACGTTCGCGTTCGCTCGCCATGCCGCACATCCCCTCCCTGCGGCGGCACCGAGACCGGGCGCCGGTCACAGTGCGCTCCACCACGTTTTCACAAATACTACTGTGTTAATCGTGGAATGAGGAGCGCACCGTGACCGGGCGCCGGGACGGACGCCGGTACTCGCGACCAAAGTCGATGCGGTGGCCGACCTGCGGACGCATGCCGGGGCGGGGCGGCGTGGCTAACGTTGGGCCCGTGGACCTCAGGCGATCGTGGCGCGACTGGCTCGGGGACGCGGGGATCACCGCGGCCGCCGGCCTGCTCGGGCTGTTCCTGCTCCAGGCGTCGATCGAGGACCCGCCCTACCCCGGGGAGGAGATCTCGGTCCGCTTCGAGCTGGCGGCGGGCGCGGTGTCCCTCGGCGTCCTGCTGCTGTGGCGGCGCCGCCACCCGGTCGCCGTCGCGGTGACGATGATCGTCCTGCAGTGGGCGGCGACGACGGTCTTCGGCACGGCCGCGGTCGCCGTGTACTCCCTGGCGATGCTCCGGCCCTGGCGGATCGCCCTGCCCGTCGCCGCCACGAGCCTGACGCTGATCATCGGGATGTTCCGGCTGCTGTCGGCTCCGGACTTCCTGGAGGGCGCGGTCGTGTTCGCGCTGCTGTACGCGGTGGCGGTCACGACGGGGATGCTCGTCCGGTCCCGGCGGATGCTCATCGCGTCGCTGAAGGAGCGGGCCCGCGCGGCCGAGACCGAGCAGCGGCTGCGCGTCGAGGAGGCCCGGCTCCTGGAACGCGAGCGGATCGCCCGGGAGATGCACGACGTCCTCGCGCACCGGATCTCGCTGCTGGCGGTGCACGCCGGGGCGCTGGAGTTCCGCCCGGACATGCCGGACGACCAGCGCGAGGCCGCCGGGGTCATCCGGCGGAGCGCGCACGACGCCATGGAGGACCTGCGCGAGGTGATCGGCGTCCTGCGCGACGACACGCCCGGCGCGGACCCGGAACGGCCGCAGCCGACACTGGCCGACGTGTCCGCGCTCGTCGAGGAGTCGCGGCGCGCAGGCGGCCGCGTCACGCTGGACGACGGCGTCCCGGACCCGGACCGTGTCCCGCCCCGGGTGGGCCGGCACGCCTACCGGATCGTCCAGGAAGGGCTGACCAACGCCCGCAAGCACGCGCCCGGCGCCCGTGTCGAGGTGCGCCTGGCCGCCGGGACGGACCTGGACATCGAGATCGTCAACGCGCTGCCGGCGGACCGGCCCGCCCTCGCGATGCCCGGGTCGGGCGCGGGCCTCGTCGGCCTCGCCGAGCGGGTGGCGCTGCTGGGCGGCACGCTGGAGCACGGCCGCACCGGCGACGGCCGGTTCCGGTTGCGCGCCCGCCTCCCCCTCCGGACCGCATAAGATCACGCATGTCCCCGCCGGACGGAGGGAAGGGTCACCGGCATGGCAGCGAACTCCTCGTCCTCACCCGACCTCGAAGAACTCGACCGGGCCCAGTGCATGGCGCTGCTCGGCGAGGGCGGCATCGGCCGCGTGGCGTTCGACGACGGGGAGGGACCCACGGTGGTCCCTGTGAACTACGCCGTCGACGGGGACGCGGTGGTCTTCCGCACGTCGGTCTCGGGCCGGGTGAACCGCAGCCTGCTGACGTCCGTGGTCGGCGGCGAGGTCAGGGCGGCCTTCGAGGTCGACCGGTACGACGAGGCGAGCCGCAAGGGGTGGAGCGTCCTGCTGCGCGGCGGCGTCCACCCGCTGAGCGACGAGGAGAAGGCGGCCGCCGCGCGGGTCGAGCCGTGGGCCGGCGGCGAGCGCGAGGCTTGGTTCCGGCTGGCGGCGCGGGAGGTCAGCGGGCGGCGGGTGCACCGGCCGTAGCCGGTGCGAAGGCCCTGCTGCCCCGCGAGGCCGTAGGGTGACGGGATGGACTCCCCCACCATCCGGGTGCTGATCGTGGACGACGACGCGCTCGTCCGCGCCGGCCTGTCCATGATGCTGTCGAACGCCGCCGACCTGGAGATCGTGGGGGATGTCGCCGACGGCGCGGAGGTCGTGGCCGCCGTCAACCAGCACCGCCCCGACGTCGTCCTGATGGACATCCGGATGCCGCGGCTGGACGGGCTCGCGGCGACCGAGCTGCTGCGCTCCCGCCGCGAACCGCCCGAGATCATCATCCTGACGACGTTCGACTCCGACGACCACATCGTGCGCGCGATGCGGGCGGGCGCGAGCGGCTTCCTGCTGAAGCACACCCCGCCGCCGGACATCATCCGGGCGGTCCGGGAGGTCGCCGCCGGGGAGCCGATGATGTCGCCGGCGGTGCTGCGCAAGATGATGTCCTACGTCGCCGGCTCCGGCGCCGACCCGCGCCAGGCCCGGGCACGGGAGCTGCTGGACCGGCTGAGCGACGGCGAGCGCGCCGTGGCGGCGCTCGTCGGCCAGGGCCGCACCAACGGCGAGATCGGCAAGGAGCTGTCGCTCAGTGTCGCCACGGTCAAGGCGTACGTGTCGCGGCTGCTGACGAAGCTGGAGCTGAACAACCGCGTCCAGATAGCCCTCCTCGTCCACGACGCCGCCCTCGACGAGTGAGCCGTGGCACGGCACCTCCCCCGTATCGCCGTCCGAACAGGGGAAGGAAGTCAGCCCGGTTCGGCAGAGCCGCCGGAATGCTGAATCTCGTTCAGCAGTCTCGCGCATTCCGCCACGAGTCGCTGGTCACCACACTGGCCAAATTCTCCTCGCGCCCGAGCGATGTCCGCGGTCGCCTCCGCCCGGCGATTCGAGGCCATGAACATCCGTCCTCGAGTCAGGACGGCGCGTCCGACCCCGGGGCGAGCCTGTAGGCGCTCGAATATCTCTAAAGCGTCGTCGCAGGCCGACTTCGCTTCCGCGTATCTGCGTTCAATCGTCCGCGCTTCGGCCAGCAATGTGAGGCAGTCTCCTACTCCTAGAGGATTTTCAATGTGCCTGTAGAGCCGGAGCGCGCGGCCCGCGTGGTCCGCGCCCACCACAGGATCGCCTTCACTCAAAGCCACTTGAGCGAGCAGCGTCAGCGCGTGAGCCTCACCAAGCGGGTTCTCGACCTCGAGGTAGAGCTTTTGGGCCTCAGCGGCAAGGTCGGCTGCCTCTTCGACGCATCCCCCTTCGAGCTTGACGGCTCCTAGGAGGAGGAGAGCATTACCGAGTCCGAGCTTGTTCGTCGTCTTCCGATGAAAGGCGATTTCTTTCTGGGCATCCGCTTCCGCCTCCTCAAGTCGACTCCTTGCGAGGTTGATCCTGCCGAAGATATGAACGGCTCCCGCCTCTTTAAATGCTTCGCCTGTCTGACCGTAAATCTCCAGCGCCCGTGATGCGGATGCCACGGCCTCATCCATTCGGCCGAGTAGCAGGCTGAGGTCCGCCACCATGCCGTGCGCGGCGGCGAGGCCCCTGAGGTCGCCATGGGTTTCATAGAGACCAGCCGCCTCCGACACATCGGCCAGCGCGGCGACCAGTTCCGCTCTGCCGCACTTGACGTGTGCCTGGAGTTCCAAGGCCCGGGCCTGGCCCAACTCGTCGTCCATCGACTGGTAGATTCCGAGACTTCGGCTTGCGGCTTCCTGCGCCTGCTCGGTGTCCATCTGAGCGAGATGGAGGTGGCCCTGCATATGCAGGACGGCCGCAACTCCCCGCTCATCGCCTGCCTCCTGGAACCCTCGCCGCGCCTTTTCGGAAGCGGCGAAGGCACGCGGCAGGTCCAACTTGCGGTGGGCGACCTCCGCCAGCCTGAGTTGCGCTTCTCCCGTCAGGCCACTGTCGCCGGAGGCCTCCGCCAAGGCGTGGCCCCGCCGCAACTGCTCCTCGGCCGCATCCAGTCGCAGCTGGAAAAACGCAATCCTGCCGCCGGCGATCAACGCCTTGGCCCTTAGACGGCGACTCTCCTTCTCAATCGAACGGCCACCGCCGATGTGGGCCGCATCCGCCACTTCTACAAGTTGCAATGCCTTGTCGAACTCGTAGCGCGAGAGCGCGGCATCGACCTCGACTTCCCAGGAGCGCATAGCGTCCGTATCACCTACCGAAATCCGATGGTAGAGTACTTCGAGAGGATCGCCGCGGTCATCGAAGAAATTCGCTGCGGAGGCATGGAGTCGCCCGAGGGCATCGGGGCTCTCATCCGCAGCGAAGGAAAGTACGGCACTTCTTATGAGCGGATGCATCCTGGCCTCGAACCGGCCGCCTTCGCCGCGGCGGGACTGCACAAACGAATATGCACGGATTCGCTCGTACCACGCCGAGCCGTCGTCCTCGAACTCGCCCCTCTCCCCCAGCAAACGAGTGAGCAAGGGTTTTTCGATCTTCCGAGCAACCGCCGCCGCGATCACCCGAGACCTGTCTCGCTTCGGGATACGTCCGAGCAGTGTGCGACTCACCCAGCTGGCGCGCGGCTCGGAACGGTAGCTGCGATCGAGCAGGTCGCCGACCTCACTCAAGGGAGTGTCGGCCGAGGGCAGCACATCTGCTAGCACATTGGTCCACAATGGGTGTCCCAGGGCGACGGAATGGACTTGGGCCGCCACTTCAGGACCCATCCCTCGTCCCCGCAAAACCTCCCTCGTATACTCTTCCTCCCACTCGGTGAGCTCAATGCTCTCGACCTTCAGGCCATAGGGTAGAACCAACTCCTCTCTTCCGGCGAGGACGAACTTTAGACCTGGCCAAGCACGAGAAAGTTCCGCGATCAGACTTGTCGTGAGCCAATGAGACACGCTACCGGACATCAACGGAGAAACGGATCCGTCCAACATGTTTCCGTCAAGGAAATGCAATCGCTCGGTCGTGTCGAAACAAATAAAAGACGGCGCCCCTGCACCAGCCACCGAAACCGCTTTCTCGATTTCTACCATCAAGCCTGCGGTCAGCATTTCTCTCTGCTCACTTTTCAACAGTGAGTACCGGTGGCCAACGCCGACATCTACGTTAATTTCGACGTCGGAGATATTTCCGTGTCTGGTCGCCCGCTGATCGATGGAAAACGAAGGGGTCGCGCGAATGAATTCGCGCATCTCCCTGTTCGCCGCCTGCACAAGGCGCCAGTAGGCGGTGAGCTGCCGTCCATGCCACGCTTCGAAACATCTCGCCACCATGTTGAGAGTCTGCTGGGCCAGGTGGACTTCGTTTCGTAAATCGCCACCACCGAGATCAACAAGTTGCTCGAGATCGATCACCTCGCAGCAGGCGTCGTACTCTCCGGCAATACTTGCTTGAAAGTACGAGAGCATAGTGGATTTGCCCTGACCGCCGACCCCCCAGAGCATGAGCGCACGGGTGGTGTCGTTCGTGCAGAGCCGGTGCATGGCCGTGACGACTTGGATGCGATCAACAATCGCAGTGCTGTGAACCACCGTCCCCCCGCTACGAGCTCGTGTCGATGTTCTGGTTCTCTATCGACCCCCCATCCGCGTGCCTGTCGATCTTTGCCCCTTCAGCACGCACCTTTGAACGCGATATTCTACCATCATTTTCTGCCTTTTCAGAAACTTCTGCACCGCTTGACGCGGTGATCCTTCCGGAACGGATACTGCCGCCGCTCTGCGCCCTCTGAGTCACGATGGTCCCGCGCGGTTCGACCGCTCGGCCGCGCTCCATCCACGTCAGCGCGGCCGTGGCCGCCACCAGGCCAGCCAGACTCAGCGCCAGGATCCATGTGAAGGAACTTGTAACCATGTTGGTAATCAGGCCTATGGCAGCCGCCAGGAGAACCGAAAGCACACCGAGGATCTTGAAGCGCTTCGAGGGAGCGTCCATGTTGATCACCTTCCCGAGGCTTCGAGCACTGCGGCACCCATGCGGCCGGACGGCCGACGCCTTCCGCTGTCCGCGCCACCACGCGAGCTTCGCTGGCCGATACAGGCCAGTTTCGCCGCGACAGACGTAAGACGCATGCCTTCATCATCATAGTGATCGGGTATGGGGCTTGTTGTCCAGTGGTTCTCATCCGCGTGGCGTTGGGTGCGACGTCCACATGAAGACGGGCGGTCCGTACGGCATGATCAGAGTTCTAATAGATGGACGAGTCGCAGGCTCTGACGGGGTCGGAAGGTATACTCGGCAACTGACAGAAGCTCTTTACAGGACCTCATCTCCAGACGTTCGGATCACCGTTCTCAAGCCAACGGGTACTCCGCGATATACCCGCGCCGAGGGAACCGAACTGGCGGTGGCCGCGCAGGAGTGCGAAGCCAATGTGGTTCACCTTCTCGACTACCGGATCCCTCTCGAAAGTCTCGACGTTCCAATGGTGATCACGATCCATGACGTGTTTCGCGCCACCCGCCCCTGGCTCTGTTATTCGGATAATGAATTCGCGGAACGTTTTGGCGTAGCAGGTCTCAGGAACCTCAAAGATCTAACAACCGCGATAACGACCTCACACCGTGGGTCAGAAGCCGACCTTACCGGCTCAGGTAGCGCTCATCGGAAATTCTACCGAGCGATGCTCGACTTCGCCTGCTCTCAGGCACAGGATGTCATCGTACCGACACGAACGGTCGGCGAACAACTCCGTTCGCTTGTCGGGCCCACCACTGGCCTTACTGTCTCCCCCTACGGTGTCGACCATCTGGAGTCCCACGATGACGACCGTTCTCCGGTAGCAGGTGTGACAGGTCGCTATCTTCTCTACGTTGGCCAAGCACGCTCGCATAAGGGCCTGCCAAAGCTCTGCGCGGCTTATCTCGCCAGCGGTGCTCACGACCTAGGTGTCCCATGCGTTTTCGTTGGTTGCGATTTCGCTGATGCAACTTACCATGCGAAATGGATCCGGTCCCAACTCGGCGATGCAGCCGTCTTACGTGGCAAAATCGACGACGCCACACTGGCAGCGCTGTATTGCAACGCCTCCGCTCTCGTACATTTGGCGGAGGACGAGGGCTTCGGGTTCACGCCGCTGGAAGCGCTGACGCTGGGCACTCGGGTCGTGGTCCACGACCTCGACGTGTTCCGCGAGACACTTGCCGACCACGCGTTTTATTGTAAAACCGGCTCCACTCAGGAGATCGCAACCCTTCTCAATCGCCTCCTGCGGACGCCTGACGATTCATCTCAGAAGGAAATGCGCGCTCGATGGGCCGGCCGCTACACCTGGAAGGACCATGCCAAAGACATCCTTTGCGTCTACCGCAGGGTCGGTCAGTGACAGAACGACTGGTGATCCTCGATGTCGGAGACGTCCTCATACGGACCCGCCCCACGGCACAGTACAGATCTCTCGCCGAGAAGACAGGTCACCGTTGGCGGTGGGTCGCCGATGCCATCGAGGAATGCGGCGTGATCGCTGACTTCGAGACCGGTGCAGTATCCGTTCAGCAGTTCACTGATACGGTTAGTAGCCTTTTTCCTGATAACTGTCTTTCTAATCAGGACATCGTCATGGCCTGGCAATCGGTCCTTGGTGCACCGGTTGCCGAGATCATACATGCCGCCAGACCGCTGGTGGCGAGCGGAAGACTGCTTCTTGCAAGTAATACCAATCCACTGCATTGGCGATCCGTGGCCGCTTGCCTTCTCACGAGCGGCATCGAAGCACCCGCTGTCCTTTCCTTTGAGGTAGGTCACACCAAACCGAGCGAGAAGTTCTTCAGCGCCATTCTAGAGGCCGATCAACGAGTCGGCGACCAGGCGATCTTCATCGACGACCTCGGGCGGAACGTCGCCGCCGCCCGGCAGCACGGAATACCGGGACGGATCCACAGCGATCCACAGAAAACGGCCGAGTGGCTCCGCGAACTTTCGGCCGCGAGATGGGATTCGTAATGACACTGAAGCTGATCTTCGATATTCGATCGAATCATGACACCGGAGTCTCGCGTTATGGACTTTCCCTGTTACAGGCAGCCGCCCCAGTCATGGCGGCGATGGGATGGCGTCTCACCGTGATTGCCTGGAAGTTTCAGGAACGGCGAGCCAGACAGGCTTCAATTCCCTATGGAGCGGAGGTGCTCATCTGCCCGGAGCCGGAGGGCTTCGTTCGCGTCTCTCCGTGGTTGCAGGACCTCGTGTGCTCCGTCCGTCCAGATCTCTATTACACCACGCACTATACTGCGGATCCCTTTCTTCCCACACCGTTCGTATTCACCATTCATGATCTGACGCGACTGAAGTATCCAGAACTCAGCTACACCGATGATTCCTTTGTTCGACGGTTCGGATGGAACGAGTTCATCAAGCTCAAACTGGATCTGGAGACACTATCGACTCGCTTCGAAACGGACGACGGCGGCGATGTCTTCACCCAATACTTTGCCAAGTTGAACAGGATGCTGGTGGAGCGGGCCTCACTGGTAACCGTCGTTTCTCGGTCGACGGCTCTTGACGTCAGATCACTACTGAATGTTCCAGTGCACAGGCTCGCCCTCGTACCCGGAGCGGTAGACCCATCGGTCTTTCACCCGACAACTACCGAAGCGGTGCGGGCTGTAAGGACCAAGTACGCCCTGACGGGACCCTACGTGCTCTATGTGGGCCTCGCGAACGCGAACAAGCGGTTTCCGTGGCTCGTCGAGCAGTTGTTTACCAGGACGAACGAGCTGCCCGCCGAACTACGCCTCGTCGCCGTCGGCGGCCACGCGGAGACTCTTCCCGAGGTCGGTCTGATGCTGGCCGACCATGGGACGGGACGCGTGGTGTTCACCGGGCGGGTGCCAGATGTGGAGCTTGCGGCCCTCTACACGGGGGCGAGCGCCCTCGTCACCGCTTCTTTCAACGAGGGGGTAGGGCTACCGTGCCTGGAGGCGGCCGCTTGTGGAACGCCGGTCATCGCTCCCGACATCGTTCCCTTGCGTGAGTCCCTCGCCGACGCCGGTCTGTTCTACTCCCCAGGGGACGGCGGCGCGATGCGTTCGCTCATCGCGTCGGTGGTTAATCGAGCCGGACGCACCCCCGCGTCGGACTTCGAGCCGCCAAGGTGGCACAGGTCGGGTCGTCTTCTCGTGGCGGCGCTCCAACGTGCTGCCGTTACGGGCATCGCGGCTCCCGGCGTCAGCGACTTATATGCGGCGAGTCAAAGGGCTGTTCGGTAGGAGCAGCGCCGCGGCGAGGCCCGCCGCGAGGACGGGCAGTGCGGTGAGGAACAGGTCGGAGAAGGCCGCCGCGAACGCCTCCGAGACGCCGTCCCGCACGGGCCCGGGGAGGGTGGCGAGGACCTCGGGGCGGACGGCGTCGTCGAACGCGGGCACCTGGCCGCCGGGGGCGCGGCGTCCGATCTCTTCGGCGAACCGGCTCGACACGATGCCGCCGAACACCGCCATGCCCGCGGCGGTGCCGAGCATCCGGGTCGCGAAGACGCCCGAGCTCGCCGCGCCCAGGTCGCGGTGCGGCGCGGCGTTCTGCGCGATGAGGATGACGACCTGCTGGGACAGCCCGGCCCCGAAGCCGAGCAGCGCCATGTAGCAGCCGGCTGTGAACGGGTGGGTTCCGGCGTCCATCGTCGCGAGCAGCCCGACCCCGGCGGCGCTGAGCGCCATGCTCGCCGCGGGCAGCCGGTGGTAGCGGCCGGTCCGGGAGATGTGCCGTCCGGCGAGCATGGCGGCGGCGACGAGGCCGGCCATCATCGGCAGCACGAGCAGGCCGGAGCCGGCCGCCCCCACTCCCCCGACGACCTGGAAGAACATCGGCAGGTAGGTGGCGAGCCCGAAGCCGGTCGCGCCGCCCACGGCCGCGACGGCGCACGCCACCGCGAACGACCGGTCGCGGAACAGCCGCGGCGGGATGACCGGCTCGGCGGCGGTGCGCTCGGCGAGCAGCCACGCCGCGAACAGCGCCACCGAACCCGCCGCGAGCCCGGTGGCGGCCGGTGAGTCCCACGCGTAGCGGGTCCCGGCCCAGCTCGTGAACAGCGTGAAGCAGGTGACGGCCGCGCCGAGCAGGACGATCCCCAGGTAGTCGATCCGCGGCCTGCCCTGCGGTGCGGGCAGCCGCAGGAACAGCACGGTCGTGGCGGTGGCGGCCAGGCCGAGGGGCAGGTTGACGTAGAACACCCACCGCCAGGACGCGTGGTCGGTGAGGAAACCGCCGACCAGCGGCCCGGCGACACTGGACACCGCGAAGATCAGCGCCGAGTACCCCTGGTACTTCGCGCGCTCCCGCGGCTCGAACAGGTCGCCGGTCACCGCGAACATCGAGCTCATCAGGCACCCGGCGGCGGCGCCCTGGACGACGCGGAACGCGATCAGCCAGTCCATCGACGGCGCCGCCCCGCACGCCGCCGATCCCGCCAGGAACCCCAGCAGCCCGATCAGCAGGATCGGCCGGCGCCCGAACAGGTCCCCCAGCCGCCCCGACAGCGGGACGGTGACGCTGGTGGCCAGCACGTACGCGGTCGACACCCACGCGAGGCGGTCGAGACCGCCGAGGTCCCCGACGATCGTGGGCAGCGCGGTGCCGAGGACCGTCGCGTCCAGCGAGGACATCAGCCCGGCGAGCAGCAGCCCGCCGAACGCCGCCAGCCGGTGCCGGCGGCTCATCGGCACGGTCGGCCCGAACGCCTTGTTCATGTGCACCTCACATTTATCTGCTTCAAGCAGATGAATGCTAAGCGCACGCATATGTGCAATGCAACCTAGCTAGACTGGTCGCCATGCGCGACGAGGCGAGCCACGAGCGGGCCGGGGGCGACCCGGCGGTCGACGTCGTCGAGCGGAGCATGGTCAAGCTGCGGCGCGGCATGTCGCGGCAGCGGCTCGGCAAGGCGGCGGTCCGCGAGCACAACCTCCCCGTGGACGTCCAGGTCCTGCACGTCGTGGACGTCATCGACGAGGGCCCCGACCACGACGGCCAGGAGATGAGCGTCGGCCTGGTCGCCACCCGCCTCGGCGTGGACGCGTCGCGCGGCAGCCGCATCGTGGCCGAGGCGGTCAAGTCCGGCTACGTCCGGCGGGTCGCGTCCCAGGAGGACGGCCGCCGCATCCACCTGGAGCTCACCCCGGCCGGGCAGGCCGTCGTGGACGCCACCCGCCGCACCCGCCACGAGCACTTCGCCAAGGCCATGGGCGACTGGACCGGCGAGGAGCGCGCCGAGTTCGCGCGCCTCCTGTCCCGCTTCGTCCGCACCTACGAGGGCTGACGCGCGGCCACCGTCCCGTGGTCGAGCCAGGGCGGACGATCACGACAACGGCGCCGGCCGGCCACAGGAGATCGCACGCGCCGCCAAGGCCGGTCAGCCGGCTCGGCCCGGCGCCTGCCGCCGATGCGCCCGCCTTCTCCAGCCCGCGCGCTGAACCGCGGCTAGGCTCCCCGTGTGGACGAGGCCGAACTCCTGGCGAAGGCCCGCGCGGGTGACACGGCGGCGTTCGATGCCCTGGTCACCGGGTACCGGGGCGAACTGAAAGCGCACTGCTATCGCATGCTCGGCTCCCTCCAGGACGCGGAGGACGCCCTCCAGGAGTCGCTGCTCGCCGCCTGGCGCGGCCTGGGCGGATTCGAGGGACGCAGTTCGCTGCGCACATGGCTGTACCGGATCAGCACCAACGCGTGCCTCCGGCTGTCATCGAAACGCCCTCCCCGCCTCATGTCCCCCGACCTCGGCCCGTCCCGCCGCGACCCCGGTGACCTGGGCGAACCGGTCACCGGGCCGGTTTGGCTCGAGCCCTGGCCGGACGACGTCCCGGCCGACGCCCCCGGCCCGGCCGCCGCCTTCACCCGCCGCGAGGGCGTGGAACTGGCCTTCGTCGCCGCTCTCCAGCACCTGCCCGCGACCCAGCGCGCGGCGCTGATCCTCCGTGAGGTCCTGGAGTTCCCCGCGGCCGACGTGGCCTCGTTCCTGGACCTCACACCGGCGGCGGTCAACAGCGCCCTGCAGCGCGCCCGCAAGGCCGTCCGGGAACGCGTGCCGCGCGCCACCCAGCAGACCGAGCTGTCCGCGCTCGGCCCGGACGGGCAGCGCGAACTGGTCGACGCCTTCGTCACCGCGTGGGAACGAGCCGACGTGGACGCCCTCGTCACGCTGCTCGCCGACGACGTCCGGTTCACCATGCCGCCGCTGCCCGCCTGGTTCGACGGTCACGAGGACGTCATGCGCTTCCTCGTCGAGCGCGTCTTCGAGACGCCGTGGCGGCTGGTGCCGATCCGCGCCAACGGCCAGCCCGCCTTCGCCTCCTACCAAGCCGGGCCGGACGGACGCTTCCGCATAGGTGCGATCAGCATCCTCACCCTGCAGGACGGTCGTATCACCCAGATCTCCGGCTTCCTCGACCCCACGCTCCCCCGCCTCTTCGACCTCCCGGAAGAATTCTCTTCCTGACCGATGAATCCGCGGCGCCCCCTGTCTCTCCCCCTTTGCAAGCACCGCAGAGAGGAAGAGCACCGATGCGCAAGCTGATCGTCACCAACATCATCTCGCTCGACGGCTACTACGAGGGCCCGGGCAACGACATCATGGCCCTCCCCTTCGACGAGGGGTTCAGCGGATACAACGCCGAGCGCCTCCGCGCCGCCGCCACCCTCCTGCTGGGCCGCCACACCTACGAGGGCCTCAAGAGCTACTGGCCGCCCATCGCGGACGACACCTCCCAGCCGCCCGTGGAGCGCGAGATCTCCCGTCTCAACGGCGCCATAGAGAAGGTCGTCGTCTCCGACACCCTCACCCCCGGCCAGACGGAGCCCTGGCGCAACACCGAGATCGTCGAGCGGGCCGCCGCGCACGCCCGCATCGCCGAACTGAAGAACGCCCCCGGCAAGGAGATCCTCATGTTCGGCAGCCGCACACTGTGGAACGACCTTCTGGCCGCCGGCCTGGTGGACGAACTGCACCTCATGATCGGCCCGGCCGTCCTCGGCGCCGGAACCCCCGTCTTCCAGGGCCCGGCCCCGATCTCGCTCCGCCTGCTGGAGTCCCGCACCCTCCCGGACTCCAGCCTCGTCCTCACCCGCCACGCCCCCGCCTGACGGCGGTCGCGACCCCGGCGGCGCTCACGCCGCCGGGGCGCCTCCCAACCGGAGCACCCCGTGTCGGCGATGGACGTCGCCCGATCACCCGAGGCGCGTGCGGAGCAGGCAGAACTCGTTGCCCTCGGGGTCGGCGAGGACGACCCAGCTCTCCTCGCCCGTCTGCCCGACGTCGGCGTGCCGCGCCCCGGCGGCCAGCAGCCGCTCGAGTTCGGCGTCCTGGTCGCGGTCGGTGGGGTTGACGTCGATGTGCAGCGGGAGCTTGCCCGACCGGGGGTCGTCGCTGCGGCTGAGGATGAGCGTCGGCTGCGGCCCGCCGGCCCCTTCCCGGGGGCCGATCTCGATGTCGTCGTCCTCCCGGTCGAGCACCACGAACCCCAGCACCTCGCACCAGAACCCGGCGAGCGCCTCCGGATCGCGGCAGTCGAGGACGAGCTCAGTGATCCGACACGCCACGGGCCGCCTCCAGATCCTCGTTTCCACCTGCCTTCCACACCGTAGGGGGTCCGGCCTACATCCCTGGTCGCCACCGGACGGCCCGATGTACTCCAGAAGTTGCGGGCGGCACCGGAACGAGCGCGACGTGCGGGGGAATGCCCTGGCCGGATGGCCGTCTAGGCTGATCGCATGGGTGGCGGGCCGGATGTGCGCGGGCGGCTGACGGACAAGGCCGCGGCCGGCGGCGTCCTGCTGCTGGTGTCCGTCGGCAGCCTCAACTCGGTGTTCGCCCCCGGGGACGAGCCCTGGGCGCGCACCGCCTTCACCTGGGTACTGATCGCCATCGGCTGCGGGGCCCTGTTCTTCAGCCGCCGCTTCCCCCTCGCGGCCGCGCTCGTGTCGGTGGCGGCCACCGGCGCCTACTACATCACGAGCGAGCACGACGGCCCGCTGATGATCGCGCCGATCGTGGCGCTGTACATGATCGCCGCACAGGGGCGGCTGCAGGCCGCCATCGCCGTGGCCGCGCTGATCGTCATCGGGACGGGCGCCGGGACGCTCTCCGGCAACGACGACGTCAACGGGGTCGCCCTGTTCATGCTGACCGGGTGGGTCGTGGCGATGGCGGCGCTGGGCTGGGTCCGGCACAGCCGCCGGGTCTACCTGCGCGAGGCCGAGCAGCGCGCTGCGGGCGAGGAGCGGCTGCGCATCGCCCGCGAGCTGCACGACGTGGCCGGGCACCACATCTCGCTCATCAACGTCCAGGCCGGAACGGCGCTGCACCGGTTCAAGCGGGACCCGGCGCAGGCCGAGGCCGCCCTCGCGGCGATCAAGGAGTCGAGCCGGGACGCGCTGCGCGACCTGCGCGCGACGATCGGGGTGCTGCGCGAGGACGACGAGGACGCGCCGACGGCGCCCGTCCCGGGCATCGACCGCATCGGCGACCTCGTCGAGTCGGCGCGGGCGGCGGGGCTCACGGTCCGCACCGAGATCACCGGCGCCGGGGAGCCGCCCCCGACCGGCGTGGAGCTTGCGACATACCGCATCGTCCAGGAATCGCTCACCAACGTCGTCCGGCACGCCGCCGCCGGCACGGTCACCGTGCGCATCGCACGGGGACGGCGCGACGTCCTGATCGAGGTCGCCGACGACGGGCGCGGCCCCGCCGCGGGCTCGTCCGGGTCCGGCGTCCACGGGATGCGGGAGCGCGCCCGCGCGCTGGGCGGCGAGCTGACCGCGGGTCCGGGGCCGGACGGCGGCTTCCTCGTCCGGGCCCGCCTGCCCCATGGGAACGGAGCTGCATGATCAAGGTTCTGCTGGCCGACGACCAGCGGCTGGTGCGCGCGGGATTCAAGTCCATCCTCGACGACGAGGACGACATCACGGTGGCCGGTGAGGCCGCGGACGGCGCGCAGGCCGTCGCCGCGTGCCGCGAACTGCTCCCGGACGTGGCGCTGATGGACATCCGGATGCCCGGCATGGACGGGCTGGAGGCCACCCGGCGGATCACCGCCGACCGGCGGCTGGACGGCGTCCGGGTCGTCATCCTGACCACCTTCGACCTCGACGAGTACGTGTACGGGGCGCTCCGGGCCGGCGCCTCCGGGTTCCTGCTCAAGGACACCGATCCGGAGGAGCTGATCCACGCCGTCCGGGTCGTGGCGCGGGGCGACGCGCTGATCACCCCGTCGGTCACCCGCCGCCTGATCGCCGAGTTCGCCGGGCGGGTCGAGACGCCCGTGCCCGGCCCCCGCCTGAAGGCCCTCACCGACCGCGAGCGCGAGGTCATGGCGCTGGTCGCCGCCGGGCTCAGCAACGACGAGATCGCGGCCCGCCTCGTGCTGAGCCCGGCCACCGCGAAGACGCATGTCAGCCGCATCATGTCCAAGCTGGACGTGCGGGACCGCTCCCAGCTGGTCGTGCTGGCCTACGAGTCCGGCATGGTGAACCCGGGCTGGATGACCGGCAACCCGCAACCGCCGGGGTAGCCGGGCCGCGGCCCCGCAACCCACGGCGTACCGCAAGTGCCCGCCGGAGGCCGATGCCGCACGGCATGCCGTGATCGGAACCTGACGGCATGAGTGCAATGTCCAGACAGGCCACCGGCGCCGTCGTCGGCTTCCTCGCCGGCGGGGCGGCGGGGTTCGTCCTCACCGAGGCGGTGGCCGCCTTCTCCCATTTCGTCCTTGACCACACGCTCGACGTGGACGGCACCGGCACCCTGCTGGCCGTCTTCATCGGCGTGCCCGTCCTCTGCGCCGTGCTCGGCGCCGTCATCGGCGTCCGCCTCGGCGGCCGCCAGGGAGGTTGACCGGCATGTCCGCGAAGACAGAATCCTCCGGCGGGGGCTCCGCGGGGGCCGCACCGGCCCGGACCGGCGTCTTCGGCCGCACGGCCGCCTGGTCGCAGCGCCACCGCTGGGCCGCGCTCCTGCTGTGGGCCCTGACGGTCGTGGCGATCACGGCCGGATCGCAGGCCGCCGGTTCCGCCTACCACAACGACTTCTCGCTGCCGGGAACCGACTCCCAGGCCGCGGCCGACCTCATGGAGGAGCACGGCTCGCTCCAGGCGGGCGCCACCGTCCAGATCGTCCTCAAGGACCGCCAGGGGCTGGGCGGCGACCGCGCCGCGATCGACGGGATGCTGGCGAAGGTGCGCGAGCTGCCGAGCGTCGCCGACGTCCGGCCCCCGGGCCCCGGCTCCCTCTCCGCGGACGGGACCATCGGCTACGCCACCGTCACCCTCGACGGCTCGGCCGAGGACGTGCCCGCCGAGCACGTCACCGAGATCATCGAGACCGCCCAGGGCGCGACCCAGGACGGCCTCCAGATCGAACTCGGCGGTGATCCCGTGCGCGGTGCGCAGGAGGAGGGCGGCGGAGGCGCCGAGGGCGCGGGGATGCTCGCCGCGCTGGTCATCCTGGTCCTGCTGTTCGGCTCCCTCATCGCCGCGGCGGTCCCCCTGGTCACCGCCCTGTTCGCGGTCGGCGCCGCGGTCGGGCTGATCGGGCTCGCCTCGCACGTGTTCACCGTCGCCGACTTCACCCCGCCGATCATGATGCTGATCGGGCTGGGCGTCGGCGTGGACTACGCACTGCTGATCTTCTACCGGTACCGCCAGGAACTGCGGGACGGCGCGGAGCCCGCGGCCGCCACGCGCGTCGCGCTGGACGTGGCCGGCCGGACGGTCTTCTTCGCCGGCTGCACCGTGATCATCGCGCTGATGGGGCTGGTCGTCCTCGGCCTCGGCTCGCTCCAGGGCGTGGCCCTGGCCGTGGCGCTGATGGTGCTGGTCACCATGGCCGCTTCGCTGACCCTGCTGCCCGCCCTGCTCGCGGTGTTCGGGAAGCGGATCCAGCGGAACGTCCTCAAGCGCCCGGGCCGGACCGGCGACGACGGGTGGCGGCGGCTCGCCACGGCCGTGCAGCGGCGGCCCGTCCCCGCGCTGCTCGTCGCCGCCGCGGCCCTGCTCGCCCTGGCGGCCCCCGCCCTCGACATGCGGCTCGGCTTCGCCGACGCGGGCAACGACGCGCCGGCCTCCACCAGCCGGCAGGCGTACGACCTGCTGGCGGAGGGGTTCGGGCCCGGTTTCAACGGTCCCCTGGTGGTCGTCACCGAGGGCCCGGCCACCGGGCTCCAGCAGACGCTGGAGCAGGCCGAGGGCATCGCGGCCACGACCCCGCCGTTCCCGTCGGAGGACGGCAAGGTGCACACCGTGATCGCGTTCCCCGCGAGCGCGCCGCAGGACGAGGCCACCGCCGACCTCGTGCACGGTCTGCGCGACGACGTCCTCCCGGGCCTGTCCGAGCGGACCGGCGCGGAGTACCTGGTCGGCGGCCCCACCGCCGCCACCCTGGACTTCGCCGACTCGGTCTCGGACCGGATGCCGCTGTTCGTCGCCGTGGTCGTCGGCCTCTCCGCGATCCTGCTCATGGTGGTGTTCCGCTCGGTGCTGATCCCGCTCAAGGCGGCGGTGCTCAACCTGCTGTCGATCGCCGCCGCCCTGGGCGCCATCACCCTGGTCTTCCAGGACGGGCGGTTCGGCGCGCAACCCGGCCCGATCGAGGCGTTCATCCCCGTGATGATCTTCGCGATCGTGTTCGGGCTCTCCATGGACTACGAGGTGTTCCTGGTGTCCCGGATCCACGAGGAGTGGGAACGCACCGGGGAACCCGCGCACGCCGTCCGGGAGGGCCTGGCCGCCACCGGCCGGGTCATCACCGCGGCCGCCGCCATCATGATCGTCGTGTTCGCGGCGTTCATCCTGAGTCCGGGCCGGATGCTGCAGCAGTTCGGCCTGGGCCTCGCGGTCGCCGTCCTCCTGGACGCCGTGGTGATCCGCTGCCTCATCGTTCCGGCGATCATGCAGCTCCTCGGGAAGTGGGCCTGGTGGCTGCCGGGGCCGGTGGCCAGGCGCCTCCCGCGGGTCGCGCTGGAGCGCCCGAGCTGAGCCGGCGGAGATGAGCGGGCGTCACGTCTATGATCTCGGTGGAAGATCGTTCGGCACGACGGGGGGAGCGGCCGTGAGGCACCTCGGCATACTGGCCCACAGCGCGGAAGGCGCCGCACTGTGCTTCCGGACCTTCTGCCAGGAGGGTTTCCGCGAGCTGGGGCCCGATGACCATCCCGACGTGACGCTCGACCTCATCGCCCTCGCGCGGAGCATGCCCGCGTGGGAGGCCGGGGACCACGACCCGATCCGGGCGACGCTCGCGGAGAGCGTCCGGCGCCTGGCGGCGGCGGGCGCGGACTTCTTCGTGTGCCCGGACAACACCGCGCACCTGGCCCTCGAACGGCCCGGCGGCGACCTGCCGCTGCCCGGCCTGCACATCGCGCAGGTCGTCGCCGGCCGGGCCGCCCGCGACGGCCGGACGCGCGTCGGCGTCCTCGGCACCCGCTACACGATGGAGGGTCCGGTCTACCCGCGCGAGCTGGCGGCGCGCGGCATCGCCGCCGAGGTCCCGGACGCCGCCGGCCGGGACACCGTGCACAGGATCATCTTCGAGGAACTGGTCAACGGCGTCTTCACCGAGGACTCGCGCCGCGCGTACGTGCGGGTCATCGAGGGCCTCGCCGAGCGCGGCTGCGACGCCGTCGCGCTGGTGTGCACGGAGATCCCCCTCCTGGTGACGCCCGACGTCTCGCCGCTGCCCACGCTCGACTCGACCCGGCTCCTCGCCCGCGCCGCCTTCGACGTGGCGGCCGGCCGCGCCCCGCTGCCGGAGTGGCGCGGCGGCCCGGTCGGCTCCCCCTGAGGCCCCGGCCTCGTCCCGGCGCCCCGCGGCACGCTTCGGCCGGCGTCGAAACGAGGCCGCCCTAGAGTCGGCGGCATGGGATTCCGCGACCTGCACCACGGTGATCATCCGCTGGTCCTGCCCAACGCGTGGGACTTCGCGAGCGGCGCGGCGCTGGTCGGGGCCGGATTCCCCGCGATCGGGACGACCAGCCTCGGCGTCGCCGCGGCGGCGGGCAAGACCGACGCGGCCGGGGGCACGCGGGAGGAGACGCTGGCGCTCGCCCGGCTCCTGTCCCGCCTTCCCGTGCCGGTCACGGTGGACATCGAGGGCGGGTTCTCCACCCGGGCCGCGGACGTCGCCGCCCTCGTCACCGAACTGGCCTCGCTCGGGATCGCCGGGGTCAACCTGGAGGACGGGCGGGCCGACGGCACCCTCGCGCCGGTCGGCCACCAGGCCGCCGTCATAGCGGCGGTGAAGGAGGCCGCGCCGCAGGTGTTCCTCAACGCCCGAACCGACACGTTCTGGCTGGGCGCCGCCGACCGGGACGAGACGCTGCTGCGGGCCCGCGCCTTCGCGGAGGCGGGCGCGGACGGGATCTTCGTCCCCGGCATCGTGGACGACGCCGACATCCGGGCCGTCCTCGACACCACGGACGTCCCGCTGAACGTCCTGTACCTGCCGGGCAGGACCGAGTACGCCCGGATGGACCGCCTCGGCGTGCACCGCGTCAGCACCGGCTCGCTGCTGTTCCGCCGCGCGCTCCAGGTCACCGTCAGCGCGGCCCTCGGCGTCACCGGCGAAGGCGGCGACCACCCCGCGCCGTCGTACGGGGACGTGCAGCGGCTCGTCCGGCCCTAGGCGGGCTCGGGGCAGCCGGGGACCGCGTCGACGACGCCGCGGGACCCCACCCAGCGGGAGCGGTCGGCCGCGTAGTAGGCGGCGCCGTCGGGACCGGCGGGCCCGTCCGGCCCGCGGCGCATCCCGAGCTGCAGGGCGATCTCCGCCGACGCCGGGTTCGCCATGTCGATCTCGGCCGTGACCCGGTGCACCCCCACCACGCCGAAGGCGTAGTCGAGGACCGCGCGGGACGCCTCGGCCGCCAGTCCCTGGCCCCAGCGCTCCGGCTGCAGGCTGTAGAGGATCTCCACGTCCACGCCGTGGCCGAGCGGCCCGTCGCGGTGGCCGAGCCCGGCCATCCCGATCAGCGGCTCGCCCGCCGCCGGCCCGTCGATCCCGCCGCTCCAGCGCGCGGGACGCAGCGCCCACAGCCCGTAGCCCTCGGTGGCGAAGTCCCGCTCGCTGGCGTCGATGATCTCGCGCACCTGGGCGGCGGAGATCGTCCGGTCGCCGAACAGGTGGCGGCGGACGAGCGGTTCCGTCCAGTGCGTCAGCAGCGCGGCGTGGTCGCTCATCGTCACCGGGTGCAGCGCGAGCCGGACCGTGCGCAGCACCTCAGTCATCCCCGGCGCCGTCCGCCGCGGGCCACTCGGGCGGGGTCATGCCGTCCGGGACGCCGACCCGGAAGACGCGCATCTGCAGCGCCAGCGCCCGGTAGTAGCCGACGAGCGTGACGAGCTCGACGAGGGCGGGGCGGCCGAGCGTGGCGGCGGCCTCGGTGAACACCGCGTCGCCGAGGTCGTCCTCGGCGGCGAGCTGCCGCGTCGCCTCGTAGACGACCCGTTCGCGGACGTCGGCGAACATGGGCGCGCGGCCCTCGCGCAGCGCGTCCATCTCGTCGTCGCGGAGCCCGGCGCGGCGCCCGATCCGCTCGTGCGCGTACCACTCGTAGTCGGACCGGACGTGCGCGGCGACGACCAGCGTCGCGATCTCCCGCTCGCGCTTGGTGAACGCGGTCCGGAAGCGGAGCGCGGCACCGAGGTCCTGCAGCGGCAGCCCCACGGACGGGCTGTACAGCATGGCGTTGAACGGGCCGAGGAGCCGTCCGGACTCGTCGGCCATGAACGGGGGGAGGCGGTCGGCGGCGCGCGGTCCGCCGGTCAGCGCCTCGTACAGGAGCCGCTGCTCGTCGCTGAGGGAGCCGGGGAAAAGCAGGGGGAGCCGGGCCGCGGCGGGCCCGCGCGGAGGCCGGTCGTCGACGTGCTCACCGCTCACGGGGTCGATCACCCACCGCACGCTAGGCGTTCGGCAGGGAGGGCTCAAGTCCCCGTCCGGTATGTGAAACCGCGGGCACACCATGACGTAGCGGCCGCGTAACACGCGTGGGCGAGCCTGGTCGCCGACACACGCCGGGACCGAACGGGCGCCGGCCCCGTGAAGGGAACGCTCCAATGCCACTGTTCCGTATCCGCACCGAGATCGAGGACAGGCCCGGCCGCCTGGCCCTGCTCACCGCCGCGCTCGGCCGGCGCGGCGCCAACATCCTCGGCCTGTCCGTCCAGCTGGACACCGACGGTGTGGTGGACGAGTTCGTCGTGGACGTCCCGCACGGCGGCCCCGGCGCCCGGGAGCTGGCCGAGACGCTGGGCGCCGCCGGCGGGGTGCGCACGGCCGTCCGCCCCGCCCGGCCGCACGAGCTGGTGGACGAGCCGACCCGCGCCCTGGTCCTGGCGTCCCGGCTGCGCGCCGAGCCGGACGCGGTCCCCGCGATCCTCGGCGAGCTGCTCCGCGCCGACGACGCCTCCTGGGACGTCCCCCGCCGGGACTGCGCGGACGCCGACGTGCTCGTCGTCCCGGTGGGACGCGGGCGCGCGGTCCGGCTCCGCCGGTTCGGGCTGCCGTTCACCGCGACCGAGGCGGCGCGGGCGGACGCGCTGGTCCGGTCCGCGCTGCCCGCTCCGCCGCGCAGTCCCGTCCCGCGCCGCGTCGTGCTCCGCGACGGGACGCAGGTCGTCGTCCGCCCCATCGGCGCGGACGACGACGACGGCGTCCGGGCGCTGCACGAGCGCTGCTCGCAGGACAGCCGCCGGATGCGGTACTTCAGCCCGATGCCGGCTCCGCCGCGCCGGGCGATCGAACGGTTCCGCGACCCCGCCTACGGCCGCACGCTCGTCGCCGAGGGACCGGACGGGTCGCTGCTCGCGCTCGCCCACCTCATCCACGTCCTCGATCCCGGCGTCGCCGAGATGGCCTTCCTCGTGGAGGACGGCTGGCAGGGCCGCGGCCTCGGCCGGGCCCTCGCGGACCTGCTCGTCGCGCTGGGCCGGGACCGGGGCGTGGTGGAGCTGCGCGCGATCGCGCTGAGCGAGAACACCCGGATGCGCCGGCTACTGACCTCGCTCGGCGGCCGGACGCGGCGCACCGCCGACCCCACCGTGGTGGAGATCCGGCTGCGGCTGGACGGGCGCCCGGCCGGGCCCGGCGCGCTGGCAGGATGGCCGGGTGACCGGCATCTATGACAATCCCTGGGCGTACGAGCTGGCGTGCTCGTTCCGCGACGTGCCCGCCGAGGTCGAGGTACTGCTCGCCTGGTGCGCCGAGCACCGTCCGGGCGGCCCGGCCGCGACGGTGCTGGAGCTGGCGGCCGGGCCGGCCGAGCACGCCCGCGAGTTCGCCCGCCGCGGCCTGGCGGCGACCGCGCTCGACCTGAACCCGGAGATGTGCGCCCACGCGGCCCGCGCGGCGGAGCGCCAGGGCGTCGAGCTGCAGGTCGTGCGGGACGACATGACCCGGTTCGACCTGGGCCGCCGGTTCGACCTCGTCGTGACCATGCTCGACTCGACGTCCCACCTGATGACGCTGGACGCGTTCGTCGCGCACCTGCGCCGGGCCGCCGCGCACCTGTCCCCCGGCGGCCTCTACATCGTCGAGATGTCGCACCCCCGGGACCGGCTCGGCGACGAGCCCACCGTCGGCACGGCCTGGACGGTCGATCGTGACGGCGTCCACGCCGATGTGCGCTGGGGCGAACCCGCCGACCGGCTCGACCCGGTGACGCAGATCGCCGACGACCACGTCACGGTGACGGTCGAGGCCCACGGCGCGACCCTCGTGATACGCGACGTCGTCCCCTACCGCTTCTGGTCGGCCACGGAACTCGACGCCGCCGTCCGCCTCGCCGGCGACCTGGACCCGGTGGCGCAGTACGGCGACTTCGGGGCCGGCGAGGACGCGGTGGCCCTCACCGACCCCGGGGCATGGCGCATGATCACCGTGCTGCGCGGCGCCTAGGGGGTGGGCGTCCAGCCGGGCATCGGGTAGGACGTGAGCAGCTCCCGGATCTGCCCGGCGACGCGCTCGACGACCGTCTCGTCCTGCTTGGCGGTGGCCTGCACGACCTCGTCGATCCATGCCGCGACCTGCGGCATCCGCTCCTCCTCCAGCCCGCGGGTGGTGATCGCGGCGGTGCCGAGCCGCAGCCCGGACGGGTCGAACGGCTTGCGCGGGTCGAACGGGACCGCGTTGTAGTTCAGCTCGATCCCGGCCCGGTCGAGGGCCTGCGCGGCGGGTTTGCCCGCGACCCCCTTGTTGGTGAGGTCGATCAGGATGAGGTGGTTGTCGGTGCCGCCGGAGACCAGGTCGTAGCCGCGCTCCAGCAGCGCGGCGGCGAGGGCCTTCGCGTTCGCGACGACCTGCCGCGCGTAGCCGGAGAAGTCCCGCCGCGCGGCCTCCTTCAGCGCGACGGCGATCGCGGCGGTGGTGTGGTCGTGCGGGCCTCCCTGCAGGCCGGGGAAGACGGCCTTGTCGATCGCCTTCGCGTGCTCGGCCGTCGACATGATCATCGCGCCGCGCGGGCCGCGCAGCGTCTTGTGCGTGGTCGTGGAGATCACGTCGGCGTGGCCGACCGGGGACGGGTGCGCGCCGCCCGCGATCAGCCCGGCGATGTGCGCGATGTCGGCGGCCAGGACCGCGCCGGTCTCCCGGGCGATCTCGGCGAACGCGGGGAAGTCGATCGTCCGCGGGATCGCGGTGCCGCCACACCAGATGAGCTTCGGCCGCTCCTTGCGGGCCAGGTCGCGCACCTGGTCCATGTCGACCCGGCCGGTGTCGGCGCGCACGTCGTACCGGACCGGCGTGAACCACTTGCCGGTGGCCGACACCGACCAGCCGTGCGTGAGGTGCCCGCCCATCGGCAGCGACAGGCCCATCACCGGGTCGCCGGGCTCCAGGAACGCCATGTAGACGGCGAGGTTCGCGGGTGACCCGGAGTAGGGCTGGACGTTGGCGTGCTCAACGCCGAACAGCTCCTTCGCCCGGTCGATGGCCAGCAGCTCGATCGGGTCGACGTTCTGCTGCCCCTCGTAGTACCGCTTGCCCGCGTAGCCCTCGGAGTACTTGTTGGTCAGGACGGTGCCGGTGGCCTCCAGGACCGCCTGCGACACGTAGTTCTCCGAGGCGATCAGCCGGATCTTCTCGTACTGGCGGCGGGCCTCGTCCTCCACCAGCCCGGCGATCTCGGGGTCCTGCTCCAGCAGATGGGGTACGGCCGGTTCGTGCATGGTGAGCCTCCGCTGTCGGCGCCGGGACTTCGGGCGCCCCGACGAGGGGGCCCGTACACCCAGGCGCGCGGTGTGCGGACTACGTACGCTCCCCGGTGGTCGCCTCCACCTTGACTGCGCCAGTCGCGTGCGCCCCATCATACCGAGCCGCCCGCCGCCCGCGCGGTGACCGTGCCGGGACCGACACGACGAACAGGCCGCCCAGCAGGAGCAGCGACCCGGCCGCGACGGGCGCCGACATGCGCTCGCCGAGCAGGAGGATCGCGAGAGCGGCGGCCACCAGCGGCTCGGCGAGGCTGAGCGTCCCGGCGGCCGCCGCCGTGACGCGCTCCAGGCCCGTGACGAAGCACATGTACGCGGCGGCGGTGGCGGCGATCCCCAGCCAGGCCACGAGCACCGCCGACCCGGGTGCGGCGAGTGCGGGCAGCTCGGTCAGCGTCCACGGCAGCAGCACCGCTCCCCCGGCGAGCAGCGTCACCGAGACGGCGGCGGTCATCCCCACGTCGCGGCCGGTGAGGACCTTGGCCGACACGGTGTAGACGCCGAAGCACGTCCCGGCGAGGAGGCTCAGCGCGATTCCGGCGGGGTCGGCGCCGCCGGCGGAGCCGGGGGCCATCAGCAGCGCGACGCCGCCGATCGCGCCGGCCGTTCCCGCCCACCAGCGGCGGCTCAGTGCGGTCCCCAGCACGATCCGCTCGCACAGCCCCGTCGAGACCGGTGCCAGCCCGAACACGACGGCGGTCGCGATGGCGGCACCCGTGCGGTTCACCGAGCTGAAGAAGGCCGCCTGGAACGTGCCGGTCGCGGCCGACGCGGCCAGCAGCGGCCCCCAGGTCCGCCGGGTCAGCGCGCGGAACGCCCGCGGCCTCGTCAGGAGGACCAGCGCGGCGAGGATCAGGCCGCCCGAGAAGATCCGGGCTCCCCCGACCGCGACCGGACTCGCCGACGACTCCGCCAGCACCTGCGCCGGCCCGACCGTCCCCCAGAGCACCCCGGCGGCGAGCACCAGCAACGTCCCGGATGATTCATTCCGTCGATACACGCGACTGAAGTTAGAAGAATCTACGCACTTGTCGTGAGAGTTCCGTACTTCCTTCGCCGCGGGTGCTCGTGGCCGTCAATCATTCGTCCGTGGACGCACCATCCACGGCTCACCCGTAAGGCGTTCGGTCCCCGGGCCTCCCTGCCGACGGAAGTTCGCCCTGCTCGACCGGCTGGACGTGGTCGTACACGACCGTGGTGCGGACGTCCACGAACTCCTTGCGGCGCGCCAGCCGGTCGAGCACGAAGTCGCGCAGGTACGCGGTGCTCGGCACCGCCACGTGGACGAGCAGATCCTCGTTGCCCGTCACCACGAACACCCCGACGGCCTCGGGCATCGCCGCCATGCCGTCGCGCGCCGACTCGATCGCCTCCCGCGACTGCGGCCGGATCCGGATCGAGATGAGCGCCTGCACGCCCCGGTCGAGCCGTTCGAAGTCGACCGCGGCGTGGAATCCCGTGATGACACCGCGGGAGCGCAGCGCACGTGTCCGCTCCAGCGCCGTGGAGGGCGCGATCCCCACCGCCTCCGCCAGTTCCCGGTTGGTCTGCCGTCCGTCCCGCTGCAGCCGCCGCAGGATCGCCTGATCGACCGCGTCCACGCCACCTCCCAAGATCCCCACCACGAACCGAACCCAAGGTGCAGAAACGCACAAAAAGCGCCGCCCCTCCGAAGGATATTCGGAGGAGCGGCGACATCGACCAGGTCCCGGCCACGCCCCGACCACAACGTTCTGCCCTCACCACGGAAGCGGTTCCGAGCCTGCGAGAAAGCGAGCCACCGCGCTGACGCGCGCCGTCGCTACCCGCCAACCTCAGCCAGCACCGCAACCCCGCAACGACATCAACGCTTGCGATCGCGTCCGAAGGCAGGTTTCGAGCCTGCGAGAAACCTGATCGCGCAGCGAGCCGCAAGGCGAGCCGAAGCGATGCAGCGATCGCGCGCATTGCCCGCCGAAGGGAAGGCGCCCTAGCGCCTGACCGCCAAGGGCAATGCAAACAAACTCGCCTCAGCGGCTGGCGGACTCCAGGGCCTTCTTGACGGCGGCGCGCTTCTGGCGGAGCTTGGCGAGGGCCTCTTCGAGGATGGCCTCGCCGTCCTCGTCGCTGCGGCGCTCCTTCACGTACGCGAGGTGCGTCTTGTACGGCTCGGTCTTCGGCGGCGCCGGGGGGTTCTCCGAGTCCTGGCCGGCGGGGAACCCGCAGCGCGGGCAGTCCCAGGTCTCGGGGACCGCGACGTCGGTCGCGAAGCTGGGCCGGGTCTCGTGCCGGTTGGCGCAGTAGAACGTCACCCAGACGCGGGGGGCGGCGTCGCCGCGCTCCGCCTCACCCATCGGACCGGCTCCGACACGGCTGCCCCGAATCGCGTTGCCACTACCCACGGAGTACTCCTCGCTCAGTGTTTCCGCCGCCGCCCGCGGTCTCCGGTGGGCGGCGCGGCGCTCGCATGCTGTCTGACGGGTGGTTCAGGAGGCGTCGCCCTTGAACAGCAGCCCGAGGACGATGATGGACGCGGACCAGACCAGGCCGACGGCGACGGTCAGCCGGTCGAGGTTGCGCTCCACCACCGACGACCCGCCCAGGGACGTCGAGATACCGCCGCCGAACATGTCCGACAGTCCGCCGCCCTTGCCCTTGTGCATCAGGACGAGAACCACCATCAGCAGGCTCGACAGGATGAGCACGATGGCCGTTGCGATGATCACGATTCTTCAGCGCCTTGTCGTTCGTAGTTCGGGACGGTGGATGCGGCCGGGCGGTTTACCCGTCAGGTACGAAGGGTACGACGAACTACCCGCTGGTTCGGCAAGAACCCCCAGTTCACGCAGAATTGATCAGTTTTGATCAGACGGGGAGATCCCGGTACCGGCAGATCTTGACGAATTCTCCCGGGTCCAGGCTGGCACCACCGACCAAGGCACCGTCCACGTCCTCCTGCGCCATGAGCTTGGCGACGTTGCCGCTCTTGACCGAACCGCCGTACAGGATACGCGCCTGGTCGGCCAGTCCGCCGTCGTAGAGCTCGGCGAGCCGCGTCCTGATGGCGCCGCAGACCTCCTGCGCGTCCTGGGGGGTGGCGACCTCGCCGGTGCCGATGGCCCAGACGGGCTCGTATGCGATCACGGTGCGCCGCGCCTGGTCGGCGGGGATCTTCTCCAGTCCGCCGTCCAGCTGCGCCAGGACGTGCGCGACGTGCTCGCCGGCCTTGCGGACGTCCAGCCCCTCGCCCACGCACAGGATCGGGGTGATGTCGGCGCCGAGGGCGGCCCTGGCCTTGGCGTTGACGACCGCGTCGTCCTCGGCGTGGTACTGGCGGCGCTCGGAGTGCCCCACGGCGACGTAGGTGCAGCCCAGCTTGGCCAGCATCGCGGCGGAGATCTCACCGGTGTAGGCGCCGGAGGCGTGCTGGGAGACGTCCTGCGCGCCGTACTGGATCCCGAGCTTGTCGGCGTCGACCAGCGTCTGCACCGAGCGGATCGCCGTGAACGGCGGGAGCACGGCGATGTCGACGGCGTCGTGGTCGGCGTCCTTGAGGGCGAACGCCATCTTCTGCACGAGCTTGATGGCGTCGAAGTGGTTGTTGTTCATCTTCCAGTTGCCCGCCATGAGCGGCTTGCGGCCGCTCTGCGCGCCGGAAGGGGTCGTTCGCGCCACGTGTCAGTCCTCCAGGGCCTGCAGGCCGGGCAGCGTCTTGCCTTCGAGGTATTCGAGGCTGGCGCCGCCGCCGGTCGAGATGTGCGAGAAGGCGGCCTCGTCGAAGCCGAGCCGCCGGACGGCCGCGGCCGAGTCGCCGCCGCCGACCACGGTGAACGCGCCGGAGTCGATGAGGCCCTGGGCCACGGCGCGGGTGCCGTGCGAGTAGGGCTCCATCTCGAACACGCCCATCGGGCCGTTCCAGAAGACCGTCCGGGCGTCGGCGAGGCGCGCGGCGAAGAGCTTGCCGGACTCGGGGCCGATGTCCAGGCCGAGCCGGTCGGCCGGGATCGCGTCGGCGGCGACCACGCCGTGGTCGGCGTCGGCGGAGAACGCGGTCGCCGCGACGATGTCGACCGGGAGGACGAACTCCACACCCGACTCCTCGGCGCGCCGCAGGTACTCGCGGACGGTGTCGAGCTGGTCCTCCTCCAGGAGGCTCTTGCCGACCTCGTGCCCCTGGGCCTTCAGGAACGTGAACACCATGCCGCCACCGATCAGGATGCGGTCGGCCTTGCCGAGCAGGTTGTCGATCACACCGAGCTTGTCGGACACCTTGGAGCCGCCGAGCGCGACGGCGTAGGGCCGCTCGACGTCCTCGGTGAGCTTCCGCAGCACCTCGACCTCGGCGGCGATCAGCCCGCCGGCCGCGTGCGGGAGCCGCCGCGGCACGTCGTACACCGACGCGTGCCTGCGGTGCACGGCACCGAACCCGTCCCCGACGTAGAGCTCGGCGAGCGCGGCGAGCCGGTCGGCGAACGCGGCGCGCTCGGCGTCGTCCTTGCTGGTCTCGCCGGGCTCGAAGCGCAGGTTCTCCAGCAGCGCGACGCCACCGTCGGGGAGCCCGGCCGCGACCGCGCGGGCGGAGTCGCCGACGACGTCCCCGGCGGCGGCCACGTCCGCGCCGAGCAGCTCGCCGAGCCGCGCGGCGACGGGGGCCAGCGAGAACTCGGGCTTCACCTCGCCCTTGGGGCGGCCGAGGTGGGCGCAGACGACGACCTTGGCGCCCCGGGCCCGCAGCGCCTCGATCGTCGGCAGGCTCGCGCGGATCCGCCCGTCGTCGGTGATGGAGCCGTCCTCCAGCGGGACGTTCAGGTCGGCGCGGACGAGAACGCGCCTCCCGGCGACGTCGAGATCGTCAATGGTCCGCATCGGGATGTCGGTGTCCTTCCGTACACGGCCGCGCCGTGGCCTCGCGCCCTGTCTCTGCACGGTCTCCGTGCACGGTGCGCGGCCACGGCGCCGACGGCTGCGATCAATGTTCTCCCGGGGGCGGCCCCCAAGCCCCCCGAGGCCGCGCCCAGAGGCGCGTTACAGCTGCGCGCCGACGAGCTTGACGAGGTCGACGAGGCGGTTGGAGTAGCCCCACTCGTTGTCGTACCAGCCGACGACCTTGACCTGGTCGCCGATGACCTTGGTCAGCCCGGAGTCGTAGATGCAGGACGCCGGGTCGGTGACGATGTCGGCGGAGACGATCGGGTCCTCGGTGTAGGTGAGGTACCCCTTCAGCGGGCCGTCGGCCGCGGCCTTGAACGCCTCGTTGACCTCCTCGACGGTGACGTCGCGGGACACGGTCACGGTGAGGTCCGTGGCCGAGCCGGTCGGCACCGGGACGCGCAGCGCGTAGCCGTCGAGCTTGCCCTTGAGCTCGGGCAGCACGAGCCCGATGGCCTTCGCGGCGCCGGTGGAGGTCGGCACGACGTTGATCGCGGCGGCGCGGGCGCGGCGCAGGTCCTTGTGCGGCGCGTCCTGGAGGTTCTGGTCCTGCGTGTAGGCGTGGATCGTGGTCATCAGGCCCTTCTCGATCCCGAAGGAGTCGTTCAGGACCTTCGCCAGCGGGGCCAGGCAGTTGGTGGTGCAGGAGGCGTTGGAGATCACCGTGTGGTTCGCGGGGTCGTACTTGTCCTCGTTGACGCCCAGGACGACGGTGAGGTCCTCGTTCTTGGCCGGTGCGGAGATGATGACCTTCTTGGCGCCGTTGTCGGCGTGCACCTTGGCCTTGGTCGCGTCGGTGAAGAAACCGGTGGACTCCACGACGACGTCGGCGCCGACCTCGCTCCAATTGAGGGCGGCGGGGTCGCGCTCCGCGAACGCCTTGATGCTCTTGCCGCCCACGACGATCTCGTCGGCGGTGGCGCGCACGTCCTCGGGGAGACGGCCGAGGATGCTGTCGTACTTGAGCAACTGGGCCAGGGTGGCGTTGTCGGTCAGGTCGTTCACGGCCACGACCTCGATGTCGGCCCCGGACGCCTTCACGGCGCGGTAGAAGTTGCGGCCGATCCGGCCGAACCCGTTGATGCCTACTCGGATGGTCACGGAAAGGCTCCTCGCACGTCGATAGCGTCCGGCGCTGCCGGACTGTCAACTACGGTCGATCAGGGGGATCTCCCCCACGCTCGACCCTATCCAATGACCCGCGAGTAGCTTGACACCGGCGGTGTGGGAATCCCGGGGTGATCGCGTCTCCCCCGGCAGGGGGATGCCTCCGGTTCCGCCCCCGCTCACGACATATGGGACGCCCCTTCACTACACTCGCCGTCCATGCGCGGCGGGTGGCTCGTCCTGATCTTGAGCGGGGTGGTCCTGCTCGCGTGCCCGCCGCCGGCCGTCGCGCGGGAGCGCGCGGAGCCGCCGTCCCGCGCCGACCACATCGCCGCGCAACTCCGCCGCGACCCCGTCTACGTCACCGACCACGCCCCGCGGGTGCTGCCGCCGGACGCCGCCGCGCGGATCAAGACGGCCGTCGCGCGCCTCGGCGCCCCGACCTACGTGGCGGTCACCCCCACCGTCGGCCTCAGCACGGGGCGGCACGGCGAGTCCCTCCTGCCGCTGCTGCGCGACCGGCTCCGCCGGGACGGCGTCTACCTCGTGGCGTCCCCGACCTCGCCCGACGGCGAGGTCCGCCAGTACGGCGGTTCCCGGCGGCTGCCGCTTGAGGACGCGTGGCGGGCCGCCCAGAACGAACTCGCCTACGACGCGAGCACCCCCGAGCGGATCGAACTCTTCGTCGACATCGCCCTGTCGGGCCGGGCACGGGAACGTGCCCAGAACCCGCCGCCGAGACCGAAGTCGAAGGTCCGCAAGGCGCTGGACGCCGACGATGCCGCGGACCGGCGGGCGGCCCTGGTGGAGTGGGGGGTGTTCGGCGGGAGCGCCGCGCTCAGCGGAGTGCCCCTCCTCACCTTCCTGACCCTCCGCCGCGTCCGCCGGGGCACGCGACAGCAGCGGAGAACGAAGAGTCCGGCGAAGGGCCGCAGATGAGACGCGCGGGCACCGTGGCGATGCTCGCCGCCCTCCTCCTCGCACTGGCCGGCCCCGCCGTCGCCGCGGACGATCCCCCGCACGCCTACCAGCGCCTGGACCGGATCTCGGCGGCCCTGGAGAAGGACCCCCTGTTCGTCGACCCCGACGTCAGCCATGCCCTTGGCGAGTCCGAGCGCGCCCGGGTCCGCCGGGCGATCGGCGCGACGTCCCGCAGCCTCGGCGTGCCCGCCTATGTCGTCGTCGTCCCGAACCCGGGCGACTCGGAGTCCCAGGGCCGCGACGAGGCGTTCCTGTTCGCGTTGCACGAGCGCTCCGGCCGCGACGGCCTGTACCTCATGTCCAATTCACGCGGCGGCCTGGAATCCGAGGCGTTCCGGGTCCCGCGCCGCTACCGGTACTCGGTGCTGGACGACGACCAGCCGGGCTCCTGGCGGCCCGCCGACCGCGAGCGGCCGTTCGACGACCTCGCGCAGCGGATCGTCGAGCGCCTGGACAGCTACGCGACGGCCCCTTCGGCGTCCCCCGGAATGCCGACGCTGTACTCCAGTCCCGACCCGTTCGGGGAGGAGAACACGTTGCGGCCGGCCGAGCCGGAGATCTCGGGCCCCCTCGTCACCGGTCTCCTGTTCGCCGGTCCCGCCGCGGCCGTCCTGCTGTACTGGACGGGCGTCGGCGTCCTCGCCCTGCTGCGCCGCGAGAGCACGCCGCGGAACAAGCGGAAGCCCGTGCGGCACGGCACGGCCTGGACCGAGCCCAGCATGCGGCGGCTACGGCGCCAGGCGGCCAACGAGGTCGGTGCGCTCCGCCAGGCGCTCGTCACGGCCGACGCCGAACGCGGACGCCCCTATGCCATCTCCGCCTACGACGCCGCCCAGATCCTCTACGACGACGCCAAAGAGGATGAAGACCGCGCCATCGACCTCGTCGGCGCGATCGTCCTCGCGCGCCAGGGACAGGCCGCGCTCAGCCGCGACATCGCCGACCCGCCCGTCCCCTGCGTGGTGAACCCGCTGCACGGCGACTCCGTGAGGCGCAGGCGGCTGGCGAAGCTCACCCACAAGGTCCTCCCGAAGCCGTGCCCGCTGTGCGAGACCTGCGCCGGCATCGAGACGCGGCAGGGGCTGACCGACCGGCACCTCCTCAAGGTGCCGGGCCCCGGCCGCAGCCGCCCCCACACCGCGATCCCCGGCGTCTGGCGGGACACCGCCTGGGGGGCCACCGGCAAGAAGTTCCTTCCCCGTGTGATGAGGTATCTCGGTGTCGAGTGAACCGTCCCCCGGCGAACGGCTGGCGGCCGCGCTGCGCCGCTCCCCGATCTACGTCGACCCGTCGCTGGCGTCCGCGCTCCCCCAGGCGCAGCGGCGCGCGCTCATCGCGAGGTTCCGGAAGGCGCCCGCGCCCGTCTTCGTCATCCTCGTCCCCCTGGTCGCGGGCGGTACCTGGTCCGACTCCGAGGAACTGGCGACGGTCGTGCACGACCGCCTCGGCCGCGACGGCATCTTCATCACGTTCGACGACAGGACCGACGACCTGGCCGCACGGGAATGGGGCGGCGAGTACCAGGCCCGCGACGCCGCGTGGGCCGTCGCCCTCGACCGCGCGATGGACGACGCGCCGCTCGCGGACAAGCTGTCGCGCATCGTCGACCTGATCGTCTCCGGCACCGGCACCCGGGAGTACAAGCGGGTCTCCGCCGAGATCAGGGCACGCGTCAGCAGGCGCCCCGAAACCCGTGACCGCCCGGCGCCGGACGAGGACGGCGGCCTGGCGCTCCCCCTGGGCGCGGCGGGAGCGGCCGCCGCCGGCGTCGCGGGCCTCCTGCTGTGGCGCCGCCGCCGCATGGCGTCCGCCGCCCGGCGCGAGGTCGCGGGCGAGGGCCTCCTCATGCCCCGCACGGTGTTCGCCACCGCGAGCCGCGCGAACGAGGACCAGCTCCGCGAGCAGGCGTCGCACGAGGTCATCACCTTCGGTGAACTCCTGGACGAGAGCAGCACCCCGGCGAACGAGCGGGCCGGCACCCTGATGGCCAGGGCCCTGGACGCCTACCAGGCCGCCGGCAAGACCCTCGACGCGGCCCGGGGCGTCCCCGACCTCGCGGGCGTCCTGGTCCTGGTCGACCAGGGCCGCGACGCCCTCGCGTCCGCCCAGGCCGTCGCGAAGGGCAGGCCGGAGATCCCCGAGATGCCCCTCTGCTTCTTCAACCCCCTGCACGGGGACGCCACGACGAAGCTCGACTGGCGCCCCATCGGCACCCGCGAGCGACTCCGCGTTCAGGCATGCCGCACCTGCGCCCGCGCGGCCCGCAACAAGCAGACCCCGGACGTCCTCACGGACACCCGCGACGGCCGCCCCGTCCCCTACTACGAGGCCGACCCGGCCCAGAGCATCTGGGCCGAGACCGGCTACGGCCAACTCCGCCCAGACCTGATCCACCGAATCCTCAGAGGCGACCTGAACAAGACCGACTGAACACACCTCTTGGAGCCCCAACCCGGCCGAGGCCACGGGTCGTGCGGCCGGAGCGAGCGCAGCGAGCGCAGGCCGCAGGACCCGCCGAGCCGGGCGACCGCAGCGACACGACGCAAACCCGCACGGTCGCACGGACCCGCAGCGTGGCGTGAGGATCGACCGGCTCGTCACGGGGGGTTTGGGGGGTCGCCCCCCCAAACGACTAAGGCGCCAGCATGTCCGCCGTCAGGTTGGCGTCGGTGCCGGGGATGCCCTGGTCGCCGGCGCGTTTGTCGGCCATGGCGAGGAGGCGGCGGATGCGGCCGGCGATGGCGTCCTTGGTGAGGGGCGGGTCGGCGAGCTGGCCGAGTTCTTCGAGGGACGCCTGCTTGTGTTCGAGGCGGAGGCGGCCGGCGTTGACGAGGTGCTCGGGGGCGTCGTCGCCGAGGATCTCCAGGGCGCGGGCGACGCGGGCGCCGGCGGCGACGGCGGCGCGGGCGGAGCGGCGGAGGTTGGCGTCGTCGAAGTTGGCGAGGCGGTTGGCGGTGGCGCGCACCTCGCGGCGCATGCGGCGCTCTTCCCAGGCGAGGACGCTGTCGTGGGCGCCGAGGCGGGTGAGCAGGGCGCTGATGGCGTCGCCGTCGCGGACGACGACGCGGTCGACGCCGCGGACCTCGCGGGCCTTGGCGTGGATCTTGAGGCGGCGGGCGGCGCCGACGAGGGCGAGCGCGGCCTCGGGGCCGGGGCAGGTCACCTCCAGCGACATGGACCGGCCGGGTTCGGTGAGCGAGCCGTGCGCGAGGAACGCGCCGCGCCAGGCGGATTCGGCGTCGCAGGCGGCGCCGGCGACGACCTGGCGGGGCAGGCCGCGGACCGGGCGGCCGTTGTTGTCGATGAGGCCGGTCTGCCGGGCGAGCGACTCGCCGTCGCGGAAGACGCGGACGACGTAGCGGTTGCCCTTGCGCAGGCCGCTGGGCGCGAGGACGACGACCTCGGAGGTGTGCCCGAACACCTCCGCGATGTCCTTGATGAGGCGCCGTGCCGCGACACCGGTGTCGATCTCGGCCTCGATCACGATGCGGCCGCTGACCAGGTGCAGCCCTCCCGCGAAGCGCAGCAGCGTCGAGACCTCGGCCTTGCGGCAGCACGGCTTCATGACCGTGAGCCTGCTCAGCTCGTCCTTGACCACACCGGTCATCGCCATCTGATGAACCCTCCCCCTATCGGACTCCCAGCAGTGTGGCCGATTCCGGCCGCGCGGGTCGTCAGTCGGTGAATATCTTGTCGAAGGCTTGGGCCAGCCGGGCGGGTTCATGACGTGCTGAGCCGTCGTCGGCGGCGACGTCGGCGAGGACGAGGCGCCCGCCGATCTCCTTGACGGCCTTGTCGAGGGCCACCGGGTCGTCGACCACCCCGTCGTCGGCGATGACGACGTCCACGCTGAGGTCGGGTGCGTGCGCCCGCAGGACCTCCAGGTGGGTCTGGGGGGAGAAGTCGTCGGTTTCGCCGGGCTGGGGGGCGAGGTTGAGCGCGACGGCGCGGCGGGCGCGGGTGGAGGTGAGGGCGCGCGCCAGCGCCGGGACCTTGAGGTGGGGCAGGACGCTGGTGAACCAGGAGCCGGGGCCGAACACGATCCAGTCGGCGTCCGCGACGGCGGCGAGGGCTTCGGGGCAGGCGGGCGGGTCGGCGGGCACGAGCGACACCCCGAGCACGGTGCCGGGCGTCTTCGCGCAGGCGACCTGCCCTTTGACGTGGGTGATCTCGTCGGGGCGGGCCGGGTCGGCGCCGCGGACCTCGGCGACGATGTCCATCGGGACCGCGGCCATGGGCAGCACCCGGCCGTGCGCACCGAGCAGCCGCCCGACCCAGTCGAGCCCGGCGACGGTGGAGCCGCCGGGCGCGTCGGCGGCACCGGCTTCGAGGAGTTCCCACAGGGCGACGATGAGGAGGTTGCCGACGGCGTGGTCGCGCAGGTCGCCCTGGCTGCGGAAGCGGTGCTGGACGACGTCCCGCCAGGTCTGCCCCCATTCGTCGTCGCCGCACAGCGCGGCGAGCGCCATCCGCAGGTCGCCGGGCGGGAGCACGCCGAGTTCGCGGCGGAGGCGTCCGCTGGAGCCGCCGTCGTCGGCGACGGTAACGATCGCGGTCAGCCGGTCGGTGACGCGGCGCAGCGCCGACAGCGAGGCGTAGAGGCCGTGACCGCCGCCGAGCGCGACGACCTTCGGGCCGTTAAGCTTCACCGTGCCGTTTTCCTGCTCTCCTCGTGCGGGGCCCGCGCCGGGTTACGGGCGGGCGTCACTCGCGGCCGAGGTCACGATGGGCGACCTGCACCTCGATGCCCTCGTCCCGCAGGCGGGCGGCGATCTGTTCCGCCATGGCCACACTACGGTGTTTGCCGCCGGTGCAGCCCACGGCCAGGGTCACGTAGTGCTTGCCCTCGCGCTCGTACCCGGCGGACAGCAGGCGCAGGACCTCGGCGTAGGCGTCCAGGAACTCCTTGGCGCCGCGCTGGCCGAGCACGTAGTCGCGGACGGCGGTGTCGCGGCCCGTCTTCGGCCGCAGCTCCGGAACCCAGTGCGGGTTCGGCAGGAACCGGCAGTCGACGACGAGGTCGGCATCGACCGGCAGGCCGTACTTGTAGCCGAACGACACGACGGTCGCGCGCAGGCTGGACTCGCCGGTGTCGTTGCCGAAGAACCCGATGATCTTGTTGCGCAGTTCGTGCACGTTGAGGCCGCTGGTGTCGATCACCAGGTCGGCCTCGGCGCGGACCTCGCGGACCAGTTCGCGTTCCCGCGCGATGCCGTCGACGAGGCGCCCGTCGCCCTGCAGCGGGTGGGGGCGGCGCACGCTCTCGAAGCGGCGCACCAGGTCGGCGTCGCTCGCCTCCAGGAACACGACCCGCGGGTGGACGCCGCGCGCCTCCAGCTCCGCGATCGAGGAGTGCAGGTCCTCGGTGAAGGCGCGGCTGCGGACGTCCACGACGACGGCGATGCGGGGCACCGCGTCCTTCACCCGGCCGCCGAGGTCGGCCATCGTGGCCAGCAGCCCCGGCGGCAGGTTGTCGACCACGAACCAGTCGAGGTCCTCCAGGGACTTGGCCGCGGTGCTGCGGCCCGCCCCGGACATGCCGGTGACTATCACGATGTCCGGGATCTTCGTCTCGGTGCTCATGACCGCCTCCCCCTGTGCTCCCCGTCCGCGCCGGCTCCGACGCCGCCGCCGTCCCCGCCGGGCCTTCCCCGCGGGACCGCGGCGCCGTGCAGGGCCGCGACGATTCCCTCGGCGCTGCGCATGCCGATTCCCGGGACCTCGGCGACCTGCTCGGGCGTCGCGTCCTTCAGCCGTTTCAGCGAGCCGAAGTGTTTCAGCAGCGCCGCGCGGCGCGCCGGGCCCAGACCAGGAACGTTATCGAGTTCGCTCGTCGTCATGGACTTGGATCGCCGTTGCCGGTGGAAGGTGATGGCGAACCGGTGGGCCTCGTCGCGGATCCGCTGGACGAGGAACATGCCCTCGCTGTTGCGCGGGAGGATGACCGGGTCGTCCTCGCCGGGCAGCCACAGCTCCTCCAGCCGCTTGGCGATGCCGCAGACCGCGATGTCGTCGACGCCCAGCTCGTCCAGCGCCCGCTGCGCGGCGGCGACCTGCGGCGGGCCGCCGTCGACGAGCACCAGGTTGGGCGGGTAGGCGAACTTGCGGGGCCTGCCGGTCTCGGGGTCGATCGGCTGGTGCGCGCCCTCCGCGGCCTCGGCGGAGTCCCCGAGGTGGTCCAGTTCGCCGGTCTTCTCGGTCTCGGCGAGGTAGCGCTTGAACCGGCGGGTGATGACCTCGTGGATGGAGCGGACGTCGTCCTGGCCCTCGACGGCCTTGATCGTGAACCGGCGGTACTCGCTCTTGCGGGCCAGCCCGTCCTCGAACACGACCATGGACGCGACGACGTTCGTGCCCTGCAGGTTCGAGACGTCGTAGCACTCGACGCGCAGCGGCGCCTCGTCCAGGTCCAGCGCGTCCTGGATCTCCTGCAGCGCCCGGCTGCGGGTCGTCAGGTCGGACGCGCGGCGCGTCTTGTGCTGCTTGAGGGCCTCGTGCGCGTTGCGCGCGACGGTCTCCAGCAGCGACTTCTTGTCGCCGCGCTGCGGGACCCGCAGCCGCACCGGCCCGTCGCGCCGCTCGGACAGGAGCTCGGTCATGGCGTCCTCGTCGGGTGGGAGCGCCGGGACGAGCACTTCGCGCGGCACCGACTCGCTCTCGCTGTAGATCTGGATGAGGAAGTGCTCGACCAGGTCGGCGGTGCTGACGTCCGCGACCTTGTCGACCACCCAGCCGCGCTGCCCGCGGATCCGGCCGCCGCGCACGTAGAAGACCTGGACGGCCGCCTCCAGCTCGTCCTCGGCGAGGGCGATCATGTCGCAGTCGGTGCTGTCGGCGAGGACGACCGCCTGCTTCTCCAGGGCGCGCTCAAGGGCGCGGATGTCGTCGCGGAGGCGGGCGGCGCGCTCGTACTCCTGTGCCGCGGCGGCCTCGCGCATGTCGCGTTCGAGGCGCTTGATGAACCGGGTGGTGTGGCCCGCCATGAAGTCGCAGAAATCCTCGGCGAGCAGGCGGTGCTCGTCCGGGGAGACGCGGCCGACGCACGGCGCCGAGCACTTGCCGATGTAGCCGAGCAGGCAGGGCCGGTCGAGCTGGTGCTGCCGCTTGAACACGCCCGCGCTGCACGTCCGGACGGGGAACACGCGCAGCAGCTGGTCGACCGTCTCCCGGATCGCCCATGCGTGGGAGTACGGCCCGAAGTAGCGCACGCCCTTGCGTTTGGCCCCGCGCATCACCATCACCCTCGGGAACTCCTCGTTCAGGGTGACGGCGAGATACGGATAGGACTTGTCGTCGCGGTAGCGGACGTTGAACCGCGGATCGAACTCCTTGATCCAGGAGTACTCGAGCTGGAGGGCCTCGACCTCGGTGGCGACGACCGTCCAGTCGACGCGGGCGGCGGTCCGCACCATCGTCTGGGTGCGGGGGTGCAGCGCGGAGAAGTCGGCGAAGTAGGAGTTCAGCCGCTGGCGCAGGTGCTTCGCCTTGCCCACGTAGATGACCCGGCCGTGCTCGTCGCGGAATCTGTACACGCCGGGGGATTCCGGGATGGAGCCGGGTGCGGGTCGGTAGGTCGCCGGATCAGCCACGTTCATGAGCCTAGTCGGCGGGGCCGACACGCCGTCGCGCCCGTGCCCCGGTTCGGGTGCCGGGCCGGGGTGACGGGTCGGGGTGACGGGTCGGGGTGACGGAGATCTCGCCGTCCGGCCCGGGTGATACCGCAGGCAGCGGAAAGGCAGAATCAAGCGTACGTTGTGCGAATGGAGATCGTCGCTGCCTGAGGGGGTCGTCGCGCAGGTGTCCGCGTTCTGGGGATGGGTCGTCCTGGCCGCCGTGGTCGCCACGTCCGTGATCGTCGTGGAGGCCGTCCGGCGGCTGCTGGCCGGCCGGCTGTCGGCGCGCTGGCCGGGCGCCGGACGCGTCGCCCGCCGCGTCGCCGCGCCGGCGTTCGCGTTCGCGGCCGTCGTCAGCGCCAACGCCGCGATGCCGTACCACCTGCTGGACGTTGGCGCGGAGGGCCTGGTCCGGCACATGCTGCGGATCGCCGCGATCGGCGTGAGCACCTGGCTGCTGCTGCGTATCGTCTACGCGCTGAGCGATCCGCCGCTGGAACGCCTGACGCGCATCGAGGGCGAGCGCAACCGGCGGGCCCGGCGGGTCCGCACCCAGATGCTGCTGCTGCGCCGCATCGCCGCCGTGGTGATCGTGGTCCTGGCGGTGGGCGCCGCGCTGTTCACCTTCCCCGGCGTCCGGGCGATCGGCGCCGGGGTGCTGGCGTCGGCGGGCGTCGCCGGGCTGGTCGTCGGCATCGCGGCCCGGCCGACGCTGGGCAACCTGCTCGCCGGGCTGCAGCTGGCGTTCAGCGACGCGCTGCGGCTGGACGACGTCGTCGTCGTGGACGGCAACTGGGGCCGGGTCGAGGAGCTGACCCTGTCCTACGTGGTGCTGCGCCTCTGGGACGACCGCCGGATGATCTACCCGGTGTCGCACTTCACCGAGCAGCCGTTCGAGAACTGGACCCGACACTCCAACCGCCTGCTCGGCTCGGTCGAGCTGCACGTCGACTGGTCCGTGCCGGTCGACGAGCTGCGCCGCGAGCTGTACTCCGCACTGCAGGAGAACCCGCTGTGGGACCGCCGGGAGTGGGTCCTGCAGGTGGTCGACGTGCAGCCGAACGGGCTGGTCACCCTCCGGGCGCTGATGAGCGCCGCCGACTCGGCGAGCACCTGGGATCTGCGCTGCGACATGCGCGAGCACCTGGTCTCCTACATCCGCGACAACCACCCCGGCGCGCTGCCCCGCTTCCGCGTCGGCCGCGCGGACGGCACGGCCGGCGGGTCCCCGGACGGCGCCGCGCCGGACGGCGGGCGCGCGGACGGCCGCGCGGCGGCGGACCGGGAGGTCGTCGGCGGGGAGGCCGCCGGGGGCCCCGGGGAAGACGAGCGGGCCGCCCGCCGCGGGAGCGCCCCGCACGGGGACGGCTCCCCGCGCGGGGACGGCCCGGCGCGGCCGAAGACGCTCAGGCGAGCATGATCTTGTCCCCCTGGACGGTGATCCGCCGCTCCTCCAGGGGCCTGTCCGCCGGCGGGTTCACCACCGAGCCGTCGGTGATCTTGAACTTGCTGCCGTGGCACGGGCAGTTGATCGTGCCGCCGGCGACCGCGTCGACGCTGCATCCGCGGTGGGTGCAGGCCGCGGAGAACGCCGTGAACTCGCCCTGCGCGGGCTGGCACACCACGACCTCCGCGTCCTTGAAGACCTTGCCGCCGCCGACCGGGATCTCACCGGCCGACGCGAGCGTCTCGCCGGCGCCGCCGCCAGCGGCGCCGCCACCCGCCTCCCCGCCTTCGGAGCCGCCCGCGTCGCCGCCGTCCCCGGAGCCGCCGCACGCCGCGGCGAGCCCGGCGAGGCCCGCGAGCCCCGCCCCGAGCAGGACGCCCCTGCGGGTGTTCCCGCCGTCCGGCGCGTCTCCCGGCGCGCGCTCCGCCTCGTCGGCCTGCGTCCCGGGCTCCTGTGGCATTCTCACCCTCCAGTGATCTCTCCGGTTCCGGTGCGTCACCAGTGATCACGCGCGGGAGGGGAAGTTGGTTCAAAACAGAACCAATTTTTCGGGTTCCCGCCGGAGGGCCTCGCTCAGGTGACGACGATCCCGCCGTTCCTGACCTCGACGGGGTACTCGGTCAGCCCCTTGTCCGCGGGGCCCTTCTGCACCGCCCCGTCCGCGATCTTGAACTCGCTGCCGTGGCAGGGGCACCGGATGAGCCCGTTCTGGACCTTGTCGACCGAGCAGCCCTGGTGGGGGCACACCGCCGTGAACGCCTTGTACGTGCCTTCGGCCGGCTGCGTCACGACGACGTTCTCGTCGGCGTAGACCTTTCCGCCGCCGACCGGGATGTCGGCGGCCTTCGCGATCTCCTGGCCCTTGAGGTCCTCGGCGGACTTCGCGTCCCCGCCGCTCGCGCATCCGGTGAGCAGGGCGGCGCCGGCGACCCCGGCGCCGCACAGCACGGTGCGGCGCCCGATCCCCCCGTTCCCGGCCGATCCCGCTCGCTGCGGGACTCCGGGCGTCACTTCGTCAGTCATGGCTCCATGATCCTGGACCCGGCCCCGCACCCCGCACCGACCCACCACCTGCAGCGGGCCCGGAACTTCCGTGACGTTGCGCGAGCGGTATTTCCCGGGCTTGAGTCTCCCAAAGGCGCGTCCCCCTGCCCCAGGGCGAACCTTCGGAAGCGGGCCGGTTCGGCCGCGCCACCCGCACGCGCGGAGTGCAGGTCAGGGGGACCCGGAGATCAGGCGAGCATCTTGGCGAGGAACTGGCCGGTGTGGCTGGCGTCGACCTTGGCGACGTCCTCGGGGGTGCCGGTGGCGACGACGGTGCCGCCGCGAGAGCCGCCCTCGGGGCCCATGTCGATGATCCAGTCGGCGGTCTTGACGACGTCCAGGTTGTGCTCGATGACGATCACCGTGTTGCCCTTGTCGACCAGGCCGTTGAGGACGCCGAGGAGCCTGCGGATGTCCTCGAAGTGCAGGCCGGTGGTCGGCTCGTCCAGCACGTAGACGGTGCGGCCGGTCGAGCGCTTCTGCAGCTCGGACGCCAGCTTGACGCGCTGGGCCTCGCCGCCGGACAGGGTGGGGGCGGGCTGGCCGAGCCGGACGTAGCCGAGCCCGACGTCGTTGAGCGTCTTCAGGTGCCGGTGGATCGCCTTGATCGGCTCGAAGAACTCGGTGGCCTGCTCGATCGGCATGTCGAGCACCTCGGAGATCGTCTTGCCCTTGTAGTGGACCTCCAGGGTCTCCCGGTTGTAGCGGGCGCCGTGGCACACCTCGCACGGGACGTAGACGTCCGGCAGGAAGTTCATCTCGATCTTGATGGTGCCGTCGCCGGAGCAGTTCTCGCAGCGGCCGCCCTTGACGTTGAAGGAGAACCGGCCCGGCTGGTAACCGCGGACCTTCGCCTCGGTCGTCTGCGCGAAAAGCTTGCGGATGTGGTCGAACACGCCGGTGTAGGTCGCCGGGTTGGAGCGCGGGGTGCGCCCGATCGGGGACTGGTCGACGTGGACGACCTTGTCGAGCTGGTCGACGCCGTTGACGCGCCGGTGCTTGCCGGGGACGAGCTTGGCCCCGTTCAGCTTCTTGGCCAGCGCGCTGTAGAGGATGTCGTTGACCAGCGTCGACTTGCCCGAGCCGGACACGCCGGTCACGGCGGTGAGGACGCCGAGCGGGAACGACACGTCCACGTCGCGGAGGTTGTTCTGCTGCGCGCCCTTCACGGTGACCTCGCGGCCGCGGGTGCGGGGCCGGCGGATCTGCGGGACGGCGATCTCGCGGCGCCCGTCGAGGTAGGCGCCGGTGATGGAGCGCTCGGACTTCTTCAGCTCGTCGAGGGTGCCGGACACGACGATCTCGCCGCCGTGCTCGCCGGCGCGGGGGCCGATGTCGACGATCCAGTCGGCGGCGGCGATGGTGTCCTCGTCGTGCTCGACGACGATCAGGGTGTTGCCCATGTCGCGCAGCCGGAGCAGCGTCTCCAGCAGCCGGTGGTTGTCGCGCTGGTGGAGGCCGATGGACGGCTCGTCCAGCACGTACAGGACGCCGACCAGCCCGGAGCCGATCTGCGTGGCCAGCCGGATGCGCTGCGCCTCCCCGCCCGCCAGCGTCGCGGACGCCCGGTCGAGGGTGAGGTAGTCGAGGCCGACGTCCAGCAGGAAGCCGAGGCGGGCGTTGATCTCCTTGAGCACGCGTTCGGCGATGTGCCGCTCGCGGTCGTTCAGCTCCAGCGCCAGCAGGAACTTCGCGGCCTCGCCGATCGGCAGCGCGGCGACCTCGGCGATCGACCGGCCGCCCATGGTGACGGCGAGCACGACCGGCTTGAGCCGGGCGCCCTCGCACGTCGGGCAGGGGATTTCGCGCATGTAGCCTTCGAGCTTCTCCCGGCTGAGGTCGCTCTCCGCCTCGGCGTGCCGCCGCTGGATGTAGGGGATCACGCCCTCGTACGCGGTGTAGTACGACCTCGTCCGGCCGTACCGGTTCTTGTAGCGCACGTGGACCTGGGTCTCGTGTCCGTTCAGGATCGCCTTGCGCGCCTTGGCGGGCAGCTTCTCCCACGGGGTGTTGAGGTCGAAGCCCATCGCGTCGCCGAGCGCGGACAGCAGGCGCAGGAAGTAGTCGCTCACGTGCCCGTTGGACCACGGCTGGATCGCGCCCTCGCCGAGCGTCAGCTCCTCGTCGGGGATGAGGAGCTCGGGGTCGACCTCCATGCGCGTCCCGAGGCCGGTGCAGTCCGGGCACGCGCCGTAGGGCGAGTTGAAGGAGAACGACCGCGGTTCCAGCTCCTCGAACGACAGGTCGTCGTAGGGGCAGTAGAGGTGCTCGGAGTACATCCGGGTGCGGTTCTCGTCGTCTTCGGGGACGTCGACGAAGTCGAGGACGATCGTGCCGCCCGCGAGGCCGAGCGCCGTCTCCACCGAGTCGGCGAGCCGCTGCCGCGCCGAGTCCTTCACCGAGAGCCGGTCGACCACGATCGCGATGTCGTGCTTCTCCTGCTTCTTCAGCTTCGGGGGCTCGTCCAGCCGGATCGTCCGGCCGTCCACGATCGCCCGGGAGTAGCCCTTCGACTGCAGCTCGCGGAACAGCTCCAGGTACTCGCCCTTGCGGCCGCGGATCACCGGCGCGAGCACCTGGAACCGGGTGCCCGGCTCCAGTTCCAGTACCCGGTCGACGATCTGCTGCGGCGCCTGGCGGGTGATCGGCCGCCCGCAGCGGGGGCAGTGGGGGTGTCCGATCCGCGCGTACAGGAGGCGCAGGTAGTCGTACACCTCGGTGATCGTCCCGACCGTCGACCGCGGGTTCTTGCTGGTCGACTTCTGGTCGATCGACACCGCCGGGGACAGCCCCTCGATGAAGTCGACGTCGGGCTTGTCCATCTGCCCGAGGAACTGGCGGGCGTACGCCGACAGCGACTCGACGTAGCGGCGCTGGCCCTCCGCGAAGATCGTGTCGAACGCCAGGCTGGACTTGCCCGAACCCGACAGACCGGTGAACACGATCAGGGAGTCCCGCGGGAGGTCGAGCGAGACGTCCTTCAGGTTGTGCTCGCGTGCTCCACGCACGATGAGTCGGTCATGCACGGTGTTGATCCGGTTCCTCTTCTGGGCGCGGCCGTCGGGAGAGACAGGCCGGTCTCAAGGCTAGCCAGGGGGTCCGACAGAATCCCCCGAGTTGATAACGGCGGCGGCCGCCGCCGCATTTCCCGGCGCTCCCCGCCCGTCCCCGGAGAGCCCGGGCGGAACCACCGTACCGTACACGTGTTCGAACGACCCCCGCCACCGGAACACCGCCGGTGGCGAGGGGACGCGCCGTCACCGCACCCGGCGGGAAGTTTCATGATCGCTTGGGTGTTGCGCGGGCGGGGTGGTGCGAGGATGGAGACTCTTTCCGGTGCTGGGAGGCGCGTCATGGACTGGCGAGAAGTGATCGACGAGCTGGATGCCGGCGTGGAGCGCATCGCCGGGACGCTGTCGAAACTCGACGAGCAGGACCTGCGCGGCGCGTCGGCGCTGCCCGGGTGGACCCGGGGCCATGTGGCCACGCACATCGCCAGGAACGCCGACTCCCTGTGGAACCTGCTCGAATGGGCGCGGACGGGCGTGGAGATCCTGCAGTACCCGAGTCTGGCCGCCCGCAACACCGCGCTGGACGAAGGCGCCGGGCGCGACCGGGACGAGCTGGTCGAGGACGTCCGCGCGACCGGGGCGAGGTTCGCCGAGCGGGCGAGGACGCTCCCCGAGGCCGCTTGGAACGCTTCCGTGCGGGCCTTCGGGGGCTGGGAGCACCCCGCGTGGTACACGCTGTACCGCCGCTGGAACGAGGTGGAGGCGCACCACGTCGACCTCGCCGCCGGGTACGGGCCCGCCGACTGGCCTGAGCCCTATGTCCGGTGGGCCCTGACCAGCACGTTGGCGGACATCGCCGCGCTCCCGGACGAGACGCGCGGGGAACTGGCCGGTCTGCGGATCACCGCGACGGACTCCGGGGAGTCCGCCGACCTCGGGTGGACGCCCGGCGGCCCGGAGGCGTCCGGGTCCGGGCGGGCGCTGCTCGCCTGGCTGAGCGGGCGCACGGACGGCTCCGGCGTGAGCATGCGCCCGGACGGCCGGCTGCCGGTGCCGCCGCCGTGGCCGCACCGGCCCGCGGGATTCTGACGCCTCAGTCGGTGTCGTGGCCCGCGAGGCGGTGCAGGGCGTCCACCGAGCGGACGACGATCGCGCTGCGGGCGACGGTCAGTCCGCCGCGGACCGGGTCGGCGGCGAGGATCTGCGCGACCTTGCGGCGGCCCATGCCGGCCCAGCGCCCGAGGTCCTGCTGGGTGAGCGGGATGCGGACCTGCACGCCGCCCACCTCCCCGGCGGTCCCGTCCGCCCCCGCCGGGACCGCGTCCGGCCGTTCCTCCTTGACGGGCGACCCGAAGCGCGACACCAGGCGCAGCAGCCGGCTCGCGAGGCGGCGTTCGGGGTCGTCGGGGAAGTGGGCGACGCGCAGCTCGTTGGAGTCGCGCAGCCGCTCGGCGAGGACGGCGGCGACGGCCCAGGCGGAGCCGGGATGGTCGTCCAGTACGCTCCGGAACCGCGAGGCGGGCAGGACGAGCGCCTCCACGCGGGTCAGCGCCTCGACGTTGGCGTGCCGGACGCCGCCGTCCACCGCCTCCAGTTCCCCGGCGAGGTCGCCCGGGCCGAGGACGTCGAGGATGGCGCTCTCGCCGTCCCGGTCGACCCAGACCTTCACCGCTCCGGTGCGCAGCACGAAGACCTGGGACGCGCGGGTGTGCTCGCGCGTGAGGAAGGCGCCCTGCCTGATCACCACGGGGGTACCGGCTCGGCGCAGCGCCTCGCGGACTCGTTCGGGAAGCGCGTCCCAGAAGGGGGTGGTCTCCATCTCGCCTCCTCCCCCCGGTCCGGGCCCGGGGTCACCCGGTCCAGTGAACGCCGCGCTGCGCCGGTGGACCAGGTCATCGGTCACATGTCGAGAATCCTGTCCGGTTCGAGCCAGCTGTCGAGGGCGCGGACCCGCCGGACGCAGTCGGCCGCCGCGGCCTCGTCGCCCAGCGCGAGGTGGCAGTCCCGCAGCAGTTCCAGGGCGCGCCGCAGGCCGCGGCGGTCGTCCATGTCGCGGCGGATGCCGACCTCGGCGGTGGCGTGCTCGACCGCGCGGGTGTGCTTGCCCAGCAGCCCGCAGGCGCGGGCCATGAAGTGCAGCGCGGACGCCTGCGCGCGGGTGTCGCCGAGTTCGGCGGTGAGGTCGTGGGCGCGCCGCCCGGCCTCCAGGGCGTCGTCGGCGCGGCCGAGGTCGAGGTGGATGGCGGCGAGGTGGACCAGGGCGGTCCCCTCGCCGTGCCGGTCGCCGACCTTGCCGAGGAACTCCAGTGCCTCCAGCTCGCGGGCGAGGGCCTCCTCGGGGCGGCCCGCGCGGCGCAGCACGGCGGCGAGGGTGTCCTTGCCGACACCGAGGCCGTGCCAGTCGCCGCCGGAGCTGCGGATCCGCAGGGCCTGCCGCGCGGCGCGCTCGGCGTCCTCGGGCAGGCCGAGCCGGGAGTAGGTGCGGGCGAGGCTGCCGAGGGTGCCGGCCATGCCGCCCTGCGCGCCGAGCTGATGCCACAGGTCGAGCGCCTCCAGGCCGAGGACGAACGCCTCCTGGTGCCGTTCGAGGCGGCGCATGATCACCGAGAGGTGCTCCAGGTCGTGGGCCTCGCCGTGCTGGTCACCGATCTCGCGGCGGATCTCCAGGGCGCGCAGGAGGTGCTCGCGTGCCTCCCGGAACCGTCCGAGGCGCCAGTGGACGATCCCGAGCTGCGCGAGCGTCTCGGCCTCACCGTGCCTGTCGCTGGTGTCCCGGTGCAGGCGCAGTGCCTGCCCGCAGTAGGTGAAAGCCTCGGCGAACCTGGTGGCGTCGCACATGAGCCTGGCCAGCGTGGTGAGTGTGCGCGCCTCCCCGTGGCGTGCGCCCAGGGAGCGGTATGTGGCCAGAGCCTGCTCGGCGTCCTGCCGTGCCATGTCGCGTAGGCCGAGGGTGGCGTTCATGCGCGCCAGCTCCGTGAGCGCTCGGGCGGCGCCGTGCATGTCGGCGAGTTCCTGCCGGATGGAGAGGGCCTCCAGCGCGTGCGACACCGCCTCATGGACGCTCCCCTGGCGGCGGTGGACCTGGGCGATGGTGAGGAGGGTCTCGGCCATTCCCGGCAGGTCGTCGATGCGGCGCCGGATACCGAGCGCCTGCGCGGCGTGTTCGAGCGCGTTCTCGTACTCGCCGAGGCCCAGGTACGCGCGGGCGAGGGTCTCATGGCCCTTGGCCACCGCCCCGTCGCCGCCTTCGTCTCCCAGCTCCCCGTGGATGCTCAGCGACAGGCGGGCCTGCTCGATCGAGGTCAGGTAGCGGCCCAGCACCACGTGGACGTCGGCGAGGGTGGCGAGGGTGACGGCCTCCCCGTACCGGTCGGGCGGGTCGACGGCCCGGAAGCCGCGCCGCGCGTCCTCCCCGTACCCGATGGCCTGGACGGCGTCGCCCAGCTCGAAGTGCGCCATCGCCAGGTTGTGCAGCATGACGGCCGCCGCCGCCCAGTCCTCCTCGGTGCGGGCCGCGTGCAGCCCCGCCTGGTGGACGGCGATGTTGTCCTCGCTGTAGCGGCGGAAGTCCTGGAAGTCGAAGAGGGCGTCGGCGAGTTCCCAGCACGTCCGGTGCAGGCCGAGCCGGGCCGCCTGGTGGACGGCGGCGACGAGGTTGCGCCGCTCGGCCTCGAACCAGGCGAGCCCGGCCGCGCGGTCGGCCGCCGGCGCCGGCCCCTGCGCTCCGCCCCGCCGTGCTCCGTCCCGCTGCCGCGGGGGCGTCCTGTTGAGGGTCGGGCGGGGCCGTCCCGGAAGAGCCGTGCCGGCGTCGCGGGCGTCGGCGAGGTAGGCGGCCAGAAGCCGCTGCTGCGCCGCCAGCTGCTCCCCGTCGGAGTCCTCCAGCAGCCCTTGTTCCCGCGCGAAGTCGCGCAGGAGGTCGTGCATGCGGTAGCGGTCCGGCGCGACGTCCTGCACCAGGTACGCCTGGCGGAGGCCCTCCAGGCAGTCGCGCGCCTCGTCCACCGTCCGGTTCTGCAGGGCCGCGAGCGCGGTGGGCGTGAAGTCGGGGCCGGCGACGAGCCCGAGCATGCGGAAAGCCTCCCGCTGGTCCCGGCGGAGGCTCCGGTAGGCGACGTCGAACGTCGGGCTCACGGCCGCCCGCAGGCCCGGCCCGGTCCCGGCGTGCACCGCGCCGTCGCCCAGCCCGCCGCCGGTCAGTCCCGGCCCGTACGGCGCGGCGTCCTCGGCGTCGCGGGCGGCGAGTTCCCGGACGGTCGCGGCGATGGACTCGCCGGGGTTCTCGGCCAGCCGCCCGGCCATGACGCCGAGCGCCAGCGGCAGGTGCCCGCACTCGCGGGCCAGCCGCACGACCGCCTTGTGCTCCTCGCGGACGCGGGCGTCCCCGGGGCCGAGGACGTTGGAGATCAGGTCCACCGCCTCCTGCGACGCCATCTCCTGCAGTTCCAGCGTCCGGATGTCGGCGTTCTCGAGCAGCGCGGGCAGCCGCTGCCGGCTCGTCACGATCACCAGCCCGGACGTCGCGGCGGCGAGCAGCGGCCTGACCTGCTCGGGACGCGACGCGTTGTCCAGGATCAGCAGCATCCGCCGGTCGGCCAGCATCGACCGGCACTGCGCCGCGAGCTCCGCCTCGGTGCGCGGGAGCCGGTCGCCGGGCACGCCCGCCGCGCGCAGCACCTGCCCCATCGCCTCCGCCGGGGTGACGGGGCTGCGCCGCGTGCCGCGCAGGTCGGCGAACAGGACGCCGTCGGGGAACCGGTCGACGACCCGGTGCGCCCAGTGCAGCGCCAGCGTCGTCTTGCCGACGCCCGCCATCCCCTGGACGATCACGGCCCGGGGCCACTCGGACTGGCTCACCAGCAGGTCCAGCTTCCCGAGGCTGATCGCGCGGCCGGCGAAGTACGGGTTGTCCGCGGGGAGGCTGACCTGGGGCGGGCCGGCACCGTCCGGGCGCACCGGCTCGGGCGCCGCGATCACGGCGTCCTCCGCCGGCCCGAGGGGCCGCGCCGCCTCCCGGTCGGCGGCGGGCCACTCGTCGCCCCACGGGCTCGCGGCCCGGCGCAGCCGCTCGGTGTCCAGGATGGTGAGCGGGCGGGGCCTGCCGTCGAGGATGCCCCTGGCCCGCCACAGCCGGAACCACCGCACCAGCGTCTCGCGCGAGATGCCGGCCCAGTTCGCCAGTTCCGCCTGGCTGAGCTTCAGCGGGATCCGGGTGCCCTGCCCGGGGGCGGGCTCGCCGAACCGGTGGGCCAGTTCGAGCAGGTGGTACGCGAGCCGCTGCGGATGGTCGGCCGCCCGCACGGCGTGCCGGCGGCCGCCGTAGGTGACGGTCTGGGAGATCGCGTGCATCATCGCCTCGGCGACGTGCGGGCTGGCCGCCAGGAGGCTGCGGAACTTGCGGCGGTCGATGCGCAGCGCCGCGACGTGGTCGAGCGCGGCGACGGTGCCGCGCTGCGGATGGCCCCAGGGGCCGAGGGCGCCGACGAGGTCCCCCGCGCCGAACAGGTCGATGATCGACTCGTCGCCCTCACTGGAGTCGACGAACTCCTTGGCCACCGCGTTGCTCGCCGCGGCGGGGGACGCCTTGAACACCACGTACACCGCCGGCGCGACCGAGCCCTGGTGGCACAGCATCCCGCCGGGCGGGATGTCGGTGCGGCGGCCCATGGCGCGCAGGGCCTGCCGGTCGGACGGTTCGAGCCGCTCCCAGAAGCTGCCCGGGCGCACGCCCATGACGTGCCGGGGGGCCGTCCCGTTCTGCGGGACCTCCTCGATCAACCGATCAGCCTCCCGCCATCGCCGCTGCCAGCGTCCAGAACAGGAAGAGCACCGAGGTCGCCACCGCCCACGCGACCGCCTGCCAGGACAGTTCGCCGCAGCGGTGCGCCGCGGACAGCAGCCGCCGCAGCTCCACGTCGCGGATCCGCTCGTCCAGCGCGGCCGCCGAGCCGAAGGGCGTCCAGGGCACCCCCGGGTCGACCGGCGAGCCGGTGCGGCCGCGCACCTCCGCGAGCACCGAGACCAGGGTCCGGCGCGAGCGGACCGCGTAGCCGGCCGAGACCGCGAACGAGCCGGCCAGCACGGGCAGCAGCGCCAGCGCGGTGAGGCCGGGCGGCCCGGCCGCCAGCCGGGTCGCGGTCCCGGCCAGGACCAGGGCCAGGAACACCGCGGCGATGGCGGAGTCCCGGCCGCACAGCCGGACCAGTGTGCAGGCGTGCCCGAGGAGGTCCTCCGGCTTGTCGCTGTCCGGTCCGGGACGGAATGCGGTAACCAACTCCCTCACCGTCCTCCCGCTCTATTCGATCTTCCAAGGACAATGATGCGCTGGCAATACGGAGATTTCCGTCCGTGAGCGCACGGTTCGGCTGCGTCTGGTGACTCATTCGCGCCGCGCGCCGGGTACGGCGGAGATCCGGGCACCGATGATGGAGGATGGATCTCCGCACCCACCGACGGGAGGACGCATGACCTACACGGGAAACGTCGAGACCGGGGGCCGTCCGGACGTCCGGGAGCTGCCCGGCCTGACGGTCACGAAGGTCTCGGTCGGCCCCTACGACAACAACGCCTACATCCTGCGCTGCACCGCGACCGGCGAGCGGCTGCTCATCGACGCGGCCAACGAGGCGTCCCGGCTGCTGGAGCTGATCGGCGACGGTCCCCTGACCCGCGTCGTCACCACGCACCGCCACCAGGACCACTGGATGGCGCTGAGCGAGGTGGTCCGCGCCACGGGCGCCCCGGTCGCCGCGCACCCCCGCGACGCCGAGGCGCTGCCCGAGCCGGTGGCCGAGCCCGTCGAGCACGGCGACACCGTCCAGGTGGGGCAGGTGACGCTGGAGGTCATTCACCTTCGCGGCCACACGCCCGGCTCGATCGCGCTACTGTACGACGCGGGCGGTGAACTCGCGGACCGCCCGCACCTGTTCACCGGCGACAGCCTGTTCCCCGGCGGCGTCGGCAACACCTGGGGCGACCCGACCCGCTTCAAGCAGCTGCTCGCCGATGTCGAGGAACGGGTTTTCGACCGGCTCCCGGACGCCACCTGGTTCTATCCGGGCCACGGCAAGGATTCGACGCTGGGTCGCGAGCGTCCCGCACTTCCCGAATGGCGCGCCCGCGGCTGGTGATCCTTCGTCCCGGCCGGAACAAGCGGTGCCGAGCGTTCGTTGCTTCAACGCCGACTGCGGGCCGAGACCAGGAGACGACCATCCACGAACCCCACGAGGTGGATCCGGGGCCCTCCCTGCACTACCCGGCGGGCTCACTGGTGCTCGTCGCCGGACTCCCCGGCGCGGGCAAGAGCACCCTGCTGAATCGGCTGTACGGGCTGCACGGTGACGAGACGGCCCCGGTGTGCGCCGGCGACGTCCGCGTGATCGACTCCGGCCAGTCCCGCAACTGGTGGTCGCGGGCGCTGCGCCCGCTGCCCCGCCGGCTGCGCACCCCGCTCGTGCACGCCACGCACGTCTGGCGGATCGGCCGCGCGATCCTCGCCGGCCACGGGGTCGTCGCGCACACCCGCGGCACCTGGCCGCACATCCTGCATCTGTTCGCGTGGATGGCGAACCACCGCGGCCACGACCTGCACCTGATCCTCATCGACGTCGATCCCGGCACCGCCCGCGCGGGCCAGGTCGCCCGGGGCCGCGTCGTCACCCACACGACGTTCTCCCGCCACTGCCGCCGCTGGCGCCCGATCATCGCCCGCGCCCGCGGCGGCGGCCCGCTGCCGCCCGCCGCCGGCGTCACGGTCCTCGACCGCGACGCCGCCGACAAACTCCAGGCCATCCGCTTCACCTGAGCCGGACCTCAGGCGACCTCGATGACCTCGTCGTCCCATTCGATGACGAGCGACACCCTCGCCCCGAGACCCGCCGCATACGCCCGGATGGCCTCCATGTTGTGAATCCTGCCGCGCTCGATCTGGGACACCCGGGCCTGGGAGACGCCCAGCCGCTCGGCGACCTCGGCCTGGGTGAACCCCCGGGCCAGCCGGAGCTCCCGCAGGTGATACCCGACCACGTACGCCTCGGTGGCCCGCCGAGCGACCTCCTTCCGCTCCGCCCACTCCGCATCGCCGATGTCCGGACGGGCCTCGCGCATCTTGGCCTTGGTCTCCCGCCAGCTGACGGCTCCGCCGCTCATCCCTTGTCCTCCATGCGTTCCAGATACTCGCGATAGCGCTCCTCCGCCAGCGGAATCGCCCGGTCGTACCAGCTCCTCCACCGCCCGGCCTTGTCGCCGGCGACGAGCAGCACAGCGGCTCGAACCGGATCGAAGACGAACAGGATTCGCACCTCGCTCGCGCCCGTGGACCCCGGTCTCAACTCCTTGAGGTTGTGGATCCCGCTCCCCCGGATCCGATCGACCATCGGCCGCCCGAGAACGGGCCCGCAGGCGGCGGGGTGGTCGATCGCCTCCTCGACCAGATCCGCGGTATCAGGATCGTTCTTGGCCAGGTCCAGGAGCCACTCATGAACCTCCGGATGCAGGTTGATGTCCCACGCCATGCCGCCGATATAACCGTACGCTTCTACTTGCCCGCATGCAATCCGCGAAAGGATCACCACTCGCAGTGCCGCCGGGTTCACCGGACGCGGTGCCCCGTGGCGATCTCGGCCGTGCCCGGTTTCGGTGGCGGAAGCGGAGCGGCAGGTCAGTGGGAGGTATATAGGGTCGGGGGAAGGTCCAGGCGAAGAGAGGCGGCAGCATGGCGCAGCAGGTACGCGGGGTCGTCGCACCGGGCAGGGGCGAGCCGGTGCGCATCGAGACGATCGTCGTTCCGGACCCCGGGCCCGGGGAGGCGGTCGTGAAGATCCAGGCGTGCGGGGTGTGCCACACCGACCTGCACTACCGCGAGGGCGGGATCAACGACGAGTTCCCGTTCCTGCTCGGCCACGAGGCCGCCGGCGTGGTGGAGCAGGTCGGCGACGGGGTGACCGAGGTCGGACCCGGCGACTTCGTGATCCTGAACTGGCGGGCGGTGTGCGGCCAGTGCCGGGCCTGCCTGCGCGGGCGCCCCTGGTACTGCTTCGACACGCACAACGCGAAGCAGAAGATGACCCTCGCGGACGGCACGGAGCTGTCGCCCGCGCTCGGCATCGGCGCGTTCGCCGACAAGACCCTCGTCGCGGCGGGGCAGTGCACGAAGGTCGACTCCCGGGCCAGGCCGGAGGTGGCGGGCCTGCTGGGCTGCGGCGTGATGGCCGGGCTCGGCGCGGCGATCAACACCGGCGGGGTCGGGCGGGGCGACTCGGTCGCGGTGATCGGCTGCGGCGGTGTCGGCGCTGCGGCGGTGCTGGGGGCGCGGCTGGCGGGCGCGGCGACGATCATCGCGGTGGACCTGGACGAGCGGAAGCTCGCCACGGCGTCCTCGCTGGGCGCGACGCACACCGTCCACGGCGGGGACGAGGACGTCGTCGCGAAGGTGCGGGAGGTGACCGGCGGGTTCGGCGCCGACGTCGTCATCGACGCGGTCGGCCGCCCGGAGACCTACGAGCAGGCGTTCTACGCCCGCGACCTCGCCGGGACGGTCGTGCTGGTGGGGGTGCCGACGCCGGAGATGCGGCTCGAGCTGCCGCTGCTGGACGTGTTCGGCCGCGGCGGGTCGCTGAAGTCGTCCTGGTACGGCGACTGCCTGCCCTCGCGCGACTTCCCGATGCTCATCGACCTCTACCTGCAGGGCCGCCTGGACCTCGACGCCTTCGTGTCCGAGACGATCGAGCTGGACGGCGTCGAGGCGGCGTTCGAGAAGATGCACCGCGGTGACGTGCTGCGCTCGGTGGTGATGCTCTGATGGCCGCGCGGATCGACCACATCGTGACGTCCGGGACGTTCTCCCTGGACGGCGGGACATGGGACGTCGACAACAACGTCTGGATCGTCGGCGACGACAGCGAGGCGATCGTCATCGACGCCGCGCACGACGCCGGCGCGATCGCGGAGGCGGTCGGCGGCCGGCGGCTCGTGGCGATCGTGTCCACGCACGGCCACGACGACCACATCGACGCGGCGCCGGCACTGCGGGCCCGTACCGGCGCGCCCGTGCTGCTGCACCCGGACGACCTGATGCTGTGGAAGCAGAAGCACCCGGACGTGAACCCCGACGGGGACCTGGCGGACGGGCAGGTCATCACCGTCGCCGGCACGGACCTGACCGTCCTGCACACGCCGGGGCACAGCCCCGGAGCCGTGTGCCTGTACGCCCCCGCCCTGGGGACGGTGTTCTCCGGCGACACGCTGTTCAACGGCGGGCCGGGGGCGACCGGGCGGTCGTTCTCCGACTTCCCGACGATCATCACCTCGATCCGGGAGCGGCTCCTCACGCTGCCCGCGGACACCGAGGTCCGGACGGGCCACGGACCCTCCACCACGATCGGCGCCGAGGCGCCGCAGCTGGAGGAGTGGATCGCCCGCGGCCACTGACCCGCCGGCCCGTCCCGCGGGCCCGCGTCAGGCGAGTTCCTCGATGAAGGCGGCCAGCTGGGTCAGGTTCCGGCACTCGTACATGGGGACGAGCTCGCCGTAGCGGGACGCGGCGGAGTCGCCGGTGTCCCACTGGCCGCGCGGCTCGGGGTTGAGCCAGTACGCGTGCCGGGCGCGGTCGACCATGGAGCGCAGGATCGGCAGGGACAGCTCACCGTAGTTCGAGCGGGCGTCGCCGAGGATCAGCAGGGACGTCTTGGACGTGATGGCGTCGCGGTACCGGTCGTCGAAGACCTTGATGGCGTGGCCGTAGTTGGAGCGGCCGGTGATCCAGACGAGGTCGGCCTCGGCGGCCAGCCGCGCCATCGCGTCCGCGACGTCCACGCCCGGCGCGAAGAACCGGGTGATCTCGTCGGTGGCGTCGATGAACGCGAACGCGCGGACCTTGCTGAACTGCTCCCGCAGCGCGAACGTCAGCAGCAGCGTGAAGTGCGCGAACGCCGACACCGAGTCGCTGGCGTCGCACAGCACGACCAGTTCGGGCTTGTGCGGGCGGCGCGGCCGGTGGTGGGTGGTCAGCGGAACTCCCCCGCTGGCGAGGGACGCGCGGACCGTCCGGCGGAAGTCGAGCCGGCCGCGCCTGCCGTGCCGCTGCTTCTGGACGAGCCGGGACGCGAGCTTGCGCGCCAGCGGGTACACCTCGCGGCGCAGCGCGGCCAGCTCGGCGCGGCTCGCGCCGGAGAAGTCGAGGCGTTCCAGCGGCGGGCGGACGGTGATGCGGGCGGTGCGCTCGACGCCGGTGTCCTCGGCGATGCGGCGCCGCACCTCGCCCGCGACGAGGTCCTCGAACCGGGCGATGCGGTCGCGGAACGTCCGGCGGGCGACCCGGTCGGCCATCCCGCCGCGCTCCTGCCCGGTCAGCACCGCGTTGAGCAGGCGGGCCATGAGCGTTTCGGGCGACATGGCGCGCAGGACGCCGAAGGAGAACCACGACTCCTGGCCCGGGGTCCGGCCGTATTCGCCGACGGCCATGCGGGCGAACTGCCGCAGCCCCGCGTCGTCGCCGGACAGGAGGAGTTCGGCCAGCTCGTCGCGGCGCGCCTGGACCTCGGGGTCCAGCGCCGGCGGGACGGGACGCCCGTCGTCGTCCAGCGTCCGGGCGGGGCGGTCCCGCTCGCCGGACCCGGCGCCGTCCCCGACCGCGGCGGGGAACCACAGGTCGAAGAGCGTGTCGAAGGTCGGGCGGTGCTGCGGCCGCTTGACGAGCGTCGCCGCGTAGGCGGCGCGCAGCGACTCGCGGTCGAGGAGGTCGACGGCCTGCATGGCGCGGACCGCGTCCAGGCCCTCGGCCACCGACACCGGGAGCCCGGCCCGGCGCAGCTCCGCGACGAACCCGGTGTGCCGGTCGATGAGGGAGGCCACGCGGATCAGCCCCGCAGGCCCAGTTCCCTGGCGGCGCGCTCCTGGTCGGAGACGTGCTTGAGGACGACGCCGAGGGTGCGGGCCACGGCTGCCTCGTCCAGCTCGTCCAGGCCGAGGGCGAGCAGGGTGCGCGCCCAGTCGACGGTCTCGGCGATCGACGGGGCCTTCTTGATCTCCAGGTCGCGCAGCGTACCGACGGTGCGGACGAGCTGCTCGGCCAGCTCCGCCTCGATGCCGGGGACCTGGGCGAGGACGATGTCGCGTTCCCGCTCGGGCGCCGGGTAGCCGAGGTGCAGGTAGAGGCAGCGGCGCTTGAGCGCCTCCGACAGCTCCCGCGCGGCGTTGGAGGTGATGACCACGAACGGGCGGCGGACGGCGGCGACCGTCCCCAGCTCGGGGATCGTGACCTGGAAGTCCGACAGGACCTCCAGCAGCATGCCCTCCACCTCGACGTCGGCCTTGTCGGCCTCGTCGATCAGCAGGACGGTCGGCTCGGTGCGGCGGATGGCCGCCAGCAGCGGCCGTTCCAGGAGAAACTCCTCGGAGAAGATGTCGTCGTGGGTCTCCTGCCACGCCCGGTCGGAGGGCGCGGCCTGGATCGCGAGGAGCTGCTTCTTGTAGTTGAACTCGTAGAGGGCGCGGGCCTCGTCCAGTCCCTCGTAGCACTGCAGCCGGATCAGCTCCGCCCCGGTGGCGGCGGCGACGGCCTTGGCCAGCTCGGTCTTGCCGACTCCGGCGGGCCCCTCGACGAGCAGCGGCTTGCCGAGCGCCTGCGCGAGGTACACGGTGGTCGCGATCGCCTCGTCCGCGAGGTAGCGGACCTCCCCCAGCCTGCGGTCCACGTCGGCGGGGGACGCGAACGCCCCCGCCCCCGTGTCCGCGGTGCTCGTCTCCAGGGTGCCTGCTTCCCCGATGTCCGTCATCCCCTGCCCCTCGTCGCGGGTGCCTTCTTGGCGGGTGCCTTCTTGTAGGTCTGGTTGGTCCCGGCGAACACGAGCGATCTCCCGTTCTCGGCGAGGGTGACGCCCCAGTAGGACGCGACCTGCGGGTCTCCGCCCTTCCAGGAGAAGCGGTACTTGCCGCCGCCCTCGGGGATGACCGTCCCGGTCCAGAGCCGCTGCTTGCCCTTCACCCACACCCCGGCACCGTCCACCCGGAACTGGAAGAAGTCGTCCGCGGTGCCGATCCACCGTCCGACCAGCGGTTTCATGTCGGACGGCTTGACCACCGGAACCGGCGCGAGCGTCGTGGGCGGGGCCGCCGAGGGCGCGGTCGCGGCGCCTTCCGTACCGCCGTCCGAGCCGCCGCAGCCGGTCAGGGCGAGCGCGACGGCCGCGCAGAAGGCGAGGGCGGTGACTCTCACGAAGACCTCCCGGGCGAGCTGGGGTGAAGCGGCAGTTTACCGGCGGGTCGCTCCCGCTCCGGGCCGGGACCTGCGGGGTAGGGGGCGGTTGGCCCCGCCGGGTGACGCGGGGCGGGAACGCCGCCGCCTATAACCGGACCATGACGACCCCACGACTCCCCCGCGACGACCTGGCGGCCGCGATGGCGGCCCGGCGCGAACTGGGCCCCGAATACGACGACGCCTTCATCGAGACGGTCGTCGAGCGCATCCAGGAGACCCTCGAAGCGCGTCCCGCCGCCGTGCCCGTGCAGCGGACCCGGCCGGGTCCGCTGCACGGGCACGGCGGCCACGATCACAGCCTGGCCATGGCGGTGCTGTCGCTGCTGGCCGCGATCCCGCTGAGCGCGATCGCGGCCGTCAACGCCGGCCTGCCCGGGCTGTTCGTGGTCATGACCGGAATCGTCCTGATCAACGTCACCTACACCTGCCGTCCTCGCTAGCCCAGGGGGGCGACCCCCTGGAACCCCCGTTACGCACGGCGAACCGTTTCCCGATCCGCTCCGCGTCTCGTGAAACGGCCCCCCGTGCGGCGGGTCCTGCGGCCTGCGCTCGCTGCACTCGCTCCGGCCGCACGACCCGTGACCACCGGCTCGGGTTAGAACCTGTCGGTCATTTGCCGGGTTCGGGGTCGCGGGGCAGGCCGAGCAGGCGCTCGCCGATGATGTTGAGCTGCACCTCGGTGGTGCCGCCGTAGATCGTCATCGCCCGGCTGAACAGCATGGCCCGCGCCACGATGCCGCTCTCGGTCAGCGGCACCTCGGTGGCCGCAGCCGCGCCCTGCGCCGCCCAGCAGTAGTCGGCGACGTCCTGGTTGAACTGGACGCCGAGCAGCTTGCGGACGCTGGCCTCCGCACCCGGCTCCACGCCGTTCAGCTGCTTGAGCGTGGTGCGCAGGCCGAGCAGGTCGATCGACTGGCCCTGGGCGACGAGCTTGCCGACCTCGACGGCGGCGACCGGGTCCAGCGTGCGCTTCTTGAAGAAGCTCAGCAGCTCGGGGACGCCCATGCCGAGCCCCCCGCCGGTCGACAGCGACACCCGCTCGTTGGACAGCGTGTTGCGCGCGACCTGCCAGCCCTTGTTCACCTCGCCGACCACGCGGTCGTCGGGGACGAACACGTTGTCCAGGAACACCTCGTTGAAGATGGCCTCGCCGGTCAGCTCCTTGAGGGGCCGCACGTCGATGCCCTCGGACTTCATGTCCACCAGGAAGTAGGTGATGCCGTCGTGCTTCGCCGCGTCCGGGTCGGTGCGGGCGATGCAGAAGCCCCACTGGGCGTAGTGCGCGAGCGACGTCCAGATCTTCTGGCCGGTGAGCCGCCAGCCGCCCTCGACCCGCTCGGCCTTCATCGACAGCGACGCCAGGTCGGAGCCGGCGCCCGGCTCGGAGAACAGCTGGCACCAGACGATCTGCCCGCGCAGCGTCGGGCGGAGGAACGTCTCCTTCTGCTCGTCGGTGCCGTACCGGACGAGGGACGGCACCAGCCAGGCGCCGATGCCCAGGTTCGGGGCCTTGACCTTGGCGGCCTTCAGCTCCTGCTGGATGAGGATCTGCTCGACCGGGCCGGCCTCGCGCCCCCACGGCTTCGGGAAGTGCGGGACGCTCCAGCCCCCGTCCCCCAGCTTCGCGTGGAGCTCGTCCTTGTCGTCGATGGCGGCCAGCTCGCCGATCTCGGCGCGGATGCGCTCGCGCAGCGGCTGGGCGTCCTCGTCCAGCTCCAGGACGACCTCGCGGCGGGAGCCGTCCAGCGCGAGCGTCGCGATCCGGGCGGCCCAGTCCTTGGCCGGTCCGAGCAGCGACCGCAGGGTGAGGGCGCGGCGCAGGTAGACGTGCGCGTCGTGCTCCCAGGTGAAGCCGATGCCGCCGAGGATCTGGATGGCGTCGCGGGCGGTCTGCACCCCCGCGTCGAGCGCGATGACGGCCGCGACCGCGGCGGCGAAGCGCGTCTGCTCCGCGCCGGCCGCCTCGGTGCCCTCGTCCAGGACGCGGGCGGCGTCCCAGGCGGCGGCGCGGGCCTGCTCGAGCGCGATGAGACTGCGCGCGGCCTTGTGCTTGACGCCCTGGAACTGCCCGATCGGGCGGCCGAACTGCTCGCGGACCTTGGCGTACTCGGCCGCGGTCGTCACCAGCCAGCCGGCGAGACCGGCCGCCTCGGCGCCGAACAGCGCGGCGGCGAGGTCCTTGACGCGCTCGGTCGTCAGGCCGTCCAGCACGCGGTCGGCGGCGACGGCGAGGCCGGAGACCTCGACGGCGGCGACGCGGCGGACCCGGTCCAGGCTCGCGACCGGGGTGACCGTGACGTCGGCGGCGTCGACCGCCACCCACTGCTCGTCGTCGCCGTCCGCGACCGGCAGCACGATCACGTCGGCGAGGGTGCCGCCGAGGACCGTCGCGGACGTCCCGGACACGACGAGGGAGTCGCCCTCGCGGCGGCCGGTCAGTTCCCCGTCCAGCGCGACCGCGCCGGTCCTGGACCCGTCGGCGAGGGCGGGCAGCAGTTCCGCGCGCACCTTCGCGTTGCTGGAGGCGTTGACGACAGTGCTCGCGAGCACGGTCGGCAGGAAGGGGCCGGGCGCGGCGGCGCGGCCCAGCTCCTCCAGCACGACCGACAGCTCCAGGAGGCCGAAGCCCTGACCGCCGTGCTCCTCGTCCAGGTGCAGGCCGAGCAGGCCCTGCTCCGCCAGGGCCGGCCAAAAGCCCGGCCTGCTCTCCTCGTCGGCCTCCAGCGCGGCCCGGACGGCCGTCGCGGGAATGTTGCGCTCGGCGAAGCCCCGCACCGATTCGGCGAGCGCCTCGTGCTCCTCGGTCAGCCCGATGGCCATGCGTGAACCCTCTCTCAGCCCGCTTTTGACCGCGATTCTAGAACAGGATTCGGTGCTGTGGTCCAGTGCGGGTGGACTTAGCTGTCGCGGGTCGCCGGGATCTCGGCGTCCGCCTCCACGGGAACCTCCTTCAGCGGTACCCGCCGCCCCTGGTCGGCGGCCCCGCGGCCGACGGCCAGGCTGGCCACGGTCGTCGCGACGAGGGTCCCGGCGATCACCGCGAGGGACAGCCAGATCGGCACCTCGGGCGCCCACCCGGCACCGTACTCGTGCGCCGCGTGGAGGATCAGCTTGACCCCGATGAAGCCGAGGATGAACGCCAGCCCGTGGGACAGGAAGACGAGCCGGTCGGTGAGCCCGCCGAGCAGGAAGTACAGCTGCACCAGGCCCATCAGCGCGAACGCGTTGGCGGTGAAGACCAGGTACGGCTCGGTCGTCAGGCCGAAGATCGCCGGGATGGAGTCCACCGCGAACAGCACGTCGGTCGAGCCGATGGCGATCATCACGATGGCCATGGGGGTCATCATCCGGACGCCGTCCCGCCGGGTGACGAACCGCGTCCCGTCGTACTCGTCGGCCGTCGGGATGACCCGCTTCGCCCACCGCAGGAGGGCGTTCTCCTTGAGTTCGCCCTCGTCCTCGCCGCCGCCGCGGACCATCCCGAACGCCGTCCAGAGGAGGAACACGCCGAAGATGAAGAAGACCCACGTGAAGGTCGAGATCGCGGCGGCGCCCACGGCGATGAAGATGCCGCGCAGCACCAGCGCGATGACGATGCCCGCCATCAGGACGGTGTGCTGGGCGTGCTTCGGAACGGCGAACCGGGTGAGGATCACCATGAACACGAAGAGGTTGTCGACGCTGAGGCTCTTCTCGGTGACGAAGCCGCCGAAGTACTCACCGGCGTACCGGGCGCCGGAGAAGAACCAGACGCCGATGCCGAACAGCACGGCGAGGCCGATGTAGATCGCCGACCAGAACGCGGCCCGCCGGGTGGTGAACTCCCGCGTCTCGTTCCGGTGGATCAGGAAGAGGTCGGCGGCGATGACGACGAGGATCCCCGTGATGGTCAGGGCCCACACCAGAGGGGAGACGGACAACGTGTACCTCCAGCGGACACTAAAGAGCGCTGGAGGTCTCTCCCGCCCCGCACGAGCGAGGGCCGCGGAACCCGGGCCGGTATGGACCGACCGTACTGACGGGAACCGTGCGCGGGGATACTCCCCTCCACTGCCCTCTTCAACGCGACCCCCGCGAGCGCGGTTCCTCCTCGGCGGACATTCTTTTCACTTTTTTCGAACCGGCGCCCGGGGGACGGCGTCTAAGGTCCTGTCACCGCCCACGCTCCGGGTCAGCGGCGGCCGCCCGCCAGGTCCCGGTACAGGTCGGCCAGCTGGGCGACGGCGTCGTCCTCGTCCGGCAGCATCGCCGACCGCTGCGCGGCGGCCGATCCGAGCCGCGCCGCGAGCGCCGGGTCGTCCAGGACGCGGCTCACCGCGCGTTCCAGGGCGGCCGCGTCGCCGGGCGGCACCAGCAGCGCCGCCTCGCTCTCGGGCCCGTGCAGCAGCGCACCGCCCGCGCCCCCGGCCGCGCCGACCATGCCGGGTATGCCGCCGACCCGGGTGGCGACGAGCGGCAGCCCCGCCCGCAGGATCTCCTGGACGATCAGCGGCTGCCCCTCCCACACGCTCGGGACGACCGCGACGTCGGAGGCGGCCAGCAGCCCGGCGACGTCCGAGCGGCGCCCGAGCAGCCGCACGGGCAGTTCCTCGGCGTCGATCCGGGAGCGCAGCCGGTCCTCCAGGGGCCCGTCCCCGACGATCGCGACGAGCGGCGGCGGGGTGCGGCCCGCCCAGTCCCGCGCGGCGTCCAGCAGCGTCGGCAGGCCCTTCTGCTCGGCCAGCCGCCCCACCGTGATGATGAGCGGCCGGTCCCCCACGCCGAGCTCCGCGCGCAGGTCGGCGCGGACGGCCGGGCCCGGCGGCGCCTTCGGCGCGGGCGCGGGCACGATCGCGTGCCCGGCGGACCGGGCGCCGAGGGAGCGCATCCGCTCCTCCAGGTCGGGTGAGACGCCGAGGACGCGGGCCGCGCCGCGCGCCACGACGCGCTCCAGCGCCCCGTAGACCGCGGCCGTCCGCCCGCCGGCGATGACGGCGTTGTGCAGCGTGACGACCACCGGCGTCCGGCCCCGCGAGAGGCGCAGCGGGCCCGGCGCGACCCGCGCGCACGCGGCGACGGCGAGGGCGCCGGCCCGCAGCCCGTGGGCGTGGACGACGTCGGCCCCGCGCAGCAGCGCGCGGAGCCGGGCGACGGCCTTGGCGTCGTGCACCGGCCGGGGCCGGTCGGCGAGGTCGACCTCCGCGAAGCGGGCGCCGGCGCCGCCGAACCCGAACAGCTCCTCCGTCGAGGCGGGCCCGCAGACCAGCACGCGGGCGCCGCGGGCCACCAGGCCGGCGGCGACCGACCGCACGTGCCGCCCGACACCGCCCGCGCTGGTGCCGAGGACCAGCGCCACGCGCAGGCCCTCCAGATCCCGCGCGGCGCGTTCGGGGAGTCTGGGGGTCCGCCCCCACGTGCGGCAGGGATCTTTCTCAGACATCGCGGGTGACCCTTCGGTTGAGGACGGCCCGAAGATCCCGGCCGTCGATCATGAATGCGATGAGCAGGAACGCCGCGCCGGCGGCGAGCGCGGCCACCGCCCCGGTCCCGATGCTGTGCAACTGCCCGCCCGTGCCGAGCAGGGCCGCGGTCGCGTACCCGGCCGCACCTCCCCCGGCGCCGCCCGCCAGCCCGGCCGCCAGGGCGCGCGGTGTCCCGGCGGCGGACGCGGCGCCTCTGGTGCGGACGAGCGCCGCGACCAGCAGGACACCGGCGACGGTCATCCCGGCCGCGTTGCCGGCACCGAGTGCGGCGACCACCCACTCCCGGTCGACGGTGAGCACGAGCGCGACGTCGGCGGCCATCACGACCAGCCAGCCCGTGACGACCGCGCCGGCGGCCGCCCTCCCCCGGTGGCAGGCGTACAGGACCCGCCCCAGGTGCGCGACGAGGCCGTAGCCGACGAGGCCGGGCGCGAACGCCAGCACCGCCCGCGACAGCACGTCCTGCTGCTCGGGAAGGCCGGGGTTGAACACGGCCGCGACCGGCACGGCGACGGCGGCGAGCACGGCGGCGCCCGCGCAGGACACGAGGACGACCGCCCGGGTGGTGGACGCGGTGACCCGGTCGAACCGCTCGTGCTCCCCGGCGCTCATCCGCGCGGACAGGGCCGGGAAGGCGCTTGTCGCGATCGGCACGGCCAGGATCGCCCACGGCAGCAGGTAGATCGCCCACGCGTACTGGTAGTTGGCGAGGGCGCCGCCCGTGCCCTCGTAGCTGAGCCGCACGACCAGCAGCGCCGACAACTGCTGCGCGGCGACCGTGGCGAGCCCGGCGGCGGCGAGGCGCCGCACCTTCCGCGCCACCCCGTCCGGGAACCGCAGCGTCGGGCGCAGCCGCAGCCGCAGCCGCCACGCCGCGATCCCGGCGGTCGCCGCCATCGCGACGCCGCCGAGCGCCGTGCCCACCGACAGTGTCAGCTCGGCGCTCAGCGGCAGGCCGGCCAGGTCGTTCTCGTGGCCGCGGCCGAGGGGCGCGTAGGCGAGGTAGGCGCCGATCACCACCAGGCTCGACGTCAGCGGTGCGAGCGCCGGGGCGATGAACCGGCGGTGGGACTGCAGCACCCCGTACAGGACGACCGCCATCCCGTACATCACCATCTGCGCCGACATGACGGCGAGCATCGAGGAGCCGACGTCCACGATGCCGTCCCGCGAGCAACCCGCCAGGTCGCGGCCGACGAGCAGCTCCATGATCGGGCGGGCGCCGAGCGCCATCAGCACCGACAGCGGCACCATCAGCACGACGATCCAGGTGAGCAGCGCCGACCCGATGCGGCGGACCTCGTCGCGGTCGCCGCGCTCGGCGGCCCCGGCCAGCACCGGCACGACCATGGCGGTCAGGGCGCCGCCCGCGACGATCTCGTAGACGATGAACGGGAGCTGCGTGGAGGTGAAGTACGCCTGGCTGAGGCACGAGGTGGTGACGGTCTGGGAGAACGCGTAGGTGCGCCCGAATCCGGCGAGCCGCGCCAGGACCGTGATGATCCCGATGACGACGGCGGCGCCGGCGAGGCCGCCGGTCAGGCGGCGGAGAGTTGACGGTGGCACGCTGCTGGAATGCCGCGGGGGGTTCTGGTGCGCCTACGCGGGGTCGGCGGTGACGCCGTTGCCCGTCACTCCGGTGCCCGCCGGACCGGACTGCGGCGGGACGGACGGGCGGAACGCGTCCTCCATGCCCGGCTTGCCGGCGTCATCGACCGAGGCGGGCGCCGCCGTGGTGGCGGGCGTGGCGACCGGGCGGCGGCCGAGCATGTCGATGCGGTTCAGCACCGGGTTGCCCGCGATGACCTTGGTGAAGCTGACGAACTCGCTGGCGGCGTTCAGGCCGACGAGGCCGGTCAGCACGGCGAGCCGGGGGCCGCGGCCGAGGCGGGTGGCGGCCAGGCCGAGCAGCGCGCCGAGCGCGTTGGATCCGGTGTCGCCGAGCATCGCGCGCTCGCCGAGGTCCTCGGGCAGCAGCGCGGCGGCGGCGCCGAGCGGCGCGGCCACGACGGCGGCGGACGGGCGCGCCAGCGCCAGCGGCGTGCCGGTGATGAGGCCGACCTTCACGGCCCGGCCGGGACGCAGGTCGAACAGGTTCATCAGGTTCGCGGACCCGGCGATGACCGCGCCGTTGAGGAGGGCGTCGAACGCGCGTCCCGTCCGGGTCGGGGCGGGCGATCCGGCGACGGCGGCGGCGGCCAGCCCGGTCGCGCCGATGCCGAGGATCTTCACCGCGCCGCTGGTGACCTCGCCGCGGGCCAGTGCGGTCAGGTGGCCCTTGAAGCCGCGCGACGACGCCGAGCCGGCCAGGTCGTCGTAGCCGCCGAGGATTCCGGATCCGGCGCCGGCGAGCAGCGCGGCGGCCCGCGTCCGGCCTGCCACGCCGGGCGCCAGCAGCCCCGCCGCGGCGGCGCCCGCGACGACCGCGGGCCCCTCCAGCAGCGTCACCGGCTCCCCGCGGTGGTTGGTGCGGCCCCATACCTCGTCGCCCGGCACCCCGTTCAGGCCGGGCGGGTTGCGGGTCAGCGCGGCGTAGGCGGCGCGTGCGGCGGCGGCGCCCAGGGCCGCGCCGGCCACCGCGCCGAGCCGTCCCGCCGAGCCTGCGGCGATGCGTCGCTTCATCAGGTCACCCGTTCTTCCCCGCCGTTGGCGCGGGCGAGGGCAGGTAGCCGCTCACGCCGGCGCCCGTCCCGTACTGCCCGCTCTTGCCGTTCATCTCGTTCTGCAGCGCCAGGATCGTGACGACCTGGCCGGAGGGGGTGTCCACCACGTCGACGGTGGAGACGTTCTCCTCGGCGTCGGAGTCGCGCAGCGCCGCGATCAGCCCGCCCTCCTGTGCGGAGGTCGAGGGGCCACCGACGACCGTACCGCGCCCGGCGGCGTCGAGGGCGGAGGCCAGCGAGATCAGGGCCTTGTTGTCGTCGCCGCCGCCCTCGTAGGCGTACGGGGTGGCGGGGCCGACCACCACGGCGAGCGTCGCGTGCCGGCCGGGCTTCCCGGTGACGGTGATGTACCCGGCCTCCTTGAAGCCGTTGAGGACGGCCCCGCCGGCGGCGTCCTCGCGGCCGGACTCGCCGGGGTCCCGGGTGACCAGGGCGCCCGCGAGGACCGCGCCCGCCTTGTCGTAGGCGTCCGCGTCCTCGGGGAACTCGACGTCGTCGGCCTTCAGCTGGGTGGCCAGCTCGTCGATCGTCATCAGCTGGTCGTCGTCCAGCAGCTTGCTCTGGACGGTGACGCGGCCGGTGACGGCGGCGCCCGCGTTCTTGGCCAGCTCGCTGACCTGCTCGATGCTGTCGTCGCCGGCGCCGGGCGCCTCGACCAGGACGACGGACTGGCCCTTGAGCCGGTCCGCGACGATCTGCGGCGACAGCACGCCGGCGAACTGCTCCTGCCCGTTGACCTGCTCCTGCAGCTGCCGCTGCTGGTTACGGGCCTGCTGGGCGCTCTTGGCGGCCTGGTTGGCCTGCTGCCGCAGGGTGTCGCTCACCGAGTCCGACAGCGTGGTGGAGCCCAGCACGATGCCGAGCGCCAGCGCCAGGAAGATCGCGACGATGGAGACGAGGTGGTAACGGAAATCGATCACGTGAAGAGTCCGGTCAGCCAGAAGACGAAGGCGTGCCAGCGGTCGGCGAGCAGGGGACTGATGACGTCCCCCGCCGGGGACACGGCGACGGCGATGACGATGGCGACGAGCGCGCCGAGGACGAGGAACAGCAGCGACCAGGTGGAGATGCGGCTGCGGTAGAGCCGGCTGACGCCCTTGGCGTCCACGAGCTTGCTGCCGACCCGCAGGCGGGTGAGGAAGGTGCTGGCCATGCCGGCGCGCCCCTTGTCGAGGAACTCGACCATGTTGGCGTGCGTGCCGACCGCGACGATGAGCGAGGCGCCCTTGTCGTCGGCGAGCAGCATCGCGATGTCCTCGCTGGTGGCGGTGGCGGGGAACGTGACCGCCTCCAGGCCGAGCTCGTGCACCCGTTTCAGCCCGGGGGCCCGCCCGTCCCGGTAGGCGTGCACGACGATCTCCGCGCCGCAGGTGAGCGCGTCGTCGGAGACCGAGTCCATGTCCCCGACGATCATGTCGGGGCGGTAGCCGGCCTCCAGCAGCGCGTCGGCACCGCCGTCGACGCCGATCAGGACCGGCCGGTACTCGCGGATGTAGGGCCGCAGGGTCGCGATGTCCTCGCGGTAGTGGTAGCCGCGGATCACGATCAGGGCGTGCCGCCCGGCGAGCTTCGTGGTGACGTCGGGGACGCCGACGCCGTCGATGAGCAGGTCGCGCTCGCGCTTGACGTACTCCATCGTGTTGGCGGCGAACGCCTCCAGCTGGCTCGCGAGGCCCGCCTTCGCCTCGACCAGCGCCGTCTCCACCGACTCGGGGGTCTGCTCGGTGCCCTTGACGATGAGCTCGTCGCCGCGGTGCACGGCGCAGCCGTCGACGCGGACCTGGTCGCCCTCCTGCAGCTTGGCGAAGATCTCCGGGCCGACGTCGTCGACCAGCGTGATGCCGGCCCCCAGCAGGATCTGCGGGCCGAGGTTGGGGTACCGGCCCGAGATGCTCGGGGCGACGTTGACGACGGCGCCGACCCGGCAGGAGACCAGCGACTCGGCGCTGACGCGGTCGAGGTCGACATGGTCGATCACCGCGACCTCGCCCGGCTGGAGGCGTTTGGTGAGGTCCTTGGTGCGGCGGTCGAGCCGGACCGTGGCGCTGACCCCGGGCAGGCCGTCCTCGCGGCCACGGCCGCGCGCGAGCGCGCGCAGCGGCAGTTTCTGTGCCAGCCGGACGCGGCGCTCGGTGGTGGGTGACGGGTCGCTCATCACTTGCCATCCTGCCAGAGCGCGGATGCGGTCGCCCGAAAAGACGGGCGTCCAGGCGTGTCCGTTCGCGTACTCTCTGTGATTTTGCGCGCGGGTCGTCCCCCCGCGGCGGCACCCTGCTTATCCGGGGGGCTTTGCGCCGCGGTCAACGTTCCTCGGAGGCCATGGCCAGCAGTTCCTCGGCGTGGGCGCGGCCCAGTTCGGAGTCCTCCAGGCCGGCGAGCATCCGGGACAGCTCCCGTACGCGGCCCTCCCGGTCCAGGGCGGTGACGCCGCTGCTGGTGACGCTGCCGTCGTCGGACTTCTCCACCAGCAGGTGCTGGTCGGCGAACGCCGCGACCTGCGGCAGGTGTGTGACGACGATCACCTGGGCGTTGCGGGCGAGCCGCGCCAGCCGGCGCCCGATCTCGACGGCGGCCTTGCCGCCGACGCCGGCGTCGACCTCGTCGAACACGAACGTCGGCACCGGGTCCGCGCCGGCGAACACGACCTCGATCGCCAGCATGACGCGGGAGAGCTCGCCGCCGGAGGCGCCCTTGTGCAGCGGCAGCGGCTTGGCGCCCGGATGCGGCGCGAGCCGCACCTCGACCTCGTCGACGCCGTGGGGGCCGTAGTCCTCGGTCGGGGTGACGGTGACGACGACGCGGGCGTGCGGCATCGCCAGCGCCGTCAGCTCCCCGGTGACGGCGTCGGAGAACCGTTCGGCGGCGCGGGTGCGGACCTCGGTCAGCTCCGCGGCCTCGGCGGTGAGCCGCCCGGTCAGCTCCGCGTGCTCGGCGCGCAGCTCCTCGATGCGGTCGTCGTCGCCCTCCAGCTCGGTGAGCCGGGCCGCGGACCTGCGCGCCCACTCCAGGACCTCCGCGACCGTCCCCTCCGCGCCGCCGTACTTGCGGGTGAGGCCGGTGAGCTCGGCCCGCCGCTCCTGGACGGCGGCGAGCCGCGCGGGGTCGGCGTCGACGGACTCGGCGTAGGAGGCGAGGTCGGTGCCGACGTCGGAGACCAGGTAGCCGGCCTCGGCGAGCCGGTCGGCGAGCGCCGCCAGCTCCGGGTCGTGCTCGCGGACGGCGTCCAGTGCGTTGCGGGCCTGGCCGAGCAGGCTCGTCACGTTCGCGGCCTCGAACGCGGCGGCCGCGTCGCCGAGCAGCGCCTCGTGCGCGGTGTCGGCGGCGCCGCGCAGCGCGTCGGCGTGCCCGAGGCGCTCCTCCTCCGCGGCGAGGCCGACGTCCTCGCCGTCCTTCGGGTCGACCTTCTCGATCTCCTCCAGGCCGAAGCGGAGCACGTCCGCCTCCTGGGCCCGCTCCCGCGCCCGGGTCGTCAGCTCCTCCAGCAGCGCGGTGACCTGCCGGTGCCGCTGGTACGCCTTGGTGTAGCCGCGCATGGGCTTGGTGAGCGCCGCGCCCGCGTACCGGTCGAGCGCGCCGCGCTGCCGCGACGACTGCAGCAGCCGCTGCTGGTCGGACTGCCCGTGCACGGCGACCAGGTCGTCGGCGAGGTTGATCAGCACGTTGACGGGGACGGACCGCCCGCCGAGGAACGCGCGGGAGCGGCCCTCCGCCGACACCGACCGGGTGACGATCAGCGCGCCGTCGTCCAGCTCGCCGCCGGACTCCTCGACGCGCTCGACCACGCGGCCGCCGGGATCGACGACGATCCGGCCCTCCACGGTGGCGCGGTCGGCGCCCGGCCTGACCCGCTGCGGGTCGGCGCGGCCGCCGAACAGCAGCCCGAGGCTGGTGACGACCATGGTCTTGCCCGCCCCGGTCTCGCCGGTCACCACGTTGAACCCCGGGGACAGATCGAGCACGGCCTCGTCGATCACTCCGAGGCCCTGGATCCGCACCTCATCGACCATCGGGCGCACCAGCGTCACAACCCTCCGCAAAACAGATCCCGGACCAGCGCCTGTGGAGATTATCTCCTCTCCCCGCCGGATGCTCCCCCGTCCGGCGCCGCGGGCCCCCCGCCCGCGGCCGTGCCCGGTGCGGGGCGGCCGGGGGTGCCGCCCGCCGCCGGAACGTCTCCGACCTGCGAGTCCTCCAGTGAGGGCGACGGGTGCGCGGGCTGGCGGACCCGGCCCCGCCACCCCGTCACGGGCAGCCCGAACTTGGTGACCAGCCGGTCGGTGAACGGGGTGAGATGCAGCCGGGCGAGCCGCACGGGCTCCACACCGCGCCGGACCTCGACCCGCGCGCCGGGCGGCAGGTCGAGGGTGCGCCGCCCGTCGCACCACAGGACGGCCCGGGGCGTGCCGGGCAGCACCTCCACCGCCACCGACGAGCGCGGCGACACCACCAGCGGGCGCGCGAACAGCGAGTGCGCGCTGATCGGCACGACCAGCATCGCCTCGACCTCCGGCCACACGACCGGGCCGCCGGCGGAGAACGCGTACGCGGTCGACCCGGTCGGTGTGGCGCACACCACGCCGTCGCAGCCCCAGTTCGACAGGGGACGGCCGTCGATCTCGGCGACGACCTCCAGCATCCGCTCCCGCTCGCCCTTCTCGATGCTCGCCTCGTTCAGCGCCCACGTCGTGCCGAGGACCGTGCCGTTGCGGCGCGCGGTGACGTCGATCGTCATGCGCTCCTCGACGTCGTAGCGGCGGGCCACGACCCCCTCGACGGTGGCGGCGAGGTCCTCGCGCTCGGCCTCGGCGAGGAACCCGACGTGGCCGAGGTTGACGCCGAGCAGCGGCGTCCCGGAGGTGCGGGTCAGGTCGGCGGCGCGCAGCAGCGTCCCGTCCCCGCCGAGGACCATGACCACCTCGGCGTCCTCGGCCGCCGCCGCGGTGCTGGGCATGACGTCCACGCCCGTGCCGCCGATCGCGGCGGCCTCCTCGTCGAGGACCCGGACGCAGATCCCGGCCTCGCTGAGCCGCTCGATGACCAGCTCGGCGCTGCGGATCGCCTCGGGACGCCCGGTGTGCGCCACGACAAGCACCGACCTCTTGCTCATGCTCTGCCCCACTCCCGACGCGCTACGGCGTACAGACGGCTGGACGAACGTCCCGCTGGGGGAAGTTCCCCGTTCGGACGCCCTCTGTACGGTCCCGCGGAGCCCTGCCGATCATCGTGCCGCCGATCACTGCGGGCCCTCCGCGATGGCCTTGGCGAGGTCGGCCGGGTCGAGCGGCGGGGCGCCGGCGCGCAGCCACAGGAAGTACTCCACGTTCCCCGACGGGCCCGGCAGCGGGCTCGCCGTCACGCCCCGGACCCCGAGGCCCATTGTCGCCGCATGCCCGGCCACGCGGCGCACCGCGTCGGCGCGGAGCTCCGGGTCGCGCACGACCCCGCCCGCGCCGACCCTGTCCTTGCCGACCTCGAACTGCGGTTTCACCATGAGCGCGAAGTCGGCTTCGGGCGCCGCGCACGCGCGCAGCGGCCCGAGGACGAGCCTCAGGGAGATGAACGACAGGTCCCCGACGACGAGTTCCGGCGGGTCGCCGTCGAGCATCTCCGGCGTCAGCTCGCGGATGTTCACCCGTTCCATCACGGTGACCCGCTCGTCCGTCCGCAGGGACCAGGCGATCTGGCCGTACCCGACGTCGACCGCGTACACGCGCGCCGCGCCCGCGCGCAGCAGGACGTCGGTGAACCCTCCGGTGGAGGCGCCCGCGTCGAGGCACACCCGGCCCTTCACGTCCGGCCCGCCGAACGCGTCCAGCGCACCGGCGAGCTTGTGCCCGCCGCGCGAGACGTACTCCGGGCCGCCGCCGGCCTCGGCGACCACGATCGCGGCGCCGGTCTCGACCTGCGTCGCCGCCTTGGCCGCGGGCTGCCCGCCGACCCGCACCCGGCCGTCCCCGATCAGCTGCCCCGCGTGCTCCCTGGACCGGGCCAGGCCGCGCCGCACGAGCTCCGCGTCCAGGCGGCGCCTGCTCATCGCCGTTTCTCCGCCGGGCTCACGGGCGGGGGCGGAGGGCGTCGGGGAAGG
>NZ_SMLC01000049.1 GCF_004349245.1 Actinomadura sp. 6K520 | reverse complement strand
ATTCCCAGGGCGGTGGAGGCTTCGCCGGTTGCCGTGTAGACGACGTCGTCGGCCGGGAGGGCGTCCATGACGCGCTGGTCGATGAGTACTGGCATGTCGTCCGGGAGGAGCAGGGGGCAGACCAGGTTGGCCGCGTATTCGGTGACGGCGTTGACGACGTCCGCGTGGGCCGGGCGGACGGTCGTCGCTCCGACGGTGGCGCGGACCGCGTCGGTGGAGGGGCGGCCGCCCGCGGGGACGATCACGCCGGTCAGGAAGCGCTGGTCGCCGTAGGCGTCGTCGCAGGAGTAGACGCGCGTCACCAGGCACCGTTCGGGGGGCAGGCCGAGCGCCCTGGGAAGTTCGTCGGCGTGGGCGAGCGCGAAGGGCAGTCGCACGATCTCGTGGACGGCCTCCCATTCGAGCAGCGCGCGGTGGATGGTCAGAGCGTCCTTCATCATCGGCTCCATCCCGGGGGTCGCCCCGCTCACCCCCGTGCCTGGTTTCCCTGTGTCCCCCTGCATCGCATTCTGCGAGGGATATCCCCCCATACCCGAGACGTCCGGTTTAACCCTCGCCATACGTCGTGCAAAACACTCGCGATGCGCCTCAGCCGCACACGCGGCGGGCCGTGGCCCTGCTGTGTCCCGCTACCGTTGTCGTGCGGAGGGCTCACCGGCGGTCGCGATGGCGTCATCGGGGTGTCCAGAACGTAACCCGGGGATCGCGGCATGTGAAGGGTCCCGTCCTCCTTCGGCCCCGCAAGGATTCGCGCGCGGGCCCCGCCGATCATCGGAAAGTCCTTTGTCAGCCCGTCTCGCAAGGAAATACGCTCGATGGCCGTGCCCAACCAGAACGTGACACCCGAGTCCTCGCGGCGCACCGCGATCGCCGAGCTGCTGCGCCGGATCGCGCCCGTCGCCGACGATCTCGGGGCCCGGTTCGCGGCGGCCGGTCACGAGCTGGCCCTGGTCGGCGGTCCCGTCCGGGACGCGCTGCTCCGCCGTCCGACCAAGGACGTCGACCTCACCACCGACGCCCCGCCCGAGCGCACCCTGGAGATCATCCGCGGCTGGGCGGACGCGCATTGGACGATCGGCATCGAGTTCGGCACGGTCGGCCTCCGCAAGGACGGCGTCGAGCTGGAGATCACCACCTACCGCAGCGAGTCCTACGACCCGAAGTCGCGCAAGCCCGTCGTGTCGTACGGGACGTCACTGGTGGAGGATCTGCGCCGGCGCGACTTCGCGGTCAACGCCATGGCGGCGCGGCTGCCCGGGCACGAGTTCGTCGACCCCTTCGGCGGGCTCACCGACCTGCGGGACAAGGTCCTGCGGACGCCCGGCAAGCCCGAGGACTCGTTCGGCGACGACCCGCTGCGGATGATGCGCGCCGCCCGCTTCGCCTCGCAGCTCGGCTTCACGGTCGCCCCGGACGTCGTCCGCGCCATGACGGACATGTCCGCCCGCATCGAGATCGTCTCCGCCGAGCGGGTCCGGGACGAGCTGTCGAAGCTCGTCTGCGGAAAGTACCCGCGGCAGGGGCTGGCGCTCCTCGTGGACACCGGCCTCGCCGCGCACGTCCTGCCCGAGCTGCCGAAGCTGCGGCTGGAGATCGACGAGCACCACCGGCACAAGGACGTCTACGAGCACTCGCTGATCGTCCTGGAGCAGGCCATCGCGCAGGAGGAGGAGGGGCCCGACCTCGTCCTGCGGCTCGCGGCGCTCCTGCACGACATCGGCAAGCCCCGCACCCGCCGGTTCGAGCCGGGCGGGCGGGTCTCGTTCCACCACCACGAGGTCGTCGGCGCCAAGATGACCCGCAAGCGGCTGACCGCGCTGCGCTACCCCAAGGACGTCGTCGCCGACGTGTCCCGGCTGGTGGAGCTGCACCTGCGGTTCCACGGCTACGGCACCGGCGAGTGGACCGACTCGGCCGTCCGCCGCTACGTCCGCGACGCCGGGCCGCTGCTGTCCCGGCTGCACAAGCTGACCCGGGCCGACTGCACCACCCGCAACAGGCGCAAGGCCGAGCGGCTGCGGCGCACCTACGACGACCTCGAGGCGCGCATCGAACGGCTGGCGCAGGAGGAGGAGCTGGCCGCGATCCGCCCCGAGATCGACGGGAACGAGATCCAGGAGATCCTCGGGATCAAGCCCGGCCCGCTCGTCGGCAAGGCGTACCGGTTCCTGCTCGACCTGCGTCTCGACCGCGGCATCATCGGCAAGGACGCCGCGGCGGAGGAGCTGCGCCGCTGGGCCGCCGCCGAAGGCATCGTCCCGGCGGAGGGGGCGGAATGATCCCGCTGCAGCTCGGGCGGATGAGCCCGCGGGAGACCGAGCGGATGCTGGAGTTCGACCGGGAGCACATCTGGCACCCGTACGCGCCGATGCCCGCGCCGGCGCCCGTCCTCCCCGTCGTCTCCGCGTCGGGGGTCCGGCTGACGCTGGCGGACGGCACCGAGCTGATCGACGGGATGTCGTCGTGGTGGGCGGCCGTGCACGGCTACAACCACCCGAAGCTGAACGCGGCCGTCACCGGGCAGCTCGGGAAGATGGCGCACGTGATGTTCGGCGGGCTCACGCACCCGCCCGCCGTCCGGCTCGCCGAGCGGCTCGTCGAGATCACCCCGGAGCCGCTGACGAAGGTGTTCTTCGCCGACTCCGGCTCCGTTGCCGTCGAGGTCGCGATCAAGATGGCGCTGCAGTACTGGCGGTCGCGGGGGCGTCCGGAACGGCACCGGCTGCTCACCGTCCGCGGCGGCTACCACGGCGACACGTTCGGCGACATGGCCGTCTGCGACCCGGTCAACGGCATGCACCACCTGTTCCGGGACGTCCTGGCGGAGCACGTGTTCGCGCCGGCGCCCCCGCTCGGCTACTCGGCCGACCCCGAGCAGGCGTACCTGGACGAGGTGTCCCGGCTGGCCGCCGAGCACGCGGGCGAGCTCGCCGGGATCATCGTCGAGCCGATCGTCCAGGGCGCGGGAGGCATGCGCTTCTACGCGCCGGAGTACCTGCGCCTCCTCCGCGACATCGCCGACGAGCACGGCATCCTCCTCGTCCTGGACGAGATCGCGACCGGTTTCGGCCGGACGGGCGAGCTGTGGGGCTGCGACCACGCCGAGGTCGTCCCCGACATCATGTGCCTCGGCAAGGCCCTGACCGGCGGCTACCTGACCATGGCCGCCACCCTGTGCACCGATCGGGTCGCCCACGGCATCACGTCGGGGGAGGCGGGCGCCCTCATGCACGGCCCGACCTACATGGGCAACCCGCTGGCCGCCGCCGTCGCGTCCGCGTCCATCGACCTGCTGCTGTCGCGCGACTGGCGGGACGAGGTCGACGCGATCGAGGCGAGCCTCACGGCCGAACTGCACGACGCCGTGGACTTCCCCGGTGTCGCCGACGTCCGCGTTCTGGGCGCGATCGGGGTGGTGGAGGCGCGGGAGCCGGTGGACGTCGCGGCCGCGCAGGAGATCGCCATGGCGCACGGCGTCTGGCTCCGCCCGTTCGGCAAGCTGATCTACACGATGCCGCCGTACGTCTGCACCGACGACGAGGTCCTGCACATCGCCGCCGCGCTCCACGCCGTCGCCGAATCCTTGTGAAGGGTCCGCGTCAGCGGAGTGCCCGGTCCGGACCGCGCGTGGTGGCCGACCAGTAGGCGGCCGCCCCCACGGCGTACGCGGCGACCACCGCGAGGAGGGTGCCGCCGGCGCGCCCGTCCACCGGCAGCCACGTCGCGGCCGCCGCCGCGGCACCGGCGAACACCGCGTTGAAGAGCATGTCGTAGACGGCGAACACCCGGCCCCGGTAGGCGTCGTCGACCCCCTCCTGCAGCGTGGTGTCGACGCAGAGCTTCACCCCTTGCGACACGACGCCCAACGCGAAGGCGGCCGCCGCCCAGGGACGTTCGGCGAACGGCATGCCCAGCGCCAGCAGGCTCACCGCCGCCGCGGCGAACAGCAGCGCCACCCACGCCCGCTTGCCGATGCGCCGCACCACCGCCGGCGTGATCAGCGCCGCGGCGAAGAACCCGGCGCCGGACACCCCCAGCATCAGCGCGAACGTCTCCAGCCCCTCGTCCGGATCGTCGGCGAAGTGGTTCCGGCACAGCAGCAGCGTCATGATCAGGACGACGCCGTACAGGAAGCGGTGGAAGGAGATCGCGCCGAGGGCCAGCGCCGCCGCCGGGCGCCGCCGGAGGTGCCGCGCCCCGTCCACCAGGCCGTCCAGGACGACCCGGAGCGCCTCGACGAACCGCGTCGCGTCCGGCTGCACGGGACCCGCTGCGGCGTCCTCGGCCGGGTGCGGCCCCAGCAGCCGTTTCGGCAGCAGCGTCGCGATCGAGCCCGCCAGCAGGAACAGCCCCGCCGCCGCCACGAGGATCAGCGCCGTCCCGGTGTCCCCCGCCCCGAACACCTGACGCAGCAGGTAACCGGCCCCGGCCCCGACGAACGCGATGACGGTCCCGGACGTGACGGAGAAGGCGTTCGCCGTCACCAGCTGGTCGCGCCGGACAACATGGGGGAGCGCCGCCGACAGCGACGCGAGGAAGAACCGGTTCACCCCCAGCACGACGAGGACCCCGAGGAAGAAGACGGCCCCGTCCTGCCCCGCCGCCACCAGCGCCGCGACGAGCACCACAAGCACGGCCCGCAGCACCGGCGTCCACACGAGGATCTGCCGCCGCCGCCACCGGTCGATGAACACGCCGACGAACGGCCCGAGCGCCGAGTACGGCAGCAACGTCACCGCGAACGCCGCCGCCGCCTTCGCCGCGGTCGTCTGCCGCTCGGGCGAGAAGAACACGTACCCCGCCAGCGCCACCTGGAAGACCCCGTCGGTCAACTGCGAAGCGAGCCGCGTCGCATAGAGCCGCCGGAAGTCACGCCCCCGCAGAATCTCCCGCAACTCACCCGACCGCACCAGGTCACCCTATGCGCCCCCCAACCCGACAAGCCCCCCACACGCCAGCACTAAGGGATCTGCAAAGCCCTCAGCCACCAAAGCAACCCCAACGGCCGCGACCGCTCTGGTTAGGAAGCCCGCGAGTGGTCGCGCTGGCAAGCGCAGCGGGCCTCAAGGTCTCGGTGGGAGGGATCGCCAGGGCAGCGACGACCTCAGCCCCCACAGCAACCCCGCGACAACCCCAACGCCTGCGATCGCGTCCGAAGGCAGGCTTCGAGCGAAGCGAGAAACCTGATCGCGCAGCGAGCCCCAAGGCGAGCCGGAGCGATGCAGCGATCGCGCGCATTGCCCGCCGAAGGGAAGGCCCTCTAGGGCCTGACCGCCAAGGGCAATGCAATTAACTGAGCCATATGCGGGTGTAGTCGTAGCCGGAGGTGGTGGGGAGGAAGTAGGCGCCGTGGACGCGGGATGAGTGGAAGATGGTGTGGGAGCGGCTGAGCAGCGGGATGATCGCGGCGTCTTCCATGATCTTCCGGTCGGCCTGCTGCCAGTAGCCGGCGGCGTGCGAGGGTTCGGGGGCGGTGAGGGCCGCGTCGATGAGGGCGTTGACCTCGGGGTTGTCGTAGCCGCCGTAGTTGGTGGAGTTCTGGCCGTAGCCGCGGCCGTCGAAGAGCGGCTGGATGATGGAGCGGCCGTTGTTGCCGTACCAGTCGGGTGTCCAGCCGGGGGCGGCGATGTCCCATCGGCCGGTGCGGGCGTTCGCGGGGGTGGAGATCGTCCCGGCGTAGAAGGAGCCGCCGGAGTCGGCGCTGAGTTCGGTCTTCACGCCGCAGGCGCCGAGGTTCTCGGCGATGGACTGGGCGATGAGCTTGTGGGTGCTGTTGGTGCGGTACGGGAACTTCAGGGTGAGGCCGCGGTGGCCGGTCTTGCCGAGCAGTTCGCGGCACTTGGCGGGGTCGCCGGACTCGCTGGGCGTCGGGTAGTGGTTCGCCGGCGCGTAGCCGGAGTTGCCGGGCGGGATCACCGTGTGCAGCGGCTGGGCCACCGACGGGCCGCCCACGATCTTGATCAGGGCGCTGCGGTCGACGGCGTACTGGAGCGCCTGGCGGACCTCGCGCTTGCGGAGCGCGCCGCCGTTGTTCGGGCTGAGCGTGTTGAACACCAGGTACGGGCTGTTGCTCGGGGTCTCCCTGATCGCGAACCGCCGGTCGTCGCGGAGGCGGGGGATCGCGGACGTGGGGACGGGCTGGTCCCAGGCGAGGTCGGCGGCGTCCTGCTCGATCTGCTGCTGGACGGTCTCCGGCGAGTCCTGCCCGAGCGTGATCTGGATCTTCTCCACGTGCCGCTCCCGGAGCGGGTCGCTCTGCTGCCGCCAGACCGGGTTGTGGGTGAGCAGGTATGACATGCCCGGCTTGTACTCGCTGATCTGGTACGGGCCGTTCGACAGTGTGTTCTGCCGGAACTCCGCCGAATCCGGGACGTACCTGTCGTACTCCTGGGGCGCGGCGGCGGCGTACGGCAGCGCGAGCAGGTTCAGGAAGTCGCTCGCGGGCTGCTTCAGCTCGAAGACCAGCGTCCGGTCGTCCTTGGCGCGGACGCCCTCGATCTCGTGGCCGCGCTGGTAGGCGGCCATCGCCCCGGCGTTCTTGGCGTCGACGGAGGCGTAGCCCTCGCAGAACTCCTCCATGCCCTTGAGCGTGGAGGTGAAGTACCCCTTGCCTCCGGACGGGGACGCCGGGTTGCACAGCCGCTTGAAGCCGCGGACGAAGTCCTGGGCGGTCACCGGCCGCGGCGGCTCGGTGTTCCACCGGACGTCCTCGCGCAGCCGCACCGTGTACGTGCGGCGGTTCTTGCTGATGTCGCCGTTCTCGCGGGTCGGGATCCGTGCGGCCACGTCGGGCCGGACGGGGATCGTCTCCTGGAAGTCGTTGGACGCCCGCGTCCCGAGCAGCGTCCGCGCGAACGTGCGGGACAGCCCGTAGGCGCCGACGCTCGCCACGGCCGCGGGGTCGAGGTGCCCGACGTCGGACGAGCCGATGACCCGCAGTGTGCCGCCGTCGCGGGGGCGGCCCGCCGCGGAGGCGTCGTCACCGCCCCCGGCGCACCCCGTGAGCCCGAGCGCGAGCAGCGTGAGCCCCACCGTCACCTTGCACATCTCACGTGCCATCACGTTCTCACCTCACGACTCGGAACCTGGCGCGCAGTCACCGGCGGTGTCACATTAGAGCCGGAGGGTGACAAGGGGCCGGTACATCACCGTTTTCTCTACAGAAGTAAGGACGCCCTGACAGTGGATGTCCACTGCCAGGGCGTCCCTTGGGAACTTTGTGATCGGATTCTCAGCCGGCGGCCGCACCGGCGCTGAGCCGCTCCCTTGCTGCCCTCGGTCGCCTGGCTCAGCGTTCCACGTCGCCGCGGATGAACGCCTCCACGGCCTCGTGCGCCTGGTCGTCGGTGTACTGCTCGGGCGGCGACTTCATGAAGTAGGAACTGGCCGACAGGATCGGGCCGCCGATGCCGCGGTCCTTGGCGATCTTCGCGGCGCGCACCGCGTCGATGATCACGCCCGCGGAGTTCGGGGAGTCCCAGACCTCCAGCTTGTACTCCAGGTTGAGGGGCGTGTCGCCGAACGACTTGCCCTCCAGCCGGACGTAGGCCCACTTGCGGTCGTCCAGCCACGGCACGTGGTCGGACGGGCCGATGTGCACGTCCGCCTTCGCCATCTCGTGCGGGATCTGCGAGGTCACCGACTGCGTCTTGGAGATCTTCTTGGACTGGAGGCGCTTGCGCTCCAGCATGTTCATGAAGTCCATGTTGCCGCCGAAGTTGAGCTGGTACGTGCGCAGCAGCTCGACCCCGCGCTCCTCGAACAGGCGGGCCATGACGCGGTGGGTGATGGTCGCGCCGACCTGCGACTTGATGTCGTCGCCCACGATCGGGACGCCGGCGTCGGTGAACTTCTCGGCCCACTCGGGGTCGCTGGCGATGAACACGGGGAGGGCGTTCACGAACGCGACCCTGGCGTCGAGGGCGCACTGGGCGTAGAAGCGGTCGGCCGCCTCGGAGCCCACCGGCAGGTACGACACGAGGACGTCGACCTCGGCGTCCTTCAGCGCCTGCACCACGTCGACCGGCTCGGCGTCCGACTCGTCGACCATGTCCAGGTAGTACTCGCCGAGGCCGTCGAGGGTCGGGCCGCGCTGGACGGTCACACCGGTCGGGGGGACGTCGGCGAACTTGATCGTGTTGTTCTCGCTGGCGTGAATGGCCTCGGACAGGTCCATCCCGACCTTCTTGGCGTCCACGTCGAACGCCGCGACGAACTCGACGTCACCTACGTGGTAGTCGCCGAACTGCACGTGCATCAGGCCGGGGACTCGTGTCTCGGGGGCCGCGTCCTTGTAGAACTCGACACCCTGGACGAGCGAAGAGGCGCAGTTCCCCACACCCACGATGGCTACGCGCACCGAACCCATCCGGTTGCTCCTTCTCTCTTGCGGAACATGTGGTGTTTCTTCACCCGACCCCGGTGCCGCCGATCAGCGGTCGTGATCCCGAGGCATGTCCTGTGTGATGGTTTCCGAAGACCTGTCTTGCTTTTCCTGCTCGGCTTGCTGCTGTTCCTGCTCGGCACGCTCGCGCCCGATGAGCTCGTTCAGCCACCTGACCTCGCGTTCGACGGACTCCAGCCCGTGGTTCTGCAGCTCCAGGGTGTAGGAGTCGACCCTCTCGCGAGTGCGCGCGAGAGCCGCGCGGAATGCCTCCAGGCGTTCCTCCAGCCGGCTGCGCCGGCCTTCGAGGATCCGCAGCCGGACGTCGGCGCGGGTGTGCGAGAAGAAGGCGAATCGGACGCCGAACCCCTCGTCCTCCCACGATGCCGGACCGGCCTCGGTCAGCAGCTCCTGGAGGCGCTCCTTGCCATCGGCGGTGAGCTTGTAAACAATCTTCGAGCGGCGGCTCTGCAGCGCCAGTGCCGTGTGCTCCTCCGGACGGTCCTCCATGATCAGCCCGTTCACCAGGAGCTGTTTGAGGCACGGATAGAGGGAGCCGTAGGAGAAGGCGCGGAACATGCCGAGCACGACGTTGAGCCGCTTGCGGAGCTCGTAACCGTGCATCGGGGATTCGTGCAGGAGGCCGAGCACGGCGAGCTCCAGCACGCCCGCGCCCTTCTTGGCCGCCATCCGGACCCCTTCAGCAGAGCCGATGTATCGATGTGATGTATCGAGTCAATGTATCGGCTCGATACATCGACAAGATACGTAGTGCGGCCCGGTCTGGCAAGTGGAGATCTGTCCGGACGCCCCCGGCGCCGCTTACCCTGCCGGTATGCGGGGCGGGAGCCGACCATGAGACCGAGGCTGGTCGTCGACTACGCCCTGGCGAAGCGGGCGGCCATCGCCGAGCTGAGGTCCGGTTCGCTGACCAGGGACGACGCCTGCGACGCCCACCCCTACCTCCTGCGCGCGGCCAAGTACCACGGCGAACCCACCGGCGAGCGGTGTCCCGTCTGCGGGCATGAACCCCTGACCCATGTCACGTACGTATATGGGGACGAGCTGGGTCGCTACGCGGGACGCGTCAAGGCCACCGCCGAACTGGCCGAGATGGACCGCGAATACGGAGAATTCAGGGTGTATGTGGTGGAAGTGTGTCAAAGTTGCGCATGGAACCACCTGGCGATGTCGTACGTCCTCGGCCATGGGGAGCAGGGCCCCGAACGGTAGAAAGCAGAGGAGGATCCACCGGCCGCAGCGTTCGGCGAGGGCGTTGACCAGCCAGGACGTAACTTCGCCGTGCACACGCTCCCCCCGCTCACCAGCTCGCACAGTACTCTCGGGCGGCGCACGAGTTCGTTCCAACGCTGGGGAGCGATCCCCGGCCCTTGGCAACAACCAGCTGTCCCCTGTTGATGAGGTCGCGTGAGTAATCCAAGCCAGCCCCGACCGGAACCCGGGTCGCAGAGGCCGGGCGGGCAGCAGGTCCCCCGTCCCGGCGACCCCGGCGACCCCGCTTATCCGGGTGCCCCCCGCGAATCCGCTCCGGGCGTCCCCGGCGCGCCGGACGACCCCGGCGCCCAGGCGGCACCGGGCGGACCGCAGGACAACGTCCAGAGCCCCGGCTTCATGAGCGGCCACGCCGTCCCCGGCGGCGGCAGCCTGTCCGGCGGCTCCGGCATGCCGGGCGGCTCCGGCGCCGGAAGCGGACCGGGTGACCCGCTGGCCGGCGGGTTCCCGCCGCCGAGCGGCTCCGGCGCGCACCGGCTCGGCGGCGGTCCCGGCGGCTCGGGCGGTCCGGGCGGCTCGGGCGGCGAGGGCTTCGCCGGCGGTTCCGGATCGCACGGCACGTCCGGTACGGCCGGTGGCGGGCCGGGTGAACCCGGCGGCCTGGGCGGTGGCGCGGGTGCGCCGAACATCGGCGGTCCGCCCGGTGGCTCCGGAGCACCGAGTGGTTCCGGGGCGCATAGTGGTTCCGGGGCGCATGGCAGCGGGGCGGGCGGCCTGGGCGGTCCCGGGCCGAGCGGCGGCGGTCCGCCTGCCGGGCCCGGTATGCCGGGTGGCCAGGCCGGTGCTGCCGGTGGTTCGCCCGGCGGGTTCGGGATGCCGAGTGGCGCCGGTGGCGTGAGTCGGCCGGGGACGGGCGGCGGCCCGGGTGGTGGCGGTTCGTTCGGTGCCGCCGGGGCGCCGCCGACGGCTCCCGGTCCCGCGGTCCCCTCGGGTGCGAGCGCGCCCGGTGGTGGTGTGCCCGGTGGTGGTGTGCCCGGTGGTGGTGTGCCCGGTGGTGGTGTGCCCGGTGGCTCCGGTTCGCCGGGTGGTTCGTTCGGTGGTTCGAGTGCGCCGCCGACCGCACCCGGCCCCGCCGTCCGCGCGGACGCTGGTGGTCCGGGCGCGCCCGGTGGCGGCGGTCCGTCCGGTGGATACGGTCCGCCCGCGGGCTTCGGTGGGCAGGGTGCCCCGGGCGGCCCCGGGAGGGGAATGCCCGGCGGCCCAGGCGGGCCCGGTGTGCCAGGCGGGCCCGGTGTGCCAGGCGGACCCGGTGTGCCCGGTGGGCACGGCATGGGCGGTGTGCCGGGTGCCGCCGGTGCCGGTATGGCCGCGGGAGCCGGGTTCGGGACGACGGCGAAGCCCGGCGTCAAGGAGAAGCTCGGCGAGCTCCAGAAGGTCGGCCAGGACCTCGGCGCCAAGGTCACCTCGAAGTTCAAGAGCAAGGGTGTGCGGGCCGCGCACCGCTCCGGCGGCCCGGGTGGGCCCGGCGTGCCCGGCGCGCCCAGTGGTCCCGGCGGTCCCGGCGGACCGATGGGGCCTGGCGGGCCGAGAGGGCCCGGGGGGCCCGGCGTGCCGGGCGGGCCGGGGCAGAAGAAGTCCGGGATCCTCGGGCAGTTGCGGTCCCGGGAGACGGGATGGCGGCGGTTCCTGCCGTCCTGGAAGCTCGTCGCCGGTCTCTCCGGGTTGGGCGTCGCGGCGTTCGTCACGCTGATCTGGGTCGCGTACTCGAACACCCCCACGCCCGCGGAGCCGACGGTGGCGGGCGTCGAGGACCAGGCGTCGATCTTCTACTACACGAACGGCAAGGAGATCGGCCGGATCGGCAAGAAGCGGCAGAGCGTCGAGCTCGACAAGATCCCGCCGCACGTCCGGGACGCGGTGCTGGCGGCGGAGAACCGCAGCTTCTACAGCGACCCGGGCTTCTCGGTGAAGGGCACCACGCGGGCCGTGTGGGACAACCTCACCGGCGGGTCCGGCGGCGGGTCCACGATCACGCAGCAGCTCGCGAAGAACCACTACTCCGACCCGAACAACCGGACGATGAGCCGGAAGTTCAAAGAGCTGTTCATCTCGATGAAGCTCGAGGACAAGCACACCAAGGACGAGATCCTCAAGCTGTACCTGAACACGATCTACTTCGGCCGCAACACCTACGGCATCCAGGCCGCGTCCCGCGAGTACTTCGGCAAGGACGTGTGGAAGCTCAACCAGGCCGAGGCGGCCGTCCTCGGCGGCATCATCCAGAACCCCAACCGCGACCCCGAGGCGAAGGCGCACCAGGCGTGGGCGAAGGGCCGGTACGAGTACACGCTGAACGGCCTGGTCTCGATGGGCAAGCTCAGCCAGGGCGACGCCGACAAGTTCCTCCAGCAGGGCCTGCCCAAGATCAAGAGCGCCAACGCCGGTGACCAGCTGTACGGCGGGCAGCGCGGCTACATGCTGATGCGCGCCAAGGAGGAGCTCCGCCGGCAGGGGATCGAAGAGAAGGAGCTGACGACCAAGGGCCTGCGCGTCTACACCACCTTCAACCAGAAGCGGATGGAGATGGCGCGCAAGGCGGCCGAGAAGACCGTCTCGCAGGTGAACCCGAAGCGGCTCGCGAAGAAGAAGATCCGCGTCGGGCTGGTGTCGGTGAACACCGCGAACGGCGAGGTCGTCGCGTTCTACGGCGGGCCGGGCTACCTGGACCAGGAGTTCAACAACGTGTGGCAGGGCTCGGCGCAGGGCGGCTCGGCGATGAAGCCCTACGTCCTGGCGACGGCCCTCAAGCAGAACTACAGCCTGAAGAGCACCCTTGAGGGGATCTCGAAGACGCCGATCGGCCCGGACGGCAGCGTGGTGTCGAAGGACGATCCGAAGGCGGTGATCGTCCCGAACAGCCATGACGTCGGGACGCCGGTCGACATGATCACGGCGACGAAGGACTCGGTGAACACCGCGTTCATCCAGCTGATGGGCAAGGTCGGCATCGAAGAGGTGGTCAAGACCGAGACGGACGCCGGGATCGAGTCCCACCTGCTCGACCCGCACAAGTGCTGCCTGAACCTCGCGCTGGGCGTCAACAACATCCGGCCGATCGAGCAGGCGGCGGGCTACGCGCCGTTCGCCAACGGCGGCGTCTACCACCAGCCGCACGTGATCCGCCAGGTCAGGGAGTCCGACAACAAGACGGTCCGGCTGAAGCCGAAGTACGAGAAGCGCCGGGTCTTCGACGCGAAGGTCGCCGCGGACGCCACGTACGCGATGCAGCAGGTCGTCCGGGGCGGCACCGCGACGGCGGCGGCGCTGCCGGGCCGCCCGGCGGCCGGCAAGACCGGCACCACCGACCGGAACGTCGCGACCTGGTTCGTCGGCTACACCCCGCAGCTCTCCACCGCGGTGACGCTCTACAACGACGCCACGGGCCCCGACGGGAAGAAGAAGTCGGTGGTCCTGCCCGGGATCGGCACGGTGGAGGGCGGTACGATCCCCGCCCGCATCTGGCGTTCCTACATGGTCAACGCGATGCAGGGGATGGAGGTCCAGCAGTTCCCGCCGCCGGCGTGGGGCGGGATCGTGCAGAAGTGGGCGAAGCCGCCGAAGAAGGAGCACGGCGACAGGCCGCCGTGGTGCGACGACCACCCGCTCGGCAGGTTCCACCCGCGCTGCCAGGGAGGCGGCGGTGACGGCGGTGACGGCGACCGGGGCGACAAGCCGCCGTGCCAGTCGCCGTTCCCGAACGGCAACTGCGACCCGAACAAGCCGCCGAGCAACCCGCCGCCCGACTGGTGGTGCCAGCTCCACCAGGGGGACCCGGCCTGCCGCGGCAGGCGGGGCGGGCGCAGCCTGCAACCGAGTTCCGGCGAACCCAGCACGGGGGTCATCGCGCCGCTGCTGCCGTTGACGAGGCCGCCGGAATGAACCCTGTGACCGTTGCGTCCGAACCCTCTTGTGGAGGCGGTGGTGTGACATGAAGCATGTTCGCGAATTGCCGCACGCCAGCGGGCATGATCGACTGCGTCCGGACGGCCGGGAGCCGCGATGCCTTGCGCCATCGGCCCCCGCGCCTCCTGCTGCGCAGTACTCTCTGACGACGCACAGCCGTACCCCAGTCGATGAGGTCGCGTGAGTAACCCAAGCCGATACGGACCGGAACACGGAGATGGCCCGGGCCGGAGGGGAGCCCCCCGTCCCGGCGGTTCGGGCACGCCTGCCGGTGCGCCGCGTGGCGGACCGTCCGGCTCGCCCTCACCCGGCAAGGGCCCGCGCCCCGGCGGCAGGCCGGGCGGACGCGGCGGCGGCCCCGCGCGGGCCGGCGCCCCGGGCGGTGGCGGCCGGGGCGGTGGCGGCCGGCGGCGGGCCGGTACGCCCTCGGCGATGCGCTCGGGGCCCGGCGGGCGTCCGGGACGGCCCGGCGGGCCGGGTGTCCCGGGTGGTCCCGCGGGCGCCGCCGGCGGCCGGGGCGGTCCCGGCAGGCCCGGTGGGCCCGGCAGGCCCGGTGGCGGCGGCCGTGGTCCAGGTGGTCCGGGTGGCCCCGGCGGTCCCGGCGGCCCGGGTGGGCGCGGCGGTTCCGGGGGCGGCGGTTTCTGGGACGAGGAGGGCCGCGCCAAGCGGTCGGACGACCCCGACAAGGCCGGATGGCGGCGGTACATCCCGTCCTGGAAGATCATGGTCGCCGTCGCCAGCGTGATGATCCTCGGGCTGGCGACGCTCGTCATCGTCGCGTACGCCAACACCCCGATCCCGACGGAGAAGCAGCAGGACGCGATCCGCCAGGAGTCGGTGATCACGTACGCGGACGGCTCGCCGCTCGCGCGGATCGGCACGCACCGCGAGAACATCCCGCTGGACAAGGTGCCCAAGCACGTCCAGAACGCCGTCCTCGCGGCCGAGGACCGCGGCTTCTGGACCGAGCCGGGAATCTCGCCGACCGGTATCGCGGGCGCGATGTTCCGCGCGGTGACCGGCGGCGGCACCGCGGGCGCCTCCACGATCACCCAGCAGATGGCCCGGAACTACTACGCGGGCCTCAGCCAGGAGCGCACGGTCAGCCGCAAGCTCAAGGAGATCCTGATCTCGATCCGTCTCGGCAAGGAGATGGAGAAGGCGAAGGTCCTGGAGCTGTACCTCAACACGGTCCCCTTCGGGCGCCGGTCGTACGGCATCCAGGCGGCCTCCCGCGCCTACTTCCACAAGCCCGTCACCAAGATCAACGAGTCCGAGGCGGCGATGCTCGCCGCGATGATCCAGCGGCCCGGTTACTTCGCCACCTACGGCCCGGCGTCCAACCCGGCCAAGCAGGCGCTGATCGACCGCTGGAACTACGTCCTCGACGGCATGGTCGAGCAGGGCTGGCTCGACGAGGGCAAGCGCGCGGCGGCGAAGTTCCCGCAGACGGAGGAGAACTGGAGCGACGTCCCGGACGACCCGAACGCCGGCTACCTGGAGGCGCGGGTCCTGAACGAGCTGAAGCAACTCGGCATCAACGACCAGATGCTGGAGACCGGCGGCCTGCGGATCAAGACGACGTTCAACAAGGGGCTGCAGGACTACACCAACAAGGCCGTCAAGGAGATCCGCAAGGAGAACGGGCTGGGCAACGACATCCAGTTCGGGCTCACCGCGATCGATCCCCGGACGGGCGGGGTGGTCGCCGCCTACGGCGGCCCCGACTTCCGCAAGCAGCAGTTCGACAACTCCTTCCAGGGCAACGTGCAGCCGGGGTCGTCGTTCAAGCCGATCGTCCTGGCCACGGCGCTGGACCAGGGCATCAGCCTGCAGACCACGATGGACGGCAGCTACAAGCGGACGATCAACGGTGCGACGTTCACCAACGACAACCGCGCGGAGAACGGCATCTACAACCTCAAGCAGATGACGGCGATGTCGATCAACACGTCGTACGTCGAGCTGGGGCAGAAGGTGCAGCTGTCCAACGTCGTGGACATGGCCAAGAAGATGGGCGTCCCCGCCGACACCCCGAACCTCAACGCGAACTACACGTCGCTTCCGCTCGGCGTCATCGACACGACCTCGGTCACCATGGCGTCGGTCTACTCGACCTTCGCCGCGAAGGGCGTGCACCGCGACGCACACGTGATCGCCAAGGTCACCGACCACCAGGGCAATCCGATCACGAACGAGAAGGGCGAGGTCCTGGAGAAGCTGCCGTGGGAGAAGCCGACGCGCGCCTTCTCCGAGGGGGTCGCGGCGGACGCGACGTCGGCGATGGAGGCGGTCGTCAAGTCCGGCGGTACGGGTACGCGGGCGAGCCTGGGCAGCCGCCCGGTCGCCGGCAAGACCGGTACGACGGACGAGAACAAGTCGGCCTGGTTCGTCGGCTACACGCCCGAGCTCGCGACGGCGTCGGCGATGTGGCGGCAGGACAAGAAGGGGAACCGGCTGTCGCTGATCGGCGTGGGCAACTACAGCCAGGTCTACGGTGGTACGGTCCCCGCCGACCTGTTCAAGAAGTTCATGACGAAGGCCCTTGAGGGCAAGGAGATCAAGCAGTTCCCGCCCCCGGTCAACGGCGGCGAGGTCGCCCCGTGGGCGAAGGCGCGGCCGACGACGCCCCCTCCGTCGAGTTCGCCGAGCCCGACGAACACGCCGGACTGCCGGCCGGGCCGGCCGAACCAGCCGCCGGAATGCCGGCGGAACTCGCCGGCGCCGTCGAACACGCCGACGACCCCGCCCAGCCAGGGGGAGCCCTGCAACCAGCTCAACATGCCGGTCGGCTGCGACCCGAACCTGCCGCCCGACGGGGACAAGAGCTGGTGGTGCGCGAAACCGCAGAACCGGGACCATCCCGCCTGCCGGGGGCAGGACGACCCGGACGACGGCGTCGGCGGCAACTAGGGAGGCCGGGACACGCTTCGCGGCGGTCCGCGGAACGGCCCGGAGCCAGGCGGCTCCGGGCCGTTCCGTTTCGCCGGTGGCACCCCCCTGCGCCGACCCCGCGACCAATAGTCTTGCTGTCCATGTCGTCGTCTTCCGAGGAGATCGCGATGTCCGCCGCCGGCACCGAAAGCGACGAGGCGGACGGATCGCCGTCCGGCCGGCGCGGCCCCCTGACGCCGTTCGCGCCGGTGCTGACGGGCCTCACCGCCCTGGTGTGCCTGCTCGGCTGGCTGCAGAAGCGGCCGTGCGCGTCGGCGAACTTCGACTTCATCAAGACGACGACGAACGCCTGCTACACCGACATCTACCCGCTGTACTACGTGCGCGGGCTGAGCGACGGGAAGATCCCGTACTTCGACTCGTTCGCCGGCACCGACATCCACTACGTGGAGTACCCGGTGCTGGCCGGCGCCCTGATGCAGCTCGTCGCGTGGCTGGTGCAGCCGTTCGGCGTGGACGCCCGCGGCATGGCGTTCTACAACGTGACCGCGCTGCTGCTGGCCGTCCTCGCGGTCGTCGCCGTCCTCGCGACGGCGTACGTGGCGGGACGGCGGTCGCTGCGCGTGGGCCTGATGGTGGCGCTGTCCCCCGCCCTGCTGCTCACCGCGTACATCAACTGGGACCTCCTCGCGGTGGCGCTGACCGCGCTGGCCCTGGCCGCCTGGTCGGCGCGCCGCCCCGCGCTCGCGGGCGCGCTGCTCGGGCTGGCGATCGCGGCGAAGTTCTACCCGCTGCTGTTCCTCGGCCCGCTGGTCCTGCTGTGCGTGCGCGCCGGGCAGTGGCGCGCCATGGGGCGGATGCTCGCCGGCGCCGCCGCGGCGTGGCTGCTCGTCAACCTGCCCGTGATGATCTTCGCGTGGGAGGGGTGGCAGGAGTTCTACACCTTCAGCCGGGGCCGCGGCGTCGACTGGGGGTCGATCTTCTTCTTCCTGCAGGAGCACGGGCTGGAGAAGCCGGCGTCCGACACCGACCTGCTGAACCTCCTCGGTACGGGGACGTTCCTCGTCCTCGCCGCCGGGATCGCCGTCCTCGCGCTGGCCGCGCCGCGCCGGCCGCGGCTGCCGCAGCTGATGTTCCTCGTGCTCGTCGCGTTCATGCTGCCGAACAAGGTCTGGTCGCCGCAGTTCGTGCTGTGGCTGCTGCCCCTGGCCGTGCTGGCCCGCCCGAGGCTCCCCGCCTTCGTGGCCTGGCAGCTCGGCGAGATCATCTACTTCTTCGGCATCTGGTGGTTCCTGCTGTCGGTCTCCGCCCAGACCGCGGGCGCGGACCTTTCGGGCACGCTGTCGGCGGTGCTGAGCTTCGACGCGCCGGAGGGCGGCATCGACCAGGGCGTCTACCACCTGGCGCTGCTCGCGCGGTTCCTGACCGTCCTGGCGCTGGCGGCCCTGGTTGTGTGGGACATCCTGCGGCCGTCCGGCGACGCGGTCAGATCGGACGGGGCGGACGACCCGGCCGGCGGCGTCCTCGACGAGGCGGCGGACGTGGTCTCGCTGGGACGCTGGCGCGGCCGTCGCCGCACCAGCGTCCCGGTCGCCTCCTAGCCGCCGCCCCTCACGCGGGGGATTCGTGGCTGCGCAGGGCCTCGATGAGCCATTCGAACGACGGGGTCATCGCCGGCCACGCCTCCCAGCCGTTGATGACGGCCATGAGCTGCCAGTACCGCTCCGCACGCGAGTCGGTGCCGATCTCGGTGCGCTCCCGCAGTTCGCGCCGGAACTCGGGACCGTCCGTGGCGCCGTAGGCGTCCGCGTAGGCGGCCGCCACCTCGTCGACGACGGGGCGGGCCGCGTCCGAGCCGGGCTCGATGCCGGCCGCGATGGCGGCCGCGACCTTCTCCCCCGTGAGCTGCCCGAGCCGCGCCGGGTCCTCGGGGTAGGCGCCCCTGCCGAGTTCCGCGGCCTGGGCCTCGGCCATCCGCCGCACCGCGGCCCGGAAGCCGGGGTCGCCGACCAGTTCGGCCAGCTCCACCCACGCGTCGACCTGCTCGGGCTCGGGGTCGTCGGGCAGTTCCGGCAGCGCGGACCGCATCTTCTCCTCGAAGGCGGGGTCCACGGCGAGTCCGGCGAACGACTCGTCGATGAAGTCGGTGATGATGCGCCGCCGCTCCTCGTCGGAGAGCCGGGCGAGCTTGTGCATGAGTTCCATCTCCTCGGGACTGGATGCTCGTTTGGCGACCGCCCGCAGCACGGCCCGGCGCAGCCGGAGCGTGCGGATCTGCACGTCCAGCGCCTCGGCGTGCGCCGTCGCGACCTCCCCGACGCCGATCTCCCGGTCCAGCACCCGCCGGACCGTGCCGAGATCCACGCCGAGGTCGCGCAGCGTCCGCACCAGGTCGAGGCGCGCGACGGCGTCCACGTCGTACAGCCGGTAACCGGCCGCGGTACGGGAGGTCGCCGGCACCACGCCCGCGTCGGAGTAGAACCGGATCGTCCGCACCGACAGCCCGGTGCGGCGCGCCAGTTCCCCGATCGTGTACAGGGTGTCGCCTTCCATGCCGCCCACCATGGGGCCTCCAGTCGCTGGAGACTCAAGTCCGCGCCATCATTGACCTTGCCCCCGACCGGCCAGGAGTACAGATGACCAGGAACGTCACCCTCCCCGAGGACTGGGAGCCGAAGGTGCGGGCGGCCCTCGCCGACGTCCGTCCCGACCTCGCGCCGTGCCCGCTGCGCCTCCTCGGCGCGGGATACGAGAGCGTGGCACTGCTCCTCGACGCGACGCAAGCGGCGGCGGGAGAGTCGTACGTGCTCCGCTTCCCGCGCAACGAGGACGGCGCGGAGGGCATCGCGTGCGAGGCGAGGCTGCTGCCCGAACTCGCCGGGACGCTGGACCTCCCCATCCCCCGCTTCGCGTTCACCGCCCCGAACCCGCTCGGTCCCGGAACGTTCTGCTGCTACCCCGCCGTCCCGGGGGAGTCGCTGGACGAGGAGGACTGGCACGCCCGCGGCCTGCTGGACGAGCCCGGCCCCGTCCGGCAGATCGCGGACGTGATCGAGGCGATCCACGCGTTCCCCGTCGAACGCGCCCGCGAACTCGGCGTCCCCGAGGCGGACCTGCGCGCCGACTACACCGAGGAGCTGGCCCTCGTCCGCACCGAGGTCGCGCCGCTGCTGCCGCCGGAGGAAGGCCGCCTCCTGGTCGCGGCCTACGAGCGCTACCTCGCCGACGACGGCAACTTCGCGGACCCGCCCACGCTGACGCACGCCGACTTCAGCCTGGACCACCTGCTGATCACCGGAACCCGGATCACCGGCCTGATCGACTTCGGGGACGTGCGGATCGCCGATCCCGACTACGACCTGTGCTACCTGTGGCCGGAGACGAGCCGCCCCTTCATCCGCCGCCTCCAGGAGCACCGGGGCCGCCCGCTGGACGCCCGCCTGGAGGGCAAGCTGCGCTTCTGGGAACTGGCCGACCCGGTGAGCGACGTCCTGCACGGCATCGAACACGACATGGCCGACGTCCGCGACGAGGGCATCGCCTACCTGAAGCCGCTGCTGTCGCCCGCCCGCTCCTGAATCACCCGGCGGTGAACGCCGGTGGCGAGAAATCTGGCCGGAATGTGCCCATATTGGGAGATTTTGCGCGCGTGGGACGGGGATGATCGCGTCCGGTGGGGGCCGCCCCGGGCCCGGGGAACGCGGGGCGCACGACCTTCGGGGAGATGACGTGGACGCGAACCGAGCACTGACCGAGCTGATCGAGGGACGGCTGGCACCCGGCGTCTACCAGTGGCGGACGCCGCCGGTGCCGGGCGCGGTCGGCGACACGGGCTGGACCGGGCGCGCCGAGGAGGCGGGCCTGCGGGCGTTCCACCTCGACGGCCGCCGCGCCCGGGACAAGGAGTCGTTCCTGCGGCTGTGCGCGGACGTCTTCGAGATGCCCGGCGCGCCGCCGGGCGACTGGGACGTCCTCGGCGACGGCCTGGCCGACCTGTCATGGACGCCCGCGAAGAGCGGCTACCTGGTGCTGTACGAGTCGTGGTCGGAACTCGCCGACGCCGACCAGCGGTCGCTCCGCGCCGTCCTGGACGTGTTCGCCCGTGCGGTGAAGGCGTGGCGGGACACCTCCACCCCCATGACCGTCCTGATGTCGAGCGTCGGTGTGGAGGTCGCGGGCGTCCCGCGCCTCGCCTGATCGGGGGTCAGTACGTGCTCGTGCCCGTCTCGGCGGCGAACATCGCGACGCCGAGCAGGTAGAGGAACCAGAAGACGATCCAGCCCGCCGTGATGAGGTAGCCGAGGATGAGGCCGGCGACGGCCATCCCGTGGCCGCCCTCGCCCGTCCGCTTGATCTGGCTCTGCGCGACGTGCCCGAAGATGATCGCGAGAATGGACGTCAGCCCGCAGGCGACGAAGCCGATGAGACCGCACACCAGCGACGCGGTGGCCATTCCGTTCGTCGGCGCGCTGACCGGGACCGAGGAGCCGTAGTAGTGGTGCTGGACGGCCGGCTGCTGCGAGTAGGCAGGCTGGCCGTAGGGGTCCTGGGGGCCGTAGCCGTAGGGGTCGTATGCCATGTGCTTCCCGATCGGTTCGCGCGCCCGCCGCCGCAGAGTTACGCGCGTGCGCTGAGGCTGGGTTCCGGATTATGCCAGTGTGGCGTGACCTTGGGGTTTTGTCGTCCTGCTGGTCAAAGCGGGCTTATCTGGGTTTACGGGGGGTTAGATGTCGCGGCGCCGTTTCGGGTTCCCGTCCCCCGCGGACCTCCCCGACTTTGCGTCGTCAGAGCTTGGAACGCAACCAGGAGATGTCCTCCGCCTGCCCCTCGGCAGGCGTTTCCACCACGACCGGAGCCCCCGCGGCCCGCACGACGGCCAGGATCACCTCGGGGTCGATGTTTCCATTGCCCAGGTTGGCGTGCCGGTCGGCCCCGGACCCGAAGGCGTCGCGGCTGTCGTTGCAGTGCACCAGATCGATGCGGCCGGTTATGGCCTTGACGCGGTCGACGGCGTCCATGAGTTCCTCCCCCGCCGCGTGCGCGTGGCAGGTGTCGAGGCAGAAGCCGAGCTTGGACTCCAGCCCCGGAACCCCGGACAGCACCTCCCACAGCCGAGCGATCCGGTCGAACCTGCGCGCCATGGCGTTCCCGCCGCCCGCGGTGTTCTCGATGTAGACCGGGACGGGGCACTCGACCCGCTCGAACACCTTGCGCCAGTTCTCGAAACCGGTCTCGGGGTCGTCGTCCTTCAGCACGTGGCCGCCGTGCACGATCAGCGCCTTCGCGCCGATGGACGCCGCCGCCTCCAGTTGCTGGGTGAGGTTCTTGCGGCTCGGGATGCGGATCCTGTTGTTGGACGTCGCCACATTGATCGTGTACGGGGCGTGCACGTAGACGTCCACGCCGGAGCCCTCCAGCGCCTCGACGCCCTCCGGCAGGACCGGCTTCTTCCAGCCCTGCGGGTCGCCGAGGAAGAACTGGACGACGTCCGCGCCCACCGCGCGGGCGTTGTCGAGCGGGTTGGTCTGGTCGACGTGGGCTCCGATGCGCATGCCACGAGAGTAGCCGCGCCGTCCGACAGGGTGGGGCGGACGCCGCGGCGGCGTGCGCCGGGGCCGGCGGGGGTCAGAGCGAGAAGCCGCCGTTTTTCAGCGCGAAGCTGAGGCCGAGGAAGGAGGCGACCATGCCGACGACGTTCAGCCACCGCTCGTTCGTCGTCGCGGAGATCATCTGGGAGTACAGGGCGAGCGGCAGCCCGACCAGTCCCGCGATGGCGCCGGGGAGGTGGGTCGCCTCCAGCCAGCCCATGATGAGCGCGGCGACGCCGACCGTGATGGAGGCGACCGCGAGCCCGTCCTGGAGCCGATGGGGCTCGGGCCTGCCCTCGCGGTCGACGGCCTGTCGACCGGTGCCTGCCGCCTGCTCTGGCATCGGGACCCTCCTCCAGCTTCTCGTCCCGCGCGAGGGGCACACGGTGCGCGCGGGACCGGACGGACCATGCCCATGAAGAGATGCCCCGTCCGGGCGAGATCAATCCGGCGCGGGTGGCCGGATAGTGTCGGCGGGACCCGGTAGTGTCGAACATGGATTCGAGAAGACCGGCTCGGTCCGGCCCCCGAGGGGAAGCGGGGAGAGCAGGAGGTGCACGATGGTGACGAGAGCCGAGCTTGGGCTCATCGGGGACGCGGAGCTCGTGGAGGAGCTGTCCCGGCTGACGACCCAGACCGCCCGCATGCGCGCCCAGATGGCCGACATCATGGCCGAGCTGGAGCGGCGGCGCTGCGCCAAGAACGTCCATGCGGGGGCGCGGCGCTGACGGTGCACGCGTCCGGATCCGGCTCACACGCTGCCAACTGTTGGTAGCCTGTATCGGTCTCGCGGCAGGTGCGCCCGGCGATCCGGGTCCCGGCACCGCCGCGGAGGACGCAAGAGCCCTCCTGTCACGGAGAGACCGTGACCGCCTGAGTCCAGAGGAGGTAGGGACACAGCATGCGTCGTTACGAACTCATGACCATCCTCGACCCCGCCATCGACGAGCGCAACGCGGGCAGCTCGCTCGACCCGTTCCTGAAGGTCGTCAAGGACGGCGGCGGCAGTGTCGAGAAGGTCGACGTCTGGGGCCGCCGGCGCCTGGCGTACGAGATCCAGAAGAAGTCCGAAGGCATCTACGCGGTGGTCGACCTGTCGGCTGAGCCTGCCACGGTCAAGGAGCTCGACCGGCAGCTCAACCTGAGCGAGTCGATCCTGCGTACCAAGGTCATCCGCCCCGAGGTCCACTGAGCCAGGCTCAGCCCTCTCACCAGCCGGAGCGAGCCCCATGGCAGGCGACACCGTAATCACGATGGTCGGGAACCTCGTCGAGGACCCGAATCTCCGCTTCACCCCGAGCGGCCAGGCGGTCGCGTCGTTCCGCCTCGCCTCGACCCCGCGGTTCTTCGACCGCCAGTCGGGCGAGTGGAAGGACGGCGAGGCCCTGTTCCTGACCTGCAACGTCTGGCGGCAGGCGGCCGAGAACGTGGCCGAGACCCTGCAGCGCGGCATGCGGGTCATCGTGCAGGGCCGCCTCAAGCAGCGGTCGTACGAGACCCGCGAGGGTGAGAAGCGCACCGTCTTCGAGATCGAGGTCGACGAGGTCGGCCCGTCGCTGCGCAACGCCACCGCCAAGGTCAACAAGACCCAGCGGCAGGGTGGCGGCGGCGGTGGCGGCTTCGGCGGCGGGGGCGGCGGCCAGCAGGGCGGCGGCGGTTTCGGCGGCGGCGGCCAGCAGGGCGGCGGCGGCTTCGGCGGCGGCGGCCAGCAAGGCGGCGGCGCCCCGGCAGACGACCCCTGGGCCACCGGCGGCGGTGGCGGCGGTGGCGGCGGTTTCTCCGACGACCCGCCGTTCTGACCGGCCGTCCCGCACCGGCAACACCAAATCAACGTCCATTCCCGCGTGAGCGGGGCTCTCCCAAAGGAGCACCACGATGGCGAAGCCACCTCCCCGCAAGCCGAAGAAGAAGGTTTGCGTTTTCTGCCAGGAGAAGATCTCCTACGTCGACTACAAGGACACGGGCCTGCTGCGGAAGTTCATCTCCGACCGCGGCAAGATCCGTGCCCGGCGGGTGACCGGCAACTGCACCCAGCACCAGCGGGACGTCGCCACGGCGATCAAGAACGCCCGCGAGATGGCGCTGCTGCCCTACACCAGCACCGCGCGCTGAGGCAGGGGGAACGAACATGAAGCTCATCCTGACCCAGCAGGTCTCCGGTCTCGGTGAACCCGGGGACATCATCGAGGTCCGCGACGGCTACGGCCGCAACTACCTCGTGCCCCGCGGCTTCGCCATCCGGTGGACCCGCGGCGCCGAGCGCGAGATCGAGTCGATCAAGAAGGCGCGTTCGGCCCGCGAGATCGCGACCGTCGAGCACGCCAAGGAGGTCGCCGACCAGCTGAAGGCGCTGCGGGTGACGCTGCGCACCCGCAGCGGAAGCGGCGGCCGCCTGTTCGGCGCCGTGACCGCCGCCGACATCGCCGAGGCGGTCCGCGCCGCCAACGGCCCCGACCTGGACCGCCGCCGCATCGAGATCGGCAACCCGATCAAGACGGTCGGCACCCACCGGGTCAGCGTCCGGCTCCACAGCGACGTCAACGCCACCATCGACGTCGACGTGGTCGAAGCCTGACCGTCGTCCGCCGAACGACCCCCGCGCCCCACCGGGAGCGCGGGGGTCGTTTCGCGTCCGCGCCGTATGATCTGGTCCGGACGTCCGTGCGGCGAACGGGGAGGCCATGCAGCCCAGGCGATGGTCGGCCGCCACGGCCGGATGGCTGTCGGCCGGCGTGCTGGCCACCGCGGCCGGCGGCGGCGTGATCTCGGTGGGGACCGGGGCCATGGGCCTGGAGACGGAGACCTTCACCCTGCTGACCATGTTCGGGGCGGCGGCACTGGCCTACGGCGGTCACCGGGTGCGGCGGCCGCACGGGGCGTGACACGCACGGCCCGCCGGTCGACACGCACCGCCCGCCGGTTCAGAAGTCGGCAATCTCTGCTGCAAGATCGGTCGACCCCCTGTTCAAAGCGGGGTAGTGCGCTCTGGGTTTCATGTGAAACGTCCCTGAATCACCCGGTGTTTGGGGTGATCAACTAGCGGCCAATACGTTCCGTAATCAGATCGAGTCGGAACGAAAGAGGTCGATGTGTTGCACGCGCATTCGGGGGAGGGCGCGGACGGCGGGCAACGCTGCGGCCCGCAGTTCACGCGCCGGGCGCTCATCGGCGGTGTGGTCGGGGCGGCGGGCCTGCTGACGGTGGGGTCGTCCATACGGGATGGGGCCATGGCGAGCGAGTATCCGGTGGGACCGCCTTACCCGGCGTTCAGGGCGGACGCTCCCCAGGTGTACACGCGCGCCCAGTGGAACGCGCGGTCGCCCAAGCGCGCCGCCCGGATCCTCGACCGGCCGCCCGACCACATCGTCGTGCACCACACGGCCTCGGCGAACACCAGGGACCGCTCCCTCGTCCACGCGTTCGGCCTGTCCCGGCAGATCCAGAAGTGGCACATGGACGGGAACGGCTGGAACGACACGGGCCAGCAGCTCACGATCAGCCGCGGCGGCATCGTGATGGAGGGGCGCAACCAGAGCCTGGCGGCCATCCGGGCGAAGAACCACGCGGTCGGCGCGCATGTCCTGCACCACAATCAGCACACCATCGGGATCGAGAGCGAGGGGACGTACACGAGCGCGAGGGTCCCGCGCCGGCTGTGGGACTCGCTGGTGGAGGTGTGCGTCTGGCTGTGCCGGGCGTACAACCTCGAACCCGCCGAGGCGATCGTCGGTCACCGCGACTACAACTCGACCACATGCCCCGGCGACGTCCTCTACGCGCGGCTGCCCGAACTGCGCAGGTCGGTCGCGGACCGGCTGAACGGCTCGGGGGGCGCGAGCGGCTCCGCCGGGGGCCTGGTGACGTCGATCTTTCCGTCCTTCGACGGCTGACCGCGGCCACCACCGGCGGGGGTCAGGTCTCCGGGGTGGTGTAGCGGGTGCGGCGGCGGGCTATCTCGGGGTCGATGCCCTCGACCAGGGACCAGATGCCGGCGACGCGTTCCACCAGGGTCTCGGGCGGCAGTCCGGCGAGGCCCTCGGCCGCCAGGTCGTCGATCGCCTGGGTCAGCCGGGCCATCCGCTCGCCATGCGTGGAACACATGTTCGAATAGTAGCGAGTGTGACGCCAGGTACGGGTGCGGTTCGCGGAAATCGGCTCTCAGCGGACGGCGCCGGTGACCATCCACCGGTCGCCGCGGGCACGCAGGCCCAGGGTGACCAGGCGGGTCGCCATCCACAGGGAGATCGCCGTCCAGAGCCCGATGAGCCCGGCGTCCGCCCGGTAGGCGGCGATGGCGGCGGGCAGGAAGACGACCGTCGCGAGCAGCGTCGTCACCGCGAGGTACGCGCCGTCCCCCGCGCCGATGAGAATCCCGTCCAGGACGAACACCACGCCCGCGACGGGTTGCAGCACCGCGACGATGAGCAGTGAGGCGAACAGCAGGTCGTGGACGCCGCCGTCCGAGGTGAACAGGCCCGGCAGCCACGGCCGGACCAGCAGGATCAGCAGCGCGAACACCGCGCCGCTCGCGATCCCCCACCACACCATCCGGCGCGTGACGGCCCGCGTGCCCGTGATGTCGGACGCGCCCAGGTACCGTCCGGTGATGGCCTGCCCGGCGATCGCGATGGCGTCGAGCGCGAACGCCAGCAGCGTCCACACCTGGAAGGCCACCTGGTAGGCGGCGATCTCCGCGTCCCCCATGCGGGCCGCGATCGACGTCCCCACGATCAGGACGACGCGCAGCGCCGCCGTCCGCAGCAGCAGCCCGACTCCCGCGGTGGCCGCCGTCTTCATCCCGGCGAGATCCGGGTGCACCGGGGCTCCGTGCCGCCGCGCCGCCCGCAGGACGACCCACACGTAGACGGCGGCGCTCGCGGTCTGGGCCATGACGGTGCCCCAGGCCGAGCCCGCGATCCCCCAGTCCAGGACGAGCACGAACAGCACGTTGAGCACGAGGTTCAGCGAGAACCCGCCGATCGAGACGTACAGCGGCGTGCGGGTGTCCTGCAGGCCGCGCAGCACGCCCGTCCCGGCCAGGACCACCAGCATCGACGGGATGCCGAAGAGGCTCACGGCGAGGTAGGTCTCGGCGTAGGGCGCGACGGCCGGGGAGGCGCCGAACGCGTCCACGATCGCCGGGGTCAGCGGCCAGCCGGCCATGATCAGTACGACGCCGATGGCGAGCGCGAGCCACATGCCGTCGATGCCCTGCCGGACCGCCGCCCGCATGTCCCCGGCGCCGATCTGCCGGGCCACCCCGGCCGTCGTCCCGTAGGCGAGGAAGACGCACAGGTAGACGAGGGTGGCCAGCGCCTGGCCGGCGACTCCCAGACCGCCGAGCGGCTCGGTGCCCAGCCGGCCGACGATCGCCGAGTCCGACAGCAGGAACAGCGGTTCGGCGACGAGCGCGCCGAAGGCGGGCACGGCGAGGCGCAGGATCTCGCGATCATGCGTGGCCGCGGGGCGCCGGGAGGTCTTCACCGCGCCGAGGGTAGCACCCTGGTAATCCTCCTAATCCACTTGGCACCTTACATCGGGCCGACCGGCCGACTTTCTTTTCCGCACACCCGGTGGATGAAGTTTTCGCAGCTCAACGACTTGCGGCGCGGTTCGTCCGCAATGAATCCACAAGGTTTTCCACAGGTCGTGCACAACCTGCGCGGCGTGTCTGCACAGGCATTCCACAGCCTTGTCCACAGGACGCTTTGCCCGCCGCCGCGTGGGCTCGCGAGAATGTCGGACGCTTCGGATAGACCTGGGACGGACGGTCGCCGACGGGGCGGACGGGGCCGCCGGCGATCGAGATGAAGGGGGTGCGACGGTGAGCGTTGCCGAAATCGGCGGACCGAGCGAACCCGAGTTCGAGCGCACACCACCGCACGACATATCCGCCGAACAGGGCGTCCTCGGCGGCATGCTGCTCTCCCCGGACGCCATCGCCGAGGTCGTCGACATCCTGCGCACGCCGGACTTCTACCGTCCCGCGCACCAGATCGTCTTCGACACCATCCTCGACCTCTACGGCCGGGGCGATCCCGCCGACGCGGTCACCGTCGCCGGCGAGCTCACCAAGAACGGCGAGATCGGGCGCATCGGCGGCGCACCCTACCTGCACACCCTGATCTCCCTGGTGCCCACCGCGGCCAACGCCGGGTACTACGCGCGCATCGTCCACGAGCGCGCGATCCTGCGCCGGCTGGTCGAGACCGGCACCCGCATCGTCCAGATGGGCTACGCCGCCGACGGCGCCGACGCCGACGAGGTCCTCGACCGCGCCCAGGCCGAGGTCTTCGCCATCGCCGAGAAGCGCGCCGGTGAGGACTACGTCCCGCTCAGCGAGATCATGCCGGGCGCCCTGGACGAGATCGAGGCGATCGGCAGCCGCGGCGGCCAGATGGTCGGCTGCCCCACCGGCTTCGCCGACCTGGACGCCCTCACCAACGGCCTACATCCCGGACAAATGGTAGTAGTCGCCGCAAGACCTGCCATGGGGAAGGCGATATGTCTGAATACTCCCCTTCCAACCCCAACGGGATGGACCACCATGGGGGAAGTGTCCGTTGGCGACTACCTGATCGGAGCCGACGGCAAACCGACTCGTGTCGTCGCCGCAACAGAGGTGATGCACGGTCGCCCCTGCTACGAGATCGAGTTCTCGGACGGCGAGGTGATCGTCGCCGACGCCGAGCACCAGTGGCGTACGACGACACGTGCAAGTCGCCGTCAGCGAAGCGAGACCCGAACGACCTACTACTGGCCCGACGAAGCGATCAACCGTGTTCGGTGGGCGACGGCGGAGGCCAATGAGCAACCCCGTCAGCTCATTTCGCACCGGCAGGCCGTGGACGAGGTAGGAGCCGAGTTCAGACATGCGCTGTACGCGGTCACCCGGCAGCTCGGCCATGCCGGTGAAGCCGATCGGAGCATCTCGAAGCGCCAGGTTCGCTATGACCGCACGAGTCTCTACAGGGGGCTGCTGCATCGTGCCGTCCGTCCAAAGAACGCTGCGACAACGGCACAGCACCGCCCCATCAAGACGACTCGGGAGATCGCCGCGACCGTCCGCTGCGATGGGGACAGCCGTCCCAATCATGCGGTCGAAGTAGCCGCTCCGTTCCAGTTCCCGACCGCCGAGTTGCCCGTCGATCCGTATGTCCTCGGCACCTGGCTAGGTGATGGGTGTGCCACGAACTGCTCCATAACGTGCTTCGACGAAGAGATTCTGGAACAGATCGAAGCAGCTGGGCAGCCGGTCAGGCGGCACAGGACCCCGGGAAGTTTCGGCCTTCCCGGTCTGGTCACCAAGATCAAGGCATTGGGCCTGTGGCGCAACAAGCACATCCCGGCCGAGTATCTGCGGGCGTCTGAGGAGCAGCGGCGGGCCTTGCTGGCCGGGATGCTCGACACGGACGGGTATGTCTCGGAGATCGGCCAGGTGCAGCTGGCGTTCGCCTACAGGCGGCTGGCCGAGGACGCGCACGAGCTGATCCTCAGCCTCGGCTACCGCGCGACGATGACGACCAAGCCGGTCAGGGGGCGCTCTCCGGAGACCTCCACCTTCTACCGGATCAACTTCACGCCGAGCGAGACGGTGTTCCGGCTGCCGCGCAAGGCGGCGCGGCAGCGCAGGATCGTCCACCCCAAGGCGCGGGTGCGGTACATCGTGGACGTCCGGCCGGTCGAGAGCGTGCCGGTCCGGTGCGTCCAGGTCGACAACTCCGACCACATGTATCTGGCGGGCCGGTCGTGCATCCCGACCCATAACTCGACGCTGGCGCTCGACTTTGCGCGGGCGGCGTCGATCAAGCATGGGTTGACGTCGGCGTTCTTCAGCCTGGAGATGGGGCGCAACGAGATCACCATGCGGTTGCTGTCGGCCGAGGCGCGGGTGGCGCTGCACGCGATGCGGTCGGGCACGATGCAGGACGAGGACTGGACGCGCCTGGCGCGCCGGATGAGCGAGGTCGCCGAGGCGCCGCTGTTCATCGACGACTCCCCCAACATGTCGATGATGGAGATCCGCGCGAAGTGCCGGCGGCTCAAGCAGCAGCATGACCTGCGCCTGGTCATCATCGACTACCTGCAGCTGATGACCTCGGGCAAGCGCGTCGAGAGCCGCCAGGTCGAGGTGTCGGAGTTCTCCCGGTCGTTGAAGCTGCTCGCGAAGGAGCTGGGCGTGCCCGTCATCGCGCTGTCGCAGCTCAACCGAGGCCCCGAGCAGCGAACGGACAAGAAGCCCATGGTGTCCGATCTCCGTGAATCGGGATCAATCGAACAAGATGCCGACATGGTGATCCTGTTGCATCGCGAGGACGCCTACGAGAAGGAGTCGCCGCGTGCCGGGGAGGCCGACCTGATCGTGGCCAAGCACCGCAACGGCCCGACCGCCACCGTCACCGTCGCCTTCCAGGGCCACTACAGCCGCTTCGTCGACATGGCGCAGTAGCCGCGCGGCCGCGAACCGAGGGCGCCCGCGCGGTGTAACACCGGCGGGTCTCTCGACACGTACGTGGTGTTCCCCCACCAGTGAAGGAGGGCCACGTGCACCAGGAGAGATCCGACCATCGGGGCTTCGATGGGTGACGGCCGTGAGGCACGGTTCGAGGCGATGTACGCCGCGACGTACGAGCCGATCCTCGGTTACGTGCTGCGCCGCTGCCCGTCGCCCGATGACGCCGCCGACGTGGTGGCCGAGACGTTCACGATCGCGTGGCGGCGGCTGGACGAGATCCCGGCCGGTGACAGGGCGCGGCTGTGGCTGTACGGCGTCGCGCGCAAGGTGCTGGCCAATCACTGGCGTGGTGAGGCGCAGCGCCGGCGACGCACGACGAGCCTGCGCCACGACCTCCGCGACGAGATCGCCGCGGTCGCCGCGGACCCCGTTGAGGCGTCGGCCATCGCGGAGGCGTTCCGCGACCTGTCGGTCGACGATCGCGAACTGCTCGGCCTGGTCGCCTGGGAGGGGCTGGACCACGCCGCCATCGCGGCCGTCCTCGGCTGCTCCGCCGGAGCCGCGCGCGTCCGGTTGCACCGTGCGCGCAAGCGCTTCTCCCGTGCGCTGCGCTCGGCGCGGTCCGAATCCATGGCCGTGGGCCCCACACGTCCCATCAGCGAACGGAGATCCCTGACATGAAGTCGCACTCCACCGACGACCTGGTGCGGTCGATGGCCCGCGTCCACGACGAGAACCTGGCCGGATTCGCCGGCCGGCCCGCAGCGCGCGACCTCGCGGAGGACATCATGACGCTCACACCGCCCAAGGAATTCCACGCCGAGACGGCGGCGCAGGCAGGGGACGGTGGGCGCGCGGAAGGGCCGGAGCGGACACCCCGCCGGTTCCAACTGCCCGGCCTGGGCGTGCGCCTCGCCGTCGTCGGGGCGATGGCGGCGATCGCCGTCGGCGGGGTCGTCCTGCGGGCCGACCTGCCGGCCGGTGAGCAGGCACCGGAATCTTCCGGGGCGGCGCCGCAGAGCATCTCGCTGGGATCGGCCGCCAAGGCGGCACACGTGCTCGACCGGGCCGCCAAGGCCGCCGAGACCCGGTCGCTCGACGCACCCGGCCCCCGGCAGTGGGTCTACACGAAGATGAAGCTGACCTCGTCGGCGAAGCCTGCCGGGCTCGTCAGCGGCGGTCCGTACAAGACGGAAGCGTGGGAGTTGTGGCGGCGCGGCGACGGCAAGCAGTTCGCCGCCTACAAGAACGGCAAGCCGCAGACCGGACATGAAACGGTGTCGTCATCCGTCGCGGCCAAGTACGAGCCCCTGCCCAGTGATCCCAAGGCGCTGCTGCGGAAGGTCGGCGGGAGCAAGGGCCACTCCTTCATGGCCTACCAGACGCTGGTCACGCTCCTGCGGGACACTGTCCATTCCGCGGAGACGGAGGCGGCGATCTTCCGGGCGATCAAGCTGATCCCCGGCGTGACGCCGGTCGAGGGCAGGGTCGACGCCGCGGGGCGCCCGGCGATCGGCCTCGGCCTGACGGTGGACGGCTGGCTGCACGAGGAAGTGCTCCTCGACCCGCAGACCTACGCCTACCTCGGCGAGCGCGCGATCACGATCAAGAGCCGTACGTTCGAGTCCGCCGGCGAGCCCGCGTTCACGGTGAAGGCGGGGACGTTGCAGCGGCTCATGGTCCGCGACGCCATCGAGGTCGTGGACAAGCCCGGCCAGCGGCCCTGACCCTCGGCGACAACGAGTGCGCACCGCGGCGGACCACCGCGGTGCGCACTTGCTGCTCGCTCCCGCAGAGGGTCGAGGAGCAGGACGTCGATGTCGTTCCGGCGGCTGCCGGTTCCGTGGGTTCTCCACGGCCGGACCGGCCGCGCCGCCCGACATGTCGCCTGACGGGATCGGGCCTCTCAACCTGCTAGGGCGGAGTGGCCGCAAGCGGTCGGGGGGGAAGGGGGCGCAGGCCGGCTTGCAGGGCATATGTCGTTCGGGTCCTGTGTCCTGCCGGTGTTCGGTGGCTGGAGCGACGTCGGCTGAACCGCGCGGTCGAGTTCGCCCGTACGAGGGTCGAGGGCCTCGGGGACCGAGCCTCGACCGGTTCACGGGGGACGGTCGGTGCGGTCCCGGGGGTCCGTCGGGACGGGGCGGCGAGCGGGCGGCCCCGCCCGCGGCCGGTGGGGGACGGTGAGGTGACATGCGGCTTCGGGAGCAGGGTCCGACGGCGCCGGGGGGCGGCGTCAGGGTGCTCATCGGCATGGGCTGCGGTCTGGTGTCGGGGCTGGCGGTCGGGGGGCTGATGGCCGGGCAGGGCCTGCTCGCGTCCCACGGCACGTTCGGGTGGGCGGTGTTCGCCCTGTACGCGGCGGTCATCGGGCAGTTGCTCGGCGCGTTCGTCGGGCGGCGGCCGTCCGGTCCGGCGGTGTCGGCGGCGGGCGGGCTGCTGCTCGGCGTGCTCGGCTGGACGGTGTGGTGGCTGAGCCTGGATCCGTGGGTCCGGGGCGGTACGCCGACCTGGACGGTGGAGGCGGCGACTGCGCTGTATCCGGAGCTGGTGGGCTCGCTGCTCCAGGGGACGCTGGCGGGGATGCTGTTCCATTCCGCCATGCGGGGGTTCGGCGGGCGTCCGGACAGGCCGAAGGCGCCCGCGCCGCGCGTCGTGATCGTCGGGGGCGGTTTCGGCGGGGTCAGCGCCGCGCGCCGGTTCGAGCGGCTGAACCTGCGGGGCCATCGCGTCGACGTGACGCTGATCAGCGACTCGAACTACCTGCTGTTCACGCCGATGCTCGCGGAGGTCGCGTCCGGTGGGCTGGAGGCGCAGCACATCAGCTCACCGGTGCGGGCCGCGGCGTCGCACACGAGGTTCCGGCACGGGCGGGTCGCGGGGGTGGACGTCGCGCGGCGGCGGGTCGTCCTCGAATCGGGGGGCGAGCAGGTCGGGTACGAGCATCTGGTGCTGGCGGTCGGGTCCGTCCCGTTCTTCCCGGATCTGCCGGGTGTGGCGGAGAACGCGCTGACGTTGAAGTCGCTCGGGGACGCGGTGCGGCTGCGGGAACGGGTGCTGGGGCTGCTGGAGCGCGCCGACCAGGAGACCGATCCGGCGGAGCGGAGGCGCCTGCTGACGTTCGTCGTCGCGGGCGGCGGGTTCGCCGGGACGGAGTCGGTCGCCGAGCTGTACGACCTCACCCATGACGTGCTGCACTTCTATCCCGCGATCGACCCGGACGAGCCGCGTTTCGTCCTCGTCCACTCCGATCGGCGGATCCTGCCCGAGCTGTCGGAACGCCTGGGCGCGTACGCGCTGGAGAAGCTGCGGTCCCGCGGCATCGAGTTCCGGCTGGGCGTCCGCGCGACCGGCGCGACCGGCCGGAGCGTGCACCTCGACAGCGGCGAGGTGATCGAGACGGCGACCTTCGTGTGGACGGCGGGCAACCAGCCGAACCCGATGCTGCGGACGCTGCCCGGGGAGACCGGCCGCCGCGACGCGGTCCTCGTCGACCGGACGCTCCGCGCGTTCGAGATGGACCGGGTCTGGGCGATCGGTGACTGCGCCCAGATCCCCGCGCCCGACGGCGCGCTCTACCCGCCGACCGCGCAGCACGCGATGCGCGAGGGCAAGGCGGTCGCCGACAACATCGCCGCCGTGCTGCGGGGGCAGCGGCCCCGCCCGTTCCGCTTCACGACGATCGGGACGTTCGTCGCGCTGGGCCATCGCACCGCCGCCGGGGAGATCCGCGGCCGTCCCTTCTCCGGGCTGAGCGCCTGGCTGCTGTGGCGCGGCATCTATCTCGCGAAGCTGCCGGGGGTGGAGCGGCGGGTCCGCGTCCTGCTCGACTGGGTGCTGGACGTGGCGTTCCCGCGCGACATCGTCGTCACGGGCCCGCCCGCCGACGCTCCGGCGGCGCTGCCCGGAGGGGGTGCGCGATGACGGCGGAGGCGGTCCGCGGACCGGTGTTCTCCGGGCGCGGCGCACCGGCGGGCGCGTTCGCCGGCGCGGCCGGGGGCATGGTGTGGGGCGCGGCGATGGTGTCGCTGGGCATGCTCCCGGACGTCGCGGTGCTCGCCGGGTCGGGGGCGCCGTGGCTCGGGTTCGTGCTGAACATGCTGATCTCGGTCGCGGTGGGCGCCGTGTTCGGGCTGCTCGCGGCGCACCAGCGGATCCGGTCGAGCGAGCTGCTGTTCTGGGGTCTCGCCTACGGGATGTTCTGGTGGTTCCTTGGGACGCTGACGCTGCTGCCGTTGCTGTCCGGGACGCCGATGACGTGGAGCCTGGATGCCGCGCAGGAAGCGTTGCCGAGCCTGTTCGGACACCTCTACTACGGCGCGGTAACCGCGGTCGTCTTCGCGCTGCTGCAGCGGGACGGCCGGTCCGTCGCCGCGGACCATCTGCGGCCGAGGACGCTCCTGCGCGGCCTGCTCGCCGCCGGGATCGTCGGCGGCGTCCTCGCCCTCACCGCCGGCGATCGGCTCGGCTGGCTGCCCGTCGTCGCGCTGGCCATGGGGGTCGGTTACCCGCTGGTGTTCACGGGACGCGCGGAGGGCACCGGTCCGGCTATCGTCCGAGGCACCGCCTACGGTTTCGTGTGGTGGATCGTGGCGGGTCTGACCTGCACACCGCTGCTGGACGCGGGCCGCCTCGACTGGTCGGAGTCCGCCGTGGCGGAGGCGACGAGCACGCTGGCGCCGTACCTGCTGGCGGGCGCCGGGATCGCGGCCGTCTTCGGCTGGCTGGGCTCCCTCGCCCGCGCCCTGTTCGTGGACGATGTGCGGCTCCGGACCCGCGCGGCCGGCACGCGCGGCCTGCGCGTCGTCGGCTATGGCGCGCTGTCCGGGCTGGTCGGCGGCGTCCTGTTCGGTTTCGTGTGGGGCACGGTGGACGTGCTGCCCACGGTGGCGAAGCTCGTCGGCGCGGACGGTGACGCGGCCGGCTGGGTCGTCCATCTCCTCATCGCCCAGGGCATCGGGGTGTCGTACGCGCTGCTGTTCCGCGGACGCGCCTACGACCTGGTGTCCGGCGTCGGCTGGGGGCTTTCGTACGGGTTCTTCTGGTGGGTGTTCGGCGGGCTGACCCTGATGCCCGCGACGCTGGGCGTCCCGCTGTGGTGGACGGCCCCCACGATCGCCGCGGACTTCGCGAGCCTCATCGGCCACCTCGCGTACGGGGGTGCGCTCGGTGCCGTCCTCGCCTGGCTGGAGCATCGGGAGAACCCGTGGTGGCTGGCCCGCAACGACCTGGAGGCGGCCCGCGCCGCCGCCCGCCGCGACCAGGTCCTGGGCTCGGCCCCCGCCCTGTGGATCCTGACCGCCCTGATAGCCCTGACCGTCCCGGTCATGGTGGCGGGCGCCTGATCAGACGACCCATCAACGCACGAAGGCCCGGCTTTGGAACGATCGGTGGTGACCGGGGCCGACTCGCCTCCGAGTCGGGGCACATCGACTCTCACTCACCGACCTCGGAAATCGATTCTCCGCAATAATCACCCTCACGCGATCATCGGCGTGACCGGAGGCGGCCGTTGTCCTCGATTCATGATTTTGCGACCTGGGAGCCGTTGCTGCGGCTCTTGCGGGCGGGCAACGCCGAGAGCCTCGCCGCGCCGGGCGGCCACGTGGCGGGACGGATCGGCACATTCGGGTGGAGTGTGCCGCTGCCGCCGCGGTTTCCGCCGCCCGGCCGAGCCCTGCAGACCGAGGACATGCAGGACGAGATCGACGCCATCGAGCGGGTGCGGAGCGCCCTGGAGCACGCCGGCCTGGAGGACATCTCGTTCGCCGCGGAGATCTCGCCGACCGGACGGACCGTGCTCTACCTGCTGACCGCCGGTCCGTCCGTGGAGGCCGGCCTCGGGCCGTACCCGGGTTCGCTCATCCTGGTGGAGGGCGCCGTCCCCGAGCCCTGGCGCCGCCTGCCCGACCCGGTGCCCGGGGCGGTGCCCGCGCCGTCAGCCGATCCGCGGTCGCTGAAGAAGGCTCTCGAAGAGCGTCTCGGCAGCGCGGACGGTGCCACCTACGCCGAAATCGCCGCTGCAGAGGAACGCCTTGGCGTCGCGCTGCCCGACGAACTCAAGGTGCTCTACCGGGCTATGCCCCCACAGGGACGGAACTCGGACTACGCGACGGTGAAACGCGTCTACGAGGCGGTGGGCTGCGACGTCCTCCCGCTGGACGAGGTGTACATCGCGGACGCGGCGTCTCGCCCATGCCCGTGGAAATACGCGGCGATGGAGGCGGTCATCACCCCAACCGACGCCGCCGTGCAGGGCGTAGTCGGCTCTCCCGGCTGGATCGTCTTCGGCGACAACGGAGGCGGCGACCGGATCACGGTCGACCTGACGCCGGGTCCGCGCGGCCACGTGGGCCAGATCATCATGCTCAGCCACGAAACGAGCATCGGCGCCCATCTGCTCGCCGACTCGCTCACCGGCTTCGTGGTCAACGGGGAGGACGACGAGGACGACACCCGTCACGGTGCCGAGCTTCCAGCCGTGGCCAGGGTCAACATCAGGAACCTGACGAGCATCGAGGCCGCCGCGCACCCCCGGTTGGAGGTCCTGAGCATCGGCGTCTGGAAGGACGATCCGCTGAGCCTCGCCCCCGTCGTCGGCCTGCCCCGCCTGCGGACCCTGACCGCCTGTCCCGGCACCCTCGCGGACCCGATGGAGATCGCCGAACTCAAGGGACTGGAGTTCCTGGAACTCGGACCGGAGGACTGGCGTCTTCTGCTGGACGCCCGAGCCGTCCCGCGCAGCCTGTCGGCCGCCGCCATCGAGGTGCCCGGCCAGGAGCCGCACCCGCTCCCGATCGTGGACCTCGCGAACGAACTCCTCGCCCTCTGGGACCGGCCCCCGATCACCCGGACCATCCTCGAAGGCGACCTCGCCCCCGCGACGTAGCTGCGGGGTACCTCCTGCACCTGCCGCCGACCCCGTGTGCCGGACGTCTCGACCCCCACCCGGCGACGGCGGTCGAGCGCGTTGATCGTGACGTGTTTCGACGCACCCTCTCGTCCACCCCGACCAGATCGTCCCTGCACAAGGTTGACATGCAAGTCGCGGCTTGCCTATCGTTTCGGGCGTGGGAGACGTCTTCAAGGCCCTCGCCGACCCCACGCGGCGGATCATTCTCGACGAACTGACGGATCGGAACGGCCAGACGCTTTTCGAGATCTGTGCCCGCCTGACGACCAAGCACCAGCTCGGCTCGTCGCGGCAGGCGATCTCGCAGCACCTCGACGTGCTGGAGTCGGCCGGCCTGGTCGAGACCAGGCGCGAGGGCCGTTACAAGTTCCACTACATCAACCCGCGGCCGCTCGAACCGATCGTCGAGCGGTGGCTCAAGAACAGGACGCCCGGCGGCCGTGAAGACGGTGCCGAGGCAGACGGGGAGAGGGGATCGACATGAGGATCGACCTGGCGAGCGTGCTCGTCGACGACCAGGAGAAGGCGCTGCGCTTCTACACCGATGTGCTGGGCTTCGTGAAGAAGCAGGACATCCCGATGGGCGAGGCCCGGTGGCTGACCGTGGTGTCCCCGCAGGCACCGGACGGCACCGAGCTGGTGCTCGAACCCAGCGGCCACCCGGCGGCGAAGCCGTACAAGGAGGCCCTGGTCGCCGACGGCATCCCGTTCACGTCCTTCACCGTGGACGACGTCAAGGCCGAGTACGAGCGCCTCCGCGGCCTGGGTGTGCGCTTCGTCCAGGAACCCACGGACATGGGCGCGGTGACCACGGCCGTACTGGACGACACCTGCGGCAACCTGATCCAGCTCCACCAGCCCGCCTGAATCGGGGGCGCGTTCAGCGGCGGCTACCGGGCGCACCGCCACGGGCGGACAGGCGTCCGGTGGTCGGCGCTGATCGAGTGCAGCGGGCACGGTCGCCGGGGTTCTCGCGGGCAGAGGACGAACGCCTCGGTGACGGTGGCGCGGTACAGGCGATAGGGGGACGGCGGGGTGACGTCGTCCGGCGTCACCCCGGTCGCCCCCCGTGTCACCGGACCGGGGTAGATTCCGATGCCGCGGTCGAGGTCGCGGCCGACGAGTTCGGCGGCCGTCCCCGAGAGGTAGACCGCGCGGCCGTGGTAAGTCGGTACCTGCGAGTCGAAGATGACCATGCTCACCTGCGGGCGCTGCGCGATGTTGCGCGAGTGGGCGGCGTCGTGGGCGGACACCCAGTAGAACTCGGTGTAGTCGGCCGTCGCGAAGTACACGGGCGAGACCCATGGCCGCCCCGCGGCGTCGGCGGTGCCGAGCGTCAGGTACAGATTCGCCTCGATGAGCGCGCGGGCATGTGCGTCGAGGTCGTCCACTGCGATCACCCGTCCTTGACGATGCGGCAGGGCCGGTGGGAACCCTGGTCCGCCGCGGAGAGTGCGCCCCGCCCTAGCGGCGCACCTTGAACTTCAGGTGGAGCACCCCGTCGCCCTGGACGACCACGTGGGGATGCTCCAGTAGATGCTGCCCGTCGACGCCGCCGAAGTAGCGTTTGCCCGACCCGAACACCACGGGCACCACGTCCATCGCCACCTCGTCCACCAGGCCGGCCGCGAAGATCTGGCCGCCCACTTCGCCGGCGTTCACGCTGACGATTCGTTCCCCGGCGAGTTCCTGGGCCTTGGCGATCGCGGCCGTCACGTCGTCGACGAAGTGGTAGGACGCCTCGGGGTGCCAGCCCTCGGGCTTGGGCCGGTGGGACACCACGACCACGTGATCGCCCGCGGGCGGGCTGCCCTCCCAGCCGTCGACCAGGTCGAACAGGGTGCGGCCCATCACGATCGTGCCGATCGCGTCCCACATCGGCCGGACGTACTCCGCCGATGCCTTGGAGACCTTGAAGCGGCTTCCGGCTCCGGAATGGTCGTACTCCTGGTCGCCGGTTGCGGTGATCGGGGTGTCCCCGTTGAAGTACCAATCGTGCAGCGGCCCGACGTCGTCGTTCCCGTCGGCGATGAAGCCGTCCACCGACGTCACGCTGTGCATGATCACTGTGCCCACGGGTTCTCCTCGCAGTCTCCTCGCGCCTTCACGGCCGATCTTGCCGCCCTCGGGGGCGACCGGGCATGTAAGAAATCAATCGGCGGGCATCGGACCGCTGTCCGGCGGGAACCCCTGCTCGGCTGGGAACCGGCGCCGCAGCGCCAGGTATTCGGTCGGGGTGTGGCCGGTGAAGTCCTTGAACTCCCTGGTGAAGTGGGCCCGGTCGAAGTAGCCCGCCCGCTGGGCGAGGTCCGACCAGTCGACCGGGCGCAGCGCGTCCACGGACAGGATCAGCCGTGCGAACCGGTAGATCCGCGCCACCCGCTTCGGGGTGACCCCGACATGGGACTTGAACTGCGTGGCCAGGTGATTCCCGCTCACCCCGGCGGCGTCCGCCAGCGCGCCGACCGGGATCGCGCCGTGAGAGGTCTCCAGTCTCCTGCCCATGTGCTGGACGAGGTCGAGACCGCGTGACGGTGCATCGGCAAGCCGCGAACGCAGCTCCGCCTCCACGACCCGCAGTGTCTCGGCGGCCGATGCGAGGTCGCCGAGCTGGTTGCGAATCCGGTCCACAGACCGTTGCCAGACGGCGTCCACCGGCACCCACCGGTTCCGCAGCTCGCTCGCCGGCATGTCGATGAACGGCGACATCCCCCATGGCTTGAAGTGCACCCCGACGAGTCTCGCCCGTGTGGGGTACTCGTAGAGGAAACGCCTGGTCCATACACCCATGAACCATGCGTCGTTGAACGCCATCGACGGCACGGAGGGGTCGGAGTCCCAGAGGCGGGCGGGTTCGCCCAGGTTGATGAACAGGTGTGCCGACGGCATCGGCGGGACGTTCATCCGGCGGTGGCGCGGCACTCCGGTCAGGCAGTAGATGTCGTCGATGAAAAGGTCGAGCGGCGGTGCGGGCACGCGGCCGACGTATTCCATGGACTTCGTCCGCTGCGGGTCTCGGTTTCGGATGTCCATCCGGAGGACCTTCTCGTGCCATCGGCGATTCCCGAGGCCATGGCGCGAACGATACCAACGGCTCGGGAACCAGGCTGGCTGCCCGCGGAATCCTCACGGTCCTCGGGGGTACCGGTGTCGGCGGGCTCGCAGGGGCCGACACTTAGCCTTTGCGTTAACTAACGTGGGCGGGCATACTTAGCCTCATGGCACAGTATTCGGCGCAGCTCGACGGGGTGTTCGTCGCCCTGGCCGACCCGACGCGGCGCGCGGTCGTCCGGCGGCTCGGCCTCGGGCCCGCGAGCGTCGGCGATCTCGCCCGCGAGTTCCCCATGACGCTTCCCTCGTTCATGAAGCACGTGCGGACCCTGGAGGCGAACGACCTCATCCGCACGGTCAAGTCCGGCCGGGTGCGCACCTGCGTGCTCAACCGGGAGCGGCTCGCCCTGGTGGACGACTGGCTCGCGGAGCAGCGCCGGATCTGGGAGGGCCGCACCGACCGCCTGGAACAGTTCGTCACCGATCCGGAGGAGAACCGGCCATGACTTTCGACCCCGACCTCGACCTTGGTCTGGAGCGCATCATCCGTGCCCCACGGGCGGCCGTGTGGCGCGCTTGGACCGATCCATCCCGCCTTGCGAGGTGGTGGACCCCGGCGCCTTCGCTGTGCCGGGTCGACCGCTTGGACGTGCGTCCCGGCGGCGCGTTCGTGACGAGTTTCAGTGACGACGGGACCGAGTACGTCCCGCATATGGACGCGTGCTTCGTCGCCGTCGATGAGCTGGAGCGGATGGTGTTCACCAACGCGATCGACAGCGACTGGCGTCCCGCGAGGCCCGAGCCGATCGCGATGACCGCCACGGTCACGCTGACCGACCACCCGGACGGCACGGACTACCGGATCGTCGTCCGGCACGGGACCCCCGACGCCCGCGCACAGCACGACAAGCTCGGTTTCGCCGATGGCTGGGGCACGGTCGCCGCCCAGCTCGCAGCACACGTGGAGGGCACGAAGTGAAGATCGCCATTACCGAGTTCGTCACGCTCGACGGGGTCAGCCAGGGTCCTGGCTCGCCGGACGAGGACACCAGCGACGGGTTCGACCGCGGCGGCTGGCTCGTCCCGCACATGGACCCGGCCTTCGTCAAGCGCGCCTCCGACTGGCTCGACCTCGCCGACGGCCTCCTGCTCGGACGGCGGACCTACGAGGCGTTCGCCCGCGACTGGCCGCAGATCACCGACCCGGCCGACCCGTTCGCCGAGCGGATGAACACGCTGCCGAAGTACGTCGTGACGAACACCCTCACCGAGGGGACCTGGAACCCCACGACCGTTCTAAAGGGCGATGCGGTCCAGGCGGTCGCCGACCTCAAGGCACGGCCGGGCCGGGAACTCCAGATCCACGGCAGCGCCCGCCTCGGCGACTCCCTGCTGGAGGCGGGTCTCGTGGACACGCTCCGCCTGGTGATCGCCCCCGCCGTCCTGCGAAGCGGCCGGCGGCTGCTGAAGAGCGAGGGCACCCCGTCCGGCCTCCGCCTGCTCCACCACGAGGCGACCCCCAATGGCCTGCTCCTCCTCGAATACGAGGTGACCGGCCAAGCACCCCGAGCCGAATACCAGGGCGTCACCGCACTCGCATAGCCGCGGCTGAGCACCGGTGGGCGGCGCGCCCCACGCACCGCCCACCAATGCGACGCGCCCAACCGGCAGTTATCGCTTGAGAGCCGCCATGAGAGCCGCGAACTCGCCACGGTCGATGACCAGCTTCGGACCCTCTGGGTCCTTGGAGTCTCGGACGGCGATGGAGTCGGGGAAGCGGCCGACCTCGACGCACTCACTTCCGCTCTGGGTGCCGCTATGACTGCTCTTACGCCATCTCGTCGTCACTGAACGCCTCCGTAGCCGCTCTGATCAGGTCCTTGGACCTGTGCTCAGGGAGAGCCTTCGCACTGATTCGCGCGTACAGGATCGCGTACTCTGCGACCTCCAATGGAGACGATATAAGTCGTCCACCACCCAGTGACTCGGTGTAGGCCACTTCGCCGAAATCGTCTCCCGTCACGAGTTTCAGACCACCGTCCAGGCCCGGATAGGCGTTGGTCTCGAAGGTCTGTGGAATTACATGGACGACGACGTTTGGGCGCTCGGCCACTTCGAGGAGGTGTGCGAGCTGCTCCCGCATGATCCGGGGGCTCCCGACAGGCCATCGCAACGTGGCCTCGCTCAACAGCACCATGACGAACGCTCGGTCGAGGACGTTCTGGCGTTCTATCCGCTCGGTGACGTCCGGCTCCGGATCAGGTACGCCTCCACCGGTCAGGAGGGCCCGGGCATACTCCTCGGTTTGGAAGAGACCGGAGATCAGGAGCGGCTCGAAGATTCGGATGATCCGCGCTCGCTGCTCGAAGGTTTTGTACTGGGCAAGCCACTGTGGGTCGTGGCCGATGCTGGCGTACCAGACCAGCAGGCCGAAGACGCCGCCCGTCTCCCATGCCTTGTCCAGGAGGGCTGCGCGTTGCCCGTCCAGGCGGTCGACGCCGTTTTCGACGCGTGAAACGGTCGCCTTGCTCGCGTTGATGAGGCGTCCCGTGGCTTCGCCGGACAGGCCCCGCTGGGTGCGGCAGAAACGCAGGTAGTAGGCGATGAAGGCCCACATGCTGTCCTTGGGATTGGGGGGCGCGTTGGTGGCCATGGGGGGAGCCTCCGCGTTCCGTGTTGTTGCGACTGCGCTGTGTACACATGCGAACTTAGCGTGATGGCGTGACTCTGTGGCGTAGTTCACACACGTCCGAACGCCGAAGGTTGTAGCGATGCGCACTGCATGTGTCTCCGAGGTCCCGACGCTCGTGCTCGATGCGACTGATCAGGCTCCGCGGCTGGCGCGGGGGTTTCTCGCCGCGCGGTTCGCGGAGTGGGGGATCGGCGACGACTACGTGGGGCGGCTCGTCGTCTGCGAGCTGGTGACCAACGCCTACCGGCACGGGAAGCCCCCGATCGTCGTGCGGGTGCTCCGCGACCCACGCGACGGCCTCGTGGTCGTGGAGGTGTGGGAGTGCGCCACGAGGCGCTTGGTCGTATTCCCGGCTCAGCCGGGAGAGGATTGGAGGTTTTCTCTGGGCCTAATGGCTTACCCGGATCCGAAAGGAAAAGGGGGACAGTAGCATGCCAGCAAAC
>NZ_SMLC01000441.1 GCF_004349245.1 Actinomadura sp. 6K520 | reverse complement strand
GTCAGCCGCCCCTCCTGCCCCGAAACGCCCATCCCCGCCGCCAGGCACGGGTCCAGCGCGGCGAACTCGTCCACGTACCGGTCAGCGAGATCATCCAGAGCCGTCATCGCCCCAGGCTACGACCGCGCACCCCAAAAGTGATCATGAGAACCTGCCAAATCCGGCGCCGCCCCGCCGTGCCCCGCGTCAGCGCGCCGCCACCGCCAGCCGCACACCCAGCGCCACCAGCACCACACCGCACAACTGCTCCAGCCGGCGCCGCACCTCCGCCCGATCCAGCACCCGGCGCGCCGCACCCACCAGCCACACCACCACCGAATACCAAAGCAGATCGATCAACGCCCACAACACCGAGAACGCCACCAGCACCACCGGCACCGGCCACCCCGCCGGCACGAACTGCGGAAGGAACGACACCGCGAACACCCCCGCCTTCGGATTCGCGAAATTCGTCACCAACCCCAGCCGGAAGCACCCCCACCCCGACCGCCCCGCCGCACCCGGCAC
>NZ_SMLC01000440.1 GCF_004349245.1 Actinomadura sp. 6K520 | reverse complement strand
GTCGCCTGCGTGGATGGCGAGTTCGAGGTAGGCGGTGCCGGGGAGGACGGGTGTGTTGTTGATGGCGTGGTCGGCGAGCCAGGGGTGGGTGTCCAGGGACAGGCGTCCGGTGAACACGGTGGTCTGCCTGTCGACCAAGGTGACGTACGCACCCAGCAGAGGGTGCCCAGGCGAGTCGAGCCCTACGGACGCAGCATCTCCGGCTGCCCCGAGTGAAACCTGCGGCCAGTACCGCTTCCTCTGGAAGGGATAGGTGGGCAGCGTCGGGAGCGAGGTCGGTCGCGTGCTGCCCAGGCTCGTGAGGATTCGGGTCCAGTCGGTTGTGAAGCCTTGGGTGTGGAGGGTGGCGAGGTTGGTGAGGAGTTGGGTCCAGCCGCCGTTGTCGCGGTGGAGTGTGCCGGTGGTGAGGATGGGGTCGTCTTGGAGTCCTGGGGTGAGGGTGGGGTGTGGGCTGGTTTCGATGTAGGTGGTGTGGCCTTGGGTGGTGAGGTGGGTGATGGTGGGGTGGAAG
>NZ_SMLC01000048.1 GCF_004349245.1 Actinomadura sp. 6K520 | reverse complement strand
AGATGCCGAGGCGCAGCGCACCGGCCTCCGGGGGTGCCGCCGCCGGCGCAGGAGGCGCCGTTGATCGTGCAGTTGAGGGGCGTCCCCGGGCCGTTGACGATGAAGCCGAACGAGACCGATGCGCCGGGCGCGACGTTCCCGTTGTAGGAGCGGTTGGCGAACGCGGCGTGCCCGGCGGACTGCGTGAGCAGCGCGTCCCAGTAGGTGCCGACGCTGGAGCCGGACGGGAGGTCGAACTCCACCGTCCACGACGAGATCGCCGAGCCGGTCTCGTTCTTGACCGTGTACCTGGCCTCGTAGCCCGAACCCCAGTCGGCGGACTTGGCGAACGTCGCCGTCACCGCGGCGGCGTGCGCCGGGACGGGGACGAGCAGGGCGAGGACGAGTGAGCAGAGCGCGGTGAGCAGGAAGCCGGGAAGAAGGGCTCTTCGCAAGATCGCTCCCGGGGTAGGAGGGTGGGTGAGCGGGATCCCCCGAGCGGTGCCGCGATGGTGGCGGGTGGGCGGTTCGACCTTGAACCGATAGGAAAGTTTCCTATAAGTCTCCCGAACGGTAACCGCGTTTTCCCCGCTCCGCAACCCCCGGCCGTTTGGACGCGCCGTACGCGGATACGCACCGCGTAGGGGGACCACGCATGCCGCGCAACGTGTTCGTGCTGGGGCTGGACGAGCTGAATCTCCGGATGCTCCACGAGCTTCCGCACCCGTCGGAGTACCGCTTCCACGGCGTGATGTCGCGCCGGGAGCTGCGGCTGGGCGTGATCGACTTCGACCGGGCGGTGGCACGGGCGCAGGAGCAGCTCGACGCCTTCGACGGGCCGATCGACGCGATCATCGGGTTCTGGGACTTCCCCGTCACCACGATGGTCCCGGTCCTGTGCGCCCGGTACGGCCTGCGCTCGTCGAGCCTGGAATCCGTCGTGAAGTGCGAGCACAAGTACTGGAGCCGCATCGAGCAGCGCGAGGTGATCGACGAGCTGCCCGCGTTCGGGCTCGTGGACATCCGGACGGACCGCGCCCGGCCGCCGCCCGGCCTGCGCTACCCGATGTGGCTCAAGCCGGTGAAGTCGGCGGCGGCGGTCCTGGCGTACCTGGTGGTGGACGACAAGGAGTTCGACCGGGCGGTCGCCGCGATCCGCGCGGGGATCGGCCACCTCGGCAGGCCGTTCGAATCCGTGCTGGCCCGCCTCGACCTCCCGCCGGAGATCGCCCGGGTCGGCGGCATGGCGTGCCTCGCCGAGGAGTCGATCGAAGGCGCCCAGGTCACGGTCGAGGGATGGCGGGCCGAAGGGGAGGTGCACGTCTACGGCGTCGTCGACTCCATCGGCTACCCGGACCGGCCGACGTTCCAGCGCTACCGGTACCCGTCCTGCCTGCCCGGCGACGTCATCGACCGCATGGTCGGCGTCACCACCCGCGTGATCGACCGCGTCGGGCTCGACTCCACGACGTTCAACGTGGAGTTCTTCTGGGACCGGGAGAAGGACGCGATCAGCCTGCTGGAGGTGAACCCCCGCCACTCCCAGTCCCACGCCCCGCTGTTCTGGCACGTGGACGGCGTGCCCAACCACCAGTACATGGTGCGGCTCGCGCTGGGGCTCGACCCGGAACTGCGGCGGCCGGGCGGCGGCGAGTACGGCGTGGCCGCGAAATGGTTCGTCAAGCGGTTCACCGACGGCGTCGTCCGGCGCGTGCCCACGGCCGGGGAGATCGCGGCGGTCGAGCGGGAACTGCCCGGCACGATGGTGAACATCTCCGTGCGGCCCGGCGACCGGCTGTCCGAGCTGCCGCTGCAGGACAGCTACAGCTACGAGATCGGCCAGATCTTCATGGGCGCCGCGGACGAGTCGGAACTGACGGCCCGCTACGAGCGGTGCCTGGCGCGGCTGCCGATCGAGATCGACGAGTAGGCCGGGCCGGCCGGGAACGGGTCACAGGGGAGGGACATGATGCGCACGGTGACGTCACTGCCCTACGCGGTGCGGGAGGACGAGAACGTATGGATTCCCGTCTCGGACGGCGTACGGCTCGCCGCGCGCATCTGGCGGCCGGTCGGCTCCGACGACGAACCGGTCCCGGCCATTCTGGAATTCATCCCTTACCGCAAGCGGGATTTAACGGCGGTGCGGGACTCCATCCACCACCCGTACATGGCCGGTCACGGCTATGCGTGCGTGCGGGTCGACATTCGCGGCACGGGTGACTCCGAAGGCGTCCTCACCGACGAGTACCTGGAACGCGAACTGCGCGACGCCGAGGAGATCCTCGCCTGGCTCGCCGCCCAGCCCTGGTCGAACGGCCGCGCGGGGATGATGGGCATCTCCTGGGGCGGGTTCAACGCGCTGCAGGTCGCCGCCCGCCGCCCGCCCGGTCTCGGCGCGATCGCCGCGCTGTGCTTCAGCGACGACCGGTACGCCGACGACGTCCACTACATGGGCGGCTGCCTGCTGAGCGACAACCTCTCGTGGGCGTCCACGATGTTCGCCTACACCTCGTGCCCGCCGGACCCCGCGGTCGTCGGCGAACGGTGGCGCGACATGTGGCACGAACGCCTGGAGCACAGCGGGCTGTGGCTCGCGAACTGGCTCCGGCACCAGCGCCGCGACGGGTTCTGGCAGCACGGATCGATCTCCGAGAACTACGCCGACGTCCAGTGCCCCGTGCTCGCGGTGAGCGGCTGGGCCGACGGATACTCCAACGCCGTGTTCCGCGTCCTCGCCAACCTCAGGGCGCCCACCATGGGGCTCATCGGCCCCTGGTCGCACAAGTACCCCCACCTCGGCGAACCCGGCCCGGCGATCGGCTTCCTCCAGGAACTCGTGCGCTGGTGGGACCACTGGCTCAAGGGCGCCGACAACGGCGTGATGGACGAGCCGCGCCTGCGCATCTACATGCAGGAGACCGTGCCGCCGTCCACCGCGTACCAGAAGCGTCCGGGACGCTGGGTGGGTGAGCGGTCCTGGCCGTCGCCCCGCATCCCCATCCGCAGGTATCCGCTGGAGCGCACCCGCATCGCCGCGGAGGGCGAGCAGGTGCCGCGCGAGGAGCTGACCGTGGAGTCCCCGCTGTCGGTGGGGCAGTTCGCCGGCAAGTGGTGCTCCTACAACGCGCCCCCCGACCTCCCCTACGACCAGCGCGAGGAGGACGGCGGGTCACTCGTCTTCGACAGCGACATCCTCGACCGGCGGTGCGAGGTCCTCGGCTCCCCGGTGGTGCGGCTGGTGCTGGCGGTGACCGGACCGGACGCGATGGTCGCCGTCCGGCTGTCGGACGTGGCCCCGGACGGCCGCGCCACCCGCGTCACCTACGGGCTGCTCAACCTCACACACCGCACGGACCACGAAATGCCCCGGCGCCTTGAGCCCGGACAGCGGTACGAGGTCCGGATCACGCTGAACGGTATGGCGCACGCCTTCCCGCCCGGACACCGGATCCGCCTGTCGGTCTCGACGTCGTACTGGCCGCTGGCATGGCCACCGCCACGACCGGTCCGCCTGGCGCTCTACACCGGGCCCTGCTACCTCGAACTGCCGGTGCGCCCGATCAAGGCGCCCGACGAACCGCACGTCAGCCCGTTCGGCGAGCCGGAGGGGACGCCGCCCGTCCCGACGACCCTCCTCAAGTCGGGCGAGGAGGGCTGGACGGTGTCCCGCGACCTGGTGACGTACAAGTCGGCGCTCCACGTGGTCAAGGACCTGGGCGTCGTCCGCATCGACGACATCGACATGCGGATCGCGCGCCGGGTGACCGAGACCTACGGCTGGACGGGCGACGACTTCACCTCCGTGTACGGCGACGTCCAGTGGCGCATGGGCTTCGTCCGGGACGACTGGGAGGTCAACACGGAGACCCGTACCAAGCTGACCTCCACCGAGACCGACTTCCACCTCCACGCGCAACTGGACGCCTACGAGCGCGGTAACCGGGTCCACTCCCGGAACTGGTCGGTCGTCATCCCGCGCGACCACCTGTGAGCCGCCGGCCGGACGGTCGGCGGCTCAGGCGGACGCGCCGTCAGTCAGCCGTGGCGCACTGGCCGCGGTCGGCGCGGACGGGCCCGTCGGCCGTGGGCCGGACGTCGAAGTCGAAGATGGCCGTGGGCAGGTAGAGGGAGCAGCAGGCGTTGGGGATGTCGACGACGCCGCTGAGCCGCCCCTCGATCGGTGCCGTGCCCAGCAGCAGGTACGCCTGCTCGCCCGTGTACCCGAACTTCTTCAGGTACTCGATGCCGTTCAGCACCGCGTTCCGGTAGGCCAGCGTGGCGTCGAGGTGATGGTTGGTGTCGGTCTGGTGGTCGACGGAGATGCCGATGAACGAGATGAACTCGTCGTAGCGGGGCTCGACGTTGCCCGGCATGAAGATGGGGTTGGTGGTCACCCCGTACTTCTCCATCCCGCCCTTGATCAGGTCGAGGTGCACGTCGAGGAACCCGCCCATCTCGATCGCGCCGCAGAACGTGATCTCGCCGTCGCCCTGGCTGAAGTGCAGGTCGCCGGTGGACAGCAGCCCGCCGGGCACGTAGACGGGCATGAAAACCCGCGAGCCCCGGCTGAAGTTCTTGATGTCCTGGTTGCCGCCGTTCTCCCGGGGCGGGACGGTCCGGGCGCCCTCGCGGCCGACCCGCTCCAGGTCGGAGCCGGTGAGGGTGCCCGCGAGCACCTCCGTCGGCTCGGGCGGCAGGGCGAGCGGCGGCACCTTGTCCGGGTCGGTGTCGATGAGGGCCTGCTCGCGGCGGTTCCAGCGGGCCAGCATGTCGGCGGACGGCGCGCTGCCGAACAGGCCGGGGTGCGTGATGCCGGTGAAGCGGACACCGGGGATGTGGCGGGACGTGGCCATTTGACCGTGGAAGTCCCAGATCGCCTTGCACGGGTCGGGATACCAGTCGGTGAGGAACCCGCCGCCGTTGCCCCGGGCGAAGATCCCGGTGTAGCCCCAGCCCTGGCCGGCGACCGCACCGGTCTCCTGCGGGACGGGGCCGATGTCGAGGATGTCGACGACGATCAGGTCGCCGGGCTCGGCGCCCTCCACCGCGATCGGGCCGCTCAGCATGTGGTTGACGTTGAGGTCGAGATCCCGGATGTCGTTGGCCGAGTCGTCGTTGACGACCTGCCCGTCCATCCACTCCCGGGACTCGATGCGGACCTCCGACCCCGGACGGACGGTGACCGCCGCCGGTATGTCGGGATGCCACCGGTTATGGCCGGGGACATCCTGGTCGCGCATCGACTTCGACTGGTCGACGCGGAACACGACTTCGGGCATATCTTCCTCCGAAGAGAGTCATCGGGCCGTGTGGACGGCCCTTCGGCGGGCTGAAAGGGCGGGGCAGGCTCAAGGGCGTGGCAGCAGCGCGTGCCGCGGATCGGCGGGCGGTGCCGCGGACTCGCGGGAAGGCGCCCGCCTGACCACCCGCGGCTCGTCGGCGCTCGCCTCCTGGGCCTGGAGCGCCCTCGCGAGCGGGCGGGACATGCGGGCGAGGTGCGGCGAGGTGAACACGCGGGCCGCCGCGCCGCCGCAGCCCGCGCAGATCTCCGCGGCGGCGGCGGTACCGATCGGGCGCGAGACGTCGAACGCCCCGCACTTCTCGCAGCGGTACTGGTAGATGGCCATGGGCAGCCTCCAATGCGTCTGTGGCGGACTATTCCGCCGGGAGGCACCGGTAAACGAAAGGGCCAGGTCAGGCCCGCAATGCGGGCTTTTGCGCGCCATGTCCAGCCGGTGTGTCGGTGTCCGGTCGTAGAGTTGGGCACATGTCGCGGCGGCGTTTCGATCAGGCCATGCAACACATGCGGAAGACGGACCCCCAGGCACGGGAAGGCGCGTTCGACTTCCTGCGCGAGCACGCCGACGCGTACGCGGGCGAGCTGATCGGGGAGTTCGCGGCGGAGGCGGACGACGACCTGCGCTGCCGGCTGCTGGAACTCATCGCCGAGGCCCGCGCCCCGGAGGCGCTGGGCGTGTTCCGCGACCAGTTGGAGAGCCCGGACGAGTCACTGCGCTTCTGGGCGGTCCGCGGCCTGGAGATGCTCGACAGCCGCGCGGCGGAGCAGGTGCTGGAGCGGGCGCGCGACGACGGCTGGATCGCCTGACACGAGGTACCCGGCCGGGCGGGCCGGTATTCGGCGGGCTGGTGCACGGCCGCTCGCCCGGCCGGTCCGGGGCGGGCCGGAGCGGCCGGGCGAGCGGGTTGCGGGAGCGGATTCCGAGGGCGGGTTGCGTGACCAGCCGGTGTGATCAGCCGGTGTGATCAGCCCGCGTGATCAGCCGGCGTAGGTCTCGAACTCGGCGACCCGGGGGGTGCCGGACGAGCCGGTGATCTCGAAGGTGATCTTGCGCAGGGTGGTGCGCGGGACGGCGATCGCGCCCGCCCCGCTGCCGGAGGCCAGCACCGTGCCGGCATCGTGGTCGAGGACGCGCCACGACCCGATGGCGCCCGCCGAGCCCGCCGCCTCCCGGATGTTGATCGAGGAGACGGTGGTGGGGGAGCCCCACTTGATCGAGATGGAGCCGGTGGAGCCGGCCGGCGACCAGTAGGTGCCCATGTCACCGTCGCGGACGTTGCCGTAGCTCGTCCCGGCGGCCTTGCTGGAGCCGTCTGAGCCCGCCCCGATGCTGAGGTTGGTGCCGCCCGGCACGGTCGGCGTCGGTGTCTGCGTGGGCGTCTGCGGCGTGCAGTTGCCGTCCGACACGCGCAGGCCCTTGCCGGCGCCCGCCGTCCGGCTCACGACGTCCGGCACGCAGTCCGCCCTGTCCAGGCTGTAGGAGTAGGGGATGCTCACGCTGGTGTTGGACCGCGGGTTCGGGCCGGCGGGCTGGTTGTCGTCGCCCGGGCTCGACCAGGTCACGTTGTCGAAGATGTTGCCGTTGACCTGCCAGTACCCGGCCTGGTCGGTGTAGAAGGTGCCGAGGACGTCCTTGGAGTCCTCGAAGTAGTTGTTGTCGACCCTGGCCTGCGCCCCGGCCCTGGAGTTGATGCCGGACTTGCTGATGTTCCTGAAGTGGCTGTTGTAGATGTGGGCGGTGCCGCCGCGCAGCAGCGGCGTCCGGGAGTCGATGTTCTCGTACAGGTTGTGGTGGTACGTGATGAAGCCGTTCGACAGGTCGCTCTCGCTGCTGCCGACCAGTCCGCCGCGGCCGGAGTTCCGCAGGACGCTATAGGACAGGGTCACGTACCGGGTGTTGTTCTTCATGTCGAAGAGGCCGTCGAACCCCTCGTCCTCCCCGCCGGACGCCTCCAGGGTGGTGTGATCGACCCAGACGTTGCGGACGTCGCTCTCCATGCCGATGGCGTCACCGCCGTTCGACGTGGGCGAGCCGGACTTCTTGACGTTCCGGACGGTCACGTTCTGGATGATGATGTTGCTGGCCTCGCGGATGTGGATGCCGACCTGGTCGAAGACGGCTCCGCTCCCGACCCCGATGATCGTCACGTTGCTGATCTGCTTGAGCTCGATCACGCCGTCGGCGGTGTTGCAGCTGCCGCCGGACACCTTGCTCGTGTTGCCGTGGTTGACGGTCCCCTCCACCTCGATGGTGATCGGGGTGCTGCTGCTGGCCCGGCCGCACAGGGCCGCGTGGATCGCGGTGCCGGTGGTGGCCCGGACCGTCTGCCCGCCCGCGCCGCCGGTGGTCCCGCCGTTCTGGGTCGCGTAGCCGGTGGCGGTACCGGCCGCCGCCGCGACCTGGGGCATCGACAGGACGACACCGGCCGTGGCCGCAAGGGCCAGCGTCGCCGACGCCGCGGATAGTCGCAGTGCGACTGCTCTTCTCATCCTCGCCTCTCCTTTCGATCTCTGGTGATCATCAGACCGGTGGCCTGGTCTCGTCCCCGAATGGCCCTGCTGAGGGGTGCACCGGGGGTACGCGGGGGTGAACGGATCCGGAGGTGGGAGCGCGGGCGCATGGGACCAGCCCCTTGTGCGGCGAATTCGGCTGCGGCGGCACGGCAGCGGACATGGCGGGGAGCGTGCTACAGAAAGCGCTTTCTCATAAGGTAGGGGTCGACCGTGAACGCGTCAATGGTTTTCCATTCTTTTCATGCACAACGGTCGGGGGCAATTGTGACAAGTGTCGAATGGGCAGCGTCGCATAAAGCGCTCGGCATAATGGTCGCCGGCGCCTTTCCGTGCCCGCCGGCGGGTCAGCCGGCCAGCCGGGTGCCGCCGTCCGCGAGGACGACCGGAAGGCCGGTCGCCGCCGAGCGGTTCGCGGCCACGCCGACCAGCACCCCGGCGACACCCGCGCGGTACCCCGCCTGGCGGGCGAGCGGGTCGTCCGACGGGCCGCGGAACACGTCGTCGAGCAGCAGGACGTCGCCGCCGCCGTGCGCGCCCGCGCCCCCCACGATCGCGATCTCCTCCGGCCGCCGCCAGTGCCGGTGCAGGACGAGCCGCTCCGCCGCGCCCTCCGCGTGCTCCTTCCCGGACGCGGTCGGGTCGATCGCCGCGTGCGGCGGTGTCCACGCCCGCTCGACGACGTCCAGCTCCAGCCGTCCGGCGGTGCCGTTGACGACCACCCGGTACCCCTCGGCGGGCGCGTGGGCGTTGAGGGAGTAGGTCAGCAGCGCGCCGCCCTCGTACCGGACGAGCACCGACATGTTGTCGTCGATGCTCACGCCTTCGCCGAACACGTCCCGGTCCCGGAGGTAGCCGTCCTCGTGCTCGGCGTCCAGGTAGAGGCGCTTCAGCCGGGGGTCGGCGGACAGGTCCGGCAGGAACGGGTCCGTGCCGAGTCCCGGGGCGCCGAACGCCCGCGCGGGCCGGTCCGCGAGCCCGCGCGCCCGGGCGTTCCCGGCGCCGTAGAAGCGCAGGGAGGTCTGGGCGTAGACGGACGCGGCGGCATCGGCGATCCACCAGTTGACCAGGTCGAAGTGGTGGCTGGCCTTGTGCACCAGCAGGCCGCCCGAGTTCGCCCTGTCCCGGTGCCAGCGGCGGAAGTAGTCGGCACCGTGGATGGTGTCGAGCGCCCACCCGAAGTGCACCGAGGTGACCTCGCCGATCGCGCCCTCCGCGATCACCCGGCGGACCGCGCTGTTGCGCGGCGAGTAGCGGTAGTTGAACGTGACGACGAGCCTGCCGGTGCTCCGCTCGGCCGCCGCGGCGATGGCCGCGCAGTCCTCGGCGGTGGTGCACAGCGGCTTCTCCACGACGACGTCCTTGCCCGCGTCGAGGGCGGCGACCACGTAGCGGGCGTGGGCGGAGTCGACGGTGGCGACCACGACGGCGTCGCAGGTTTCGAGCATCTTCCCGAACTGCTCGGGCGCGAAGCACGGGACGTCGCGGCCGATCCGCTCGAGGTGGTAGCGCAGGCGGGTCCGGTTGGGGTCGCAGAGCGCGACGATCTCGCCGGTGTCGCGCCACTCGCCGAGCAGCGCGTCGACGTACATCTGCGCCCGGTGGCCGAGCCCGACGAAGGCGTATCGCATGGTGCGGGGAACTCCAGGGATCAGGGGCGCCGGGTGTGGGGGAGCCGTGCGGCCCGGCCGTTTCACCGGGTACCTACAGTGTGGATGCCCCGTCCTTGACTTGAGGGCGGGGAGGAAACGCGGCGCGGTGACTCTCCGGGTTTTGTCGGTGGCGGTCGGTATGGTGCGGGCGTGTCCCGGTACCGGTTGTGTCCGACCCCTGCCCAGGAGGCGGGGTTGTTGGAGCATTGTGCGCATGCCCGGTTCGTGTGGAACCTGGCGGTGGAGCAGCACGGGTGGTGGACGCCGCGGCGCGGCGCGGCCCCGGGTTTTGCGGTGCAGTGCCGCCAGTTGACCGAGGCCCGCGCCGCGTTCGGGTGGCTGGCGGCCGGTTCGGTGACGGTGCAGCAGCAGGCGCTGAAGGATTTCGCGCAGGCGATGGCGAACTTCTTCGCGGGCACGCACCGGCGGCCCACTTGGCGCAAGGCCGGGCGGCACGAGGGGTTCCGGATCGTGGGAGCCCGCGGCCCGGCGTGGGAGGTGCGGCGGTTGAACCGCCGCACCGGCCAGGTGCGGATCCCGAAGGTGGGGTGGGTGCGGTTCCGCTGGTCCCGCCCGGTACCCGGCGGGGTGAAGTCGTTCCGGGTGACCCGCGACCGCGCCGGCCGGTGGCATGTCGCGTTCGCCGCGATCCCCGACCCCGTCCCCGCTCCCGGCAACGGTGCGGCGGTCGGCGTCGACCGGGGGGTGGCGGTGTCGGCCGCGTTGTCGACCGGCGAGACCCTGAACGTGCCGGGCCTGACGGCGGGCGAGGCCGAGCGGCTGGACCGGTTGCTGCGGCGGCTGGCCCGCGCGAAACCGGGGTCGAACCGCCGCGCACGGGTCAAGGCCGCCATCGCCCGCCTCAAGGCGCGTGAGGCCGACCGCCGCAAGGATTGGGTGGAGAAGACCTCGACCGGTCTGGCGCGCCGTTTCGACGTCATCGCCGTTGAGGACCTGAACGTGGCGGCCATGACCCGCTCGGTGCGCGGCACCCTGGAGGAGCCGGGCGTGAACGTCGGCGCCAAGGCCGGGCTCAACCGGGGCATCCTCGCCAATGGTTGGGGCCGGCTCGCCGCCCGGCTGGAGCACAAGGCTCCGGGACGAGTCGTCAAGGTCGACCCGCGTTACACGTCGCAGACCTGCAACCCCTGCGGGCACCGGGCCCCGGACAACCGCGAGAGCCAAGCGGTGTTCCGGTGTGCGGCCTGCGGGCATCGGGCCAACGCCGACGTCAACGCAGCATGCAACATCAGGGATACCGCCGTGGGACGCACGGTGGCCGCGCGGGGAGGCACGCCGTTGGGCGGGCCGGTGAACCGCGAACCTCAACCTGCTCTCCTGCCTGCGTAGGGGAATGGGGTGGAATCCCCCGCCTTCACTTCAGGCGGGGGAGGACGTCAAGGGCCGCACGGCTCGTCGGGTGGTGCTGGGACGCCGGTGTTCCAGGGCCGCGGTGTTACTGGGCCGCGGCCCTACCGGGCCGCGTTACTGGGACAGGGCGTTGTTGGCCTCGGTCAGGAAGGTCTTGGCGGCCTCGTCGGGCTTCGCCTCGCCGAACAGCACCGAGTCGGTGGCGCGCTTCAGGATGTCCTCCATCTCCATCGCGCCCTTCGGCGGGACGACGATCGGGCTGAGATCGCTCTTGATCGAGTCCATGAAGGCCAGGACCTTCTGGTCGGCCGGCGACAGCTTGTCCTTGATCGCGGTGACGACCGCGGAGTTGGTGGGCAGGCCGCGGTCGCTGAGCAGGATCGCGCCGGCGGCCGGGTCGTTGACCAGGAAGTCGACGAACTTCTGCGCCGCGGCGCCCTCCTCGGTCTTCGCCGAGATCGTGTAGTACATCGCCGGCTGCAGGAACATGCCGGACGCGGTGGCGCCCGGCGACTTCGGCATGCGCAGCAGGCTCAGCTCCTGGCCGGAGCCCTTGGTCAGCGCGTCGAGCTGGTTGCTCCACCAGCTCCCGAACACGCTCTTGTTGGTGGCGAGCAGCGCCTGGTCGACCTTGGTGCCGGTCTCCAGCATCTCGGCGGCGCCCGGCCCGGCCTTGGTGTCGATGATCTTCTGCAGCAGGGCCCACCAGTCCTTGATGGTCTGCTCGGTCAGCGCGACCTTGCCGCCGGAGTAGAACTGCTCGCCGCGCTGCGCGGCGAAGATCTGCAGGAACGCGGGGTTCTCGTTGTACTCGGTGCCCCAGACCTCGCCGCCGCTCTCCTCGGTCACCTTCTGGGACGTGGCGATGTAGTCGTCCCAGGTCCACGTCTTGTCGTCCGGGAGCTTCTGGCCGTGCTCCGCCAGCGCCGTCTCGTTGACGATCATCGGGAAGGCGTTGACCCCGGTGGGGATCGCGTACTGCTTGCCGTCGACCTGCCCGGCCTTGAGGACCTCCTGGTCGAGTCCGGCGGTGTCGACCTTCCCGGCCACGTCGGCGAGGATGCCGCGGTTCGCGAACTCCGCCAGGCCGCGGATCTCGATCGACATGACGTCCGGGGCCTCCCCGGCCGCGGTCTTGGTGGCGAGCTTCTCGTAGTAGCTGTCCCAGTCGGAGAAGTCGCCCTCGACGTCGATCGCGGGGTTCTTCTTCTCGAACTCGGCGATGGCGGCCTCGGTCAGCTTCTGCCGCGAGTCGTTGCCCCAGTAGGAGAAGACGACCTTCGTCTTGCCGCCGGACCCGTCGTCGCCGCCTCCGCACGCGGTGGCCGACACCGCGAGGAGGGTGGCGGCCGCGGCCGCCAGAATGCGCTTCATCTGTTGTACCTCCGGGGGGACAGGGGTGGGGTTGTGGAGGGCCGCTACTTGAGGCCGGTGGTCGAGATGCCTCGGACGAGGTATTTCTGGCCGGCCAGGAAGAAACCGAAGATGGGGCCGATCGAGACGATCGACATCGCGAACATCGGCCCCCAGGAGGAGTCGCCGCTCGTGTCCATGAAATGGCGCAGCGCGACCGGGGCCGTGAGGTTGTCGGAATTGGTGAGGTAGAGGTTCTGGGTGAAGAAGTCGTTCCACGTCCAGATGAACGTGAAGATCGCCGTGGTGGCCAGCGCGGGCACGCACAGCGGCATGACCACCTGGAGGAACGTGCGGAAGTGCCCCGCGCCGTCGATCGCGGCCGCCTCGTCCAGTTCCCGGGGGAGGGTGCGGATGAACTGCACCATCAGGAAGATGAAGAATGCGTCGGTGGCCAGGAACTTCGGCACGACGATCGGCCAGATCGTGTTGATCCAGTCGATCTTGTTGAACGCGATGTACTGCGGCACGACCGTCACGTGGTGCGGCAGCATGATCGAGACCAGCATGATCGCGAACCAGAGCTTCTTGAACGGGAACTCCAGCCGCGCGAACGCGTAGGCCGCCAGCGAGCAGGCGAGCAGGTTGCCGGCGACCGCCAGGCCGGTGATGACCGCCGAGTTCCACATGTAGTAGCCGAAGGAGTGCTTGAGCGCGTCCCAGCCGCCGGAGTAGTTCTCGCCGGTCACCTCGGACGGCACCAGGCCGGGCTCCCGGAAGATCAGTTCCTCGGGCTTGACCGAGCTGGAGAGCATCCAGAGCAGCGGGTAGAGCATGAACAGCCCGAACACGATCAGCAGGACGTGCTTGGTCAGCCGCGAGGCGGGGCGGAACAGGATCGGCACGCGCCCGCCCGCAGCCGGTCCGCCGGTCGCCCGCTTACTTGTCGTCGCCATAGAAGACCCAGAATCGAGACATGAGGAAGTTGACGGCGGTCAGGACCGCGATGATGAGGAGGAGCACCCACGCCATGGCGGCCGCGTAGCCCATCTCGTAGTTCTTGAAGCCCTTGAGGTAGAGGTAGAGCGTGTAGAAGAGGGTCGAGTCGACCGGTCCGCCGGTGCCGCCGCTGACGACGAACGACTGGGTGAACGACTGGAACGACTTGATCACTTCGAGCACGGCGTTGAAGAAGATGATCGGCGTGAGCAGCGGCAGCGTGATCGAGCGGAACTGCCGGATCCGCCCGGCCCCGTCGACCCGCGCCGCCTCGTAGAGGTTCTGCGGGATCTGCCGGAGCCCGGCCAGGAAGATCACCATCGGGGCGCCGAACGTCCAGACGTGCAGGATGATCAGTGTCCACAGCGCGGTGTCGGGGCTCGTGACCCAGCCCTGCCCCTGGTAGCCGAACCAGCCCAGGAACGTGTTGACGATCCCGTCCGTCCCGAAGATCTTGCGCCACAGGATGGAGATCGCCACGCTGCCCCCGAGCAGCGAGGGCAGGTAGAACATCGACCGGTAGAACGACAGCCCGCGCAGCCCCTTGTCCAGCGCCAGCGCCAGCCCGAGGGCGAATGCGAGCTGGAGGGGGACCGAGACGACCACGTAGATGGTCGTGACCTTGAGCGAGTTGAGGTAGCGGTCGTCGGCCGTGAACATCCTGTCGTAGTTGTCCAGGCCGATCCACTGCGCCTCGCTCAGCAGGCTGTAGTCGGTGAACGACAGGTACAGCGACGCGATCATCGGGCCGAGCGTGATGGCGAACAGGCCGAGGAACCAGGGGGCCAGGAACAGGTAGGCGGTCCACGCCTGCGCGCGGGCACGGGAGCTCTTGCGGCGTCCGGGCGGGCGGTCGCCCGGCTCCACGGGGGAGGACGTGACCGGCGGCCCGGCCGTCTCCGGCGCCGGACCGGCCGCGGCGGGCCTAAGCGTCATCACTCGCCCTTCGGTGGGTCGGAGGGTGTTGAGATAGCGCTTTCTTAGCGCGCTGGCGGAGATGTCGTCAACCCTTTGCAGTGAGATACCTCACTGTCCGCGCTGGCCGGTTCCGGTATTTCGGCAGGTCAACGTTGTTTCTGCGGACGGAGCGTCGCGAGAAGACTTCCGTCCGCGCCGCTTGTTACTACAACCGTTTGCAGCGGGGTCAGGAGACGCCGAAGCGGTACTCGGTGACCGAGACGTGCGTCGTCCCGGGGCGCAGCACCGCGGACGGGAACTCCGGCCGGTTCGGCGCGTCGGGGAACCGCTGGGTCTCCAGACACAGGCCCGCGAACGGGCCGAACGGGGTGGCGGCGCCGTCCAGCATGTGGCCGGTGTAGAACTGCACGCCCGGTTCGGTGGTGGCGACCTCCAGCGAACGGCCGCTGTCCGGGTCGGTGACCGTGGCCCGGCCGCGGAGGTCGTGGTCCTCCTCGCCGTGGCCGCCGGGCCGCGCACCGGAGTGGGCGCCGGTGGTGAAGACGTAGCAGTGGTCGTAGCGGCCGCCGAGCCGCGCGTCCACGCGGGCGGGGACGGTGAAGTCGAACGGCGTCCCCGCCACCGGGGCCGGTTCGCCCGTGGGGATCTTCCCCTCGTCCACCGGCAGGTAGTGGTCGGCCTCCATCGTCACCACGTGGCCGCGCACGTCACCGCCGCCCGCGAGGTTGAAGTAGGAGTGGTTGGTCAGGTTGAGCACGGTCGGGGCGTCGGTCGTCGCGCGGTACTCCAGCCGCAGCGTGTCGCCGTCCAGCAGGTAGCGGACGCTCGCCGCCAGCCTGCCGGGGTAGCCCTCCTCGCCGTCGGGGCTCACCAGGCTCAGCAGGAGATCCGCGGGACCCGCGGGCTCGGCCCGCCACACCCGCTTGTCGAAGCCGCGGACGCCGCCGTGCAGGCTGTGCGCACCGTCGTTCGCCGCGAGCCGGTACTCCTTGCCGTCGAGGGTGAACCTGGCGTGGCCGATGCGGTTGCCGTACCGTCCGACGACCGCGCCGAAGTACCGGCTGCGGTGCAGGTAGTCGTCCACCGAGCCGAGGCCGAGCACCACGTTGGTGCCGTCGGCCACCTCCAGCCGCTGGACGGTCGCGCCGAGGGTGAGGACCGCGACGCGCAACCGCCCGTTGTCCAGCACGTACCGGTCGACCTGCTCGCCTTCCGGGGTGACGCCGAAGAGGTCGTGACCTGACATGGGGCCTGCCTTTCAGTGGGGGGAGCCGCTCCCACCTCTCCCGGGGGCAGAGGTCGGAGCCTTGGGGGGAGCGGTGGACTCGCGGACCACCAGGTGGGTCTCCAGGACGGCCGCCGCGCTCATCGACGTGATGAGCAGGTCGACGGCCATGCGCCCGGCGTCGGCCGTGGGCATGGCGACCGTGGTGAGCTTGGGCCGGTACAGGCGCCCGGTGATGCTGCCGTCGATGCCGATCACGCTGATGTCGCCGGGGACGCCGACGCCCAGTTCCTCCAGGCCCTCGATGAGGCCGATGGCCACGAGGTCGTTGTAGGCGAGCACGGCGGTCACGCCCGACGCCGCCACCTGGCCGGCGACGGTGACGCCGCCCTCCTCGGTGGGCGCGTTGGGGCCGATGACGACCGTCTCGACGCCGGGCCTGTCCGTGACGGCCTTGCGGATCTCGCCGCTCGTCCACGACCCGGACGGCCCCGACACGAGGGCGACGCGCCGGTGGCCCAGCCCCGCGAGGTGCTCCATCGCCGTGCGGGCGCCGCGGGCGACGTCCATGACCACGGTCGTCACCCCGCGCAGCCGCCGGTTGACCAGGACGAACGGGATCGTCTTGACCAGCTTCTCCAGCGCCTTGTTCGACGACCGGGGGCTGCACAGCACGATGCCGTCGACCTGCTTGGAGAAGGCCAGGACGAGTTCCTGCTCCTTGGCGGGATCCTCGTCGGTGTCGGCGACGAACAGGTGGTAGTCCCGGGCGCGGGCGGCGGCCTGGGCGGCCTTGATCAGCGGGGGGAAGAACGGGTTCGCGAGATCGGCGACGATCAGCCCGAGGTTGTTCGTCCGGCCGGTGGTGAGGGACCGGGCCGCCCGGTTGGGCCGGTAGCCGAGCCGCTCCGCCACCGCCAGCACCCGGGTCCGCGTCTCGGCGTTCACCATGTGCGGCGCGGAGAAGGTCCGCGACACCGTCGACACGTGCACGCCGGACGCGTGCGCGACGTCCCGGATAGTCACTGCCATGGCGCCCACCCTAACGCAACCGTTTGCAAGGTCGGAGTGATCACTGCGACCGTTTGTACTGGTGGAGCGCTGATGCCTTGACGTCCGGCCCCCCGGGGGCGATCGTTACTGCAACTGGTTGCAGCACCGAAGGAGTCCATGCGGTGAGCAGAGTGCTCGTCACCGGAAGCGCGGGCCGGCTGGGCCGGAGCGTCGTCACCACGCTGGCGGCCGCCGGACACGAGGTGATCGGCGTCGACAGCGCCCCGGGCACCCCGGGGGAGGCCGCCCAGTCCCTGCCCGCCGACCTCACCGATCTGGGCGAGGCCCACTCGGCGATCACCCGTTTCCGGCCGGACGCCGTCGTCCATCTCGCCGCCATCGCGGTGCCCTTCGGCCGGACGGACGCCACGACGTTCCGCGTCAACACCCAGCTGGCGTTCAACGTGTGCGCGGCCGCGGTGGCGCTGGACGTGCCGGAGCTGGTCGTCGCGAGCAGCCCCACGGTGCTGGGCTACGGCGCGCCCGGCGGCTGGACGCCCGCCTACCTGCCGCTGGACGAGGAGCACCCGCCGCGGCCCTGGAACGTCTACAGCCTGTCGAAGCTGGTCGCCGAGCAGACCATGCAGACGTTCGCCCGCTCCGCCACCGGCACGCGGATGGCGGCGTTCCGCCCCTGCTTCGTGATCGCGCCCGAGGAGTGGGAGGGCGCCCCGACCCAGTCCGGGCACACCCTCCGCGAGCGGCTGGACCGGCCGGAGATCGGCAGCGTGTCGCTGTTCAACTACCTCGACGCCCGGGACGCCGGCGAGTTCATCGGCGCGCTCCTCGCCCAGTTGCCCCGGCTCGAACGCAACGGCGAGGTGTTCTTCGCCGGTGCCGGGGACGCGCTGGCCCGCGAGCCGCTGGCCGAACTGCTGCCCCGGTTCTTCCCCGCGACCGCCGAGGCCGCCGGCGCGCTCACCGGCACCTCCCCGGCGTTCTCCTCCGCCAAGGCCGAGCGGCTGCTCGGCTGGACCGCCAAGCGCAGCTGGCGCACCGAGCTCGCCTGAAGGGCGGCCCCCATGACGTTTGGGATCAAGGTGCTCAGGATCAAGGCGCTCGGGACCAAGGCGCTCGTGATCAAGGCACTCGTGCTCAAGGAGCAGAAATGATCAAGGACCTGGCGGTCGTCGCGCGGTCGGTGCCGCTGGCCCGGCCGTGGGGCGCGGACGTGCCGTGCAACCACGTCCTGTTCGTCACGCTGACACTGGACGACGGGCGGTCCGGAACCGGGATCTCCTGGACGCCGCAGATCGGGATGCACGCGGTGCAGGCGCTGCTGGAGCACGATGTCCGCGACGCGGTGATCGGGCTTCCGGCGCACCCGGGCGTCGTCTGGGACCGGCTTTCGGCGCGTCTCGGCGAGGCGGGACGTGCCGGGATCGTCCCGATCGCCATGGCGGGGGTCGATCTCGCGCTGTGGGACCTGGAATGCGGTGACCGCTCCCTGGTGGACGTCCTCGGGGCGCGGCGCGACGCCGTCCCCGTCTACGGCAGCGGGATCAACCGGCACTACCCGCTGGACGAGCTGACCGCCCAGGCCGAGCGCTGGGCCGCCGCCGGGTACCCGGCCGTCAAGATCAAGGTGGGGCGGCCGTCGCTCGCCGAGGACGTCGCGCGGGTCGCGGCCGTCCGGGACGTCGTCGGCCCCGGCACCGCGCTGATGATCGACGCGAACCAGCGGTGGGACCTGCACCGGGCCCGCACCGCGCTGCGGGCGCTGGAGCGGTTCGACCTGGCCTGGATCGAGGAGCCGCTGCCCGCCGACGACCTCGCCGCCCACGTCGAGCTGCGCCGGAGCATCGGCACGCCGGTCGCCGTGGGGGAGAACGTCACCACCACCCACGGCTTCCGCGACCTGCTGACCGCCGGTGCGTGCGACGTCGTCCAGCCGAACGTGGTGCGGGTCGGGGGGATCACGCCGTTCCTGCGCATCGCCGAGCTCGCCCGCGTCTTCGACGTCCCGGTGTACCCGCACCTGCTCACCGAGCTGTCGGGCCAGCTCGCCCTCGCCCTGCACCATCCCGCGATGGTGGAGGCGCCGGAGGACGCCACGCTCACCGACCTCGGGCTGCTCGCCGGCCCGCCCCCGGTGGAGATCACCGGCGCGGAGCTGCGGGCGACGGGCGCGCCGACGCGGTGGGCCGCGCCGTGACGCCCGTGCGGGTCGTGGTCGCCGGGGTCAACGGCTACGGGCGCAACCACCTGGCGAACGTCCGGCGGCTGGCGGCGGCCGGGCGGGCCGAGCTGGCCGGGGTGTGCGACATCGCGCCGCCGTCCGGGCTGGACGTGCCGAGCGGGCCGGATCTCGCCGCGCTGATCCGGGAGACCGGGGCGGAGGCGGCGGTGATCGCCACCCCGATCCACACCCACGCGCCGCTGGCCGTGGCCGCGCTCCGGGCCGGGGCGCACGTGCTGCTGGAGAAGCCGCCCGCGCCGTCGGTCGCGGAGTTCCGCGCGATCTCCGCCGCGGTGGCCGAGACCGGGCTCGGCTGCCAGGTCGGCTTCCAGTCGCTCGGCTCGCACGCGATCCCGGCCGCGCGGGACCTGCTGGGCGAGCCGCTCCGCGCCATCGGGGTCGCGGGGGCGTGGACCAGGCCGTTCTCGTACTTCACCCGTTCGCCGTGGGCGGGCCGCCGGCGGCTCGACGGGGTCGACGTCATGGACGGGGCCCTCACCAATCCGTTCGCCCACGCCGTCGCCTCCGCGCTGGCCGTGGCCGGAGCGGACACCGTCGACTCCGTCGGCGGCATCGAGCTGGAGCTGTACCGCGCCAACGCGATCGAGTCCGACGACACCTCCAGCGCCCGGCTCCGCCTCGCGGACGGGACGGTGATCGCGATCACCGTCTCGCTCTGCTCCGGCCGGCGCACCGAGCCCTACCTCCACCTCCACGGCGAGACCCGGTCGGCCCGGCTCTTCTACACCCTGGACGAGATCGAGGCCGGCGGCGTCCGGACCGGCTTCGGCCGGGCCGACCTGCTCGGCGACCTCCTCGCGCACATCCGGGACGGCACGCCGCTCCTGGTGCCGCTCGCGCGCACCGGCGGCTTCACCCGGCTGCTCGACGAGATCCGGCGCGCGCCGCGACCGCGCCCGGTCGAGAAGCGGTTCGTCCGGACGGAGCCGACCCGGCTGGTGCTGCCCGGCATCGAGGATCTGGCCGTCCGCGCGGCGCGGGACCTCGCGACGCTCTCCGAGCTGGGCTTCCCCGGCGGCCTCGGCACGGTCGAAGACCCGTGGCCGGAGCCGGCGCTGCGGGTGGGCGCGCGGGAGGTCGCCTCCTACATCCGGCGCGGGGACCTGCAGGCCACCGATGCCCCGCGACCTCACCTGCACCCTGTACGGACCCTCGGCGGGACCGTCGTCACCGAGACCCAGCCGGACGACCACGTCCATCACTTCGGGGCAGGCGTCGCGATCTCCGACGTGGACGGGGCCAACTTCTGGGGCGGCTCCACCTACGTCCGCGGCGTGGGCCCGAAGATACTGCCCAACCACGGGCAGCAGCGCCGGCGCACGCTCCGGCCCATCCGGGGCGGCTACGCCGACGCCCTCGACTGGGTCGGCCCGGACGGCACCGTCCTGGCCGCCGAGGAACGGACGCTGACCGCGCGTCCCGCCGGCGGCGGGGCCTGGGCGCTGGACTTCGCGTTCACGCTGACCGGCCGGACCGGGAGGCCCCTCGTCCTGCAAAGTTCGGCCTGCAAGGGCCGCGCCGGCGCGGGCTATGGCGGGTTCTTCTGGCGCGCACCCAAGAACTCCCCCGGCCTGGACGTCTTCACTGGCGAGGCGGCAGGGGAGGAGGCCGTGCACGGCAGCGTCACGCCCTGGCTGGCGCTGGTCTCGGACGCGTGGAGCCTGGTGTTCGTGCAGACCACCGGGCTCGACCCCTGGTTCGTGCGCGTCGCCGGATACCCCGGTGTCGGCCCCGCCCTGGCCTGGGAGAAGCCGCTGACCATCGCGGACAGCCTGACCCGGGCGCTCACCGTCGTCGTCGCCGACGGACGGCTCACCCCGGGCCAGGCCCGCGAAGCGGCCGGTGCTCTGAGCCCAGGCGCGCCCCGATCGCCTGGATGACACGGGACGCTGTCTTGTTCGGGTGCTCAGCGCAGACGGGCCTCGATCGCCTGGATGACGCGGGACTCTGTCCGGTACGGGGTGCTCAGCGCAGGCGGGCCTCGATCGCCTCGATGACGCGGGGCCGGAGTTCGGCGGCGCGGATGACGGCGTCGACGGAACCGACCTGGACCGCGCGGTGGATGTCGTGGACGCGGTCGAACTCCGCGGCCACTTCGCCGAGCTTCTCCGCGCGGACCATCGCGCGGAGCTCCTCCAGCTCGGCGGTCAGCACGGCCCGCTCGGGACCGCCGGCGACGGCGACGCGGGCCTCCAGGTCCCGCACCCGCCGGTCGGCGGCGGTGCGGGCGTTGACGTCGCCGGAGAACACCACCGCGGCGGCGGGCGCGCCGCCGAGCACCGACGCGAACGACCCCTCCACCGCCAGCACCGTCATGTTCGGGTTCAGCGCCTTGGAGAACACCACGAACGCGCCGCCGTGGTACCGCGAGATCACGCAGAACACGATGGGCCCGCGGAAGTTCACGATCGCACGGCCGATCTCGGCGCCGTACTCCAGCTGCAGCTTCCGCATCGACTCGGGCGAGCCGTCGAAGCCGGACAGGTTCGCCAGCACCACCAGCGGCCGGTTGCCGCTGGCCGCGTTGATCGCCCGCGCGGCCTTCTTCGACGACCGCGGGAACAGGGTGCCCGCGGTGTAGGCGTCCGGGCCGTCGGTCGGCGGGAAGCCGCGCCGCGGCACGGACCGCGACTCGACGCCGAGCAGGCACACCGGGATGCCGCCGAGGTGGACGTCCTGGACGGCCGCGGTCTCCGCGTCGGCCATCCCGGCCCAGCGTTCCAGGACCGGGTGGTCCTGGTCGGACAGCGCCCGCATCACGGTCCGGATGTCGAACGGCTTCTTGCGGTCCGGGTTGGCCTCGGCGGAGAAGATCTCGCCGACCGTGCTGAAGTCGCTGCCCGCCAGGACATGCGGGAAGCCGGAGATGTCGCGGTCGACCGGGTCGGTGGTCGTGGCCCGGCGCGGTGCCCGCTCGTCCGGCGCGACGTAGGTGTGGGCGTAGTGCGACATCAGCACGTCCCGCGCGGCGGCCAGGTTCGGCGCCCAGTACTGCGCCTGGCCGTTCGGGCCCATCACCCGGTCGTAGCCGCCGATGCCGAAGTTGTCCTCGGCGGACACGCCGCCGGAGAAGTCGAGCGACTGCTTGCCGGTCAGCACCATCGCCGAGTCCGGCGTCATCACGAGGACGCCCTTGGTGTGCATGAGCATCGTCGCCTCGGCGTTCCAGTACGGCTGCGCGCCCACGTTGATGCCCGCGACCACGATGTTGATCTCGCCGCCGTCCTGGGTGAACTCGACGATCCGCTTGAGCGCGGCGGCGACCCAGTCCATGTTCTCCGTGCCGGACTCCATGGAGATCCGGGCGCCCGCGGACAGCGCGTACCACTCCAGCGGCACCCGCATCCGCTCCGCCAGGTCCAGCGCGGCGATCACGCGGCGGCACTCCGGCTCCGACAGCGCGCCGAGCGCCTTGGTCGGGTCGCCGAGCAGCACGACCCTGGTGACGCCCCGCGGGTGCAACCGGGTCCGCGTGGTGACGACGCCCGCGACGATCGCCGCGGTGTTGCGCCCCTTCGGCCGGTCGACCGGGACCAGCGCGCCGCCGTCGTCCAGGTCGTGCTCGACGAAGTCGCCGAGCAGCCGGGTCAGCTCGTACGGGTACACGGTGTTGCGGCTGCTCGCGCGCAGCACCTTCTGCCGGTAGCCGTCGAGCGGCTCGACGGGCTCGTCCGTCGGCTCGCCGACCCGCAGCCTGGTGCCGCCGGCGGCGTCGAACCCGACCCGCACCGCGATCTTGCGCGGTTCGCCGGTCGCCGGGTCGCGCTGCCGCCCGATGAGCAGGATCTCCTCCAGCCCGGCGCCCGCGGTCGTCGGCACGACGCGCTTGGCCAGCGTCTCCAGCTCGGCGCGGGTGAGCTCGCTCGGCGGCCAGACGTAGATCACGATCCGGTTGGTGGGGAACCGGTTCTGCGACGCCCGCCGCGACCGTGCCCGGCGGATCGAGTCGACGCAGGACGCGATCGTGTACTCGGCGGTCGGCAGCGTCAGCAGCCTGCCGTCGTGGTCGCGCAGCTCGGTCAGGTCGCGCACCTGCGCGAACGCGACGAGCCGGTCGTCGGACGGGTTCTCCCGCGCCACGGCCCGGTAGAGGTAGACCTCCTCGTCCGACGACGGCAGGCGCGTCAGGTCGAACCGGTTCAGCCGCTCCATCTTCATCCGCTGCGCGATGTACGGGTGCAGGCCGCGGATCAGCCGCTCCTCGGCCATCCCCGAGGCGGACGGGCGGAACGTGAAGTGGTGGTGCATCACCGCGCCGCTGCTGCCCGCGACGGTGGCGGTGACGCGGCGGACCCCCTCCGGCAGCGGATGCTCGTTGATGACGTCGTGCAGCGCCGCCGCCATCGCGTCGAAGTCCTCCGGCTGCTTCTCCCAGGAGAGGTAGATGTCGGCGTCCACGGCCGCCTCGCCGCCCGCCAGCTCCGCGAGCCCGCGCAGCGCGCCGCCGAGCCCGTCGAAGCCGACCGCGGCGGAGACGAGGTGCTTGCCGTCGCGTTCGGCGACCACGAACGCGCAGCCCGCGGCCTCGCTGGTGCGGACGCCGGTGAGGCCCTTGTTGCCGTAGTACCGCCGCGTCAGCACCTCCAGCATGACCGCGTTGTCCCGGTCGTGGCGGACGAGGCGCTGGCCGAGCAGCCGCACCAGCGGCTCGGTGCTGCGGACCATCTCGGCGATGCGCTCGGCGCGGTCCGGCGCGTCCGGGTTCGCGTCCAGGTGCCGCAGGTGGCGGCGGACGTCGGCGTAGACGCGGGCGCGGTTGCGGCGCAGCAGCGGCTGGGCGAACCAGGCGAACACCACGCCGCACGCGAGGTCGTAGACCACCGGGAAGCGGACCTGCGTCGCGGCGATCAGCCGCTCCAGCGCGAGGCCGGCCGGCTCGCGCAGCGCCCCCTCCGGCGGCGGCTCCTGCAGCCAGGTGCGCAGCAGCGCCGCGATGACCGCGGCGTCGGCCGCGGCGCGCTGCTGCGCGAGGAAGATGCGGAACACCGCGGCCTCCAGCCCGGCGGAGCGTTCGAGCTCGGTGACGCCGTAGTGCCCGAGCGCCGTGGCGAGCTCGGCCTGGAACGACTCCGGCAGCCCGGCCCGCTCGACGTCCAGGCTCTGCAGGTAGCTGTGGAAGTGCTCCCGCGCGCTGTGGACGTGGCCGTCCCCGTCGCCGCCCGCCCCGCCGCCGCCCGCGGGCCGGTTGCGGCTCAGCTCGGCGAGGTCGGCGAACACGTCGATGAGCCCGAGTTCCTCGGCCAGCGGCTGGTGGCCCTCGGCGACGGCGGCGCGGCGCGCGGCCAGGTAGTCGTCCAGCACCCGGCCTTCGTCGTGCGGGTCGACGTCGAAGCCCAGCAGCAGGCTGCGCAGGTCCTCCTGGGCGCGGGTGATCCGCACCCTGGCCGGGGCCCGCTCGGGCGCGGCGGGCAGGTCCAGCTCGACGGCCGCGGTGGACGACACGTCCTCGGCCTCGCCGTCGTCGTCGGCGAGCGGCTCCAGCCTCAGCAGCGGCGCGCCGGTCTCCACCTGGCTGCCCACGGACACGGCGCATTCCTTCAGCCGCGCCTTGAACGGCGCCCGCAGCACCGTCTCCATCTTCATGCTCTCCAGCACCAGGACCGGCGCGCCCGCCTCGACCTCGGCGCCCGGCTTCAGCGGCGTGTCCACGACCAGCGCGGGCGCGGGGGAGCGGATCACGCCGCCCTCGTCGCGGCTCACGCGGTGCGTCACGCCGTCGACCTCGACCAGGTGGATCGGGCCGTGCGTGCCGGTGAGCAGGCGGTGCCGGGTGCCGTTGACGACGATCTGCCCGGTGTGCCGGTCGAAGCGCTCCAGTTCGACGTCGGCGGTGCGGACCGTGCCGTCGCCGCCGTTCCCCGTCTCGACGCCGACGCGGAAGCGGTCCGCGCCGATCCGCGCGACCCGCACCCGGTAGCCCGCGCCGCGGAGCTTGAGGTCGAGGGGACGTCCGCTCTCGTGCTGCACCTGGGGGCGCCCGCCGAACGCCGTCGACAGCAGCCGCTGCCGCTCGGCGCGCTCCTCCTCCTCGTACGCCTCGATGGCGGCGGCGGCCAGCGCGACGGCGGAGTGCCGGTGCGTGACGAGCCCGCCCTCGTCGCGGACGCGGTCGATCCAGCCGGTGTCGGCGCTCGCGTCGATCACCTCGGGCCGGTCGAGCAGGTCGAGCACGAAGCTCTTGTTGGTCGCGCCGCCCTCGATGATCACGGTGGTCTGCGCCATCGCCCGGCGCAGCCTGCCGAGCGCCTGTGCGCGGTCGGCGCCGTAGGCGATGATCTTCGCGATCATCGAGTCGAAGTCGGCGGGGATGGTGTCGCCCTCGCTGACGCCGGTGTCGACCCGGATGCCCGGCCCGGCGGGCAGGTCCAGCCGCGCGATGCGGCCGGGGGACGGCGCGAAGTCGCGGTCGGGGTCCTCGGCGTTCAGCCGGGCCTCGATCGCGTGCCCCCGCTCCGCCGGCGGGCCGCCCTCCAGCCGGCCGCCCGCCGCCACGTGCAGCTGCGCCCTGACCAGGTCGAACCCGGTGGTGGCCTCGGTGATCGGGTGCTCGACCTGCAGGCGGGTGTTCACCTCCAGGAACGCGAACAGCCGGTCACCGGGGTGGTACAGGAACTCGACGGTCGCCGCGCCGCGGTAGCCGACCGCGAGGGCGAGCCGCTCCGCCGACGCCTTCAGCTCCGCCGTCTGCGCCGCGCTGAGCACCGGCGACGCCGACTCCTCGATGATCTTCTGGTTGCGCCGCTGCACCGAGCAGTCGCGGACGCCGAGCGCCCACGCCGTCCCCTGGCCGTCGGCGATCACCTGGACCTCGACGTGCCGGGCGTCGGTCACGAGGCGCTCCAGGAAGACGACGCCGCTGCCGAACGCCCGCGCCGCCTCCTGGCTGGTGCGCTCGTAGGCGTCGGTGAGCTCGCCGGCGTTCGTGACCACGCGGATGCCGCGCCCGCCGCCGCCCGCGGTCGCCTTGAGCATCAGCGGGTAGCCGATCTTCTCCGCCGCGGCGAGGGCGGCGTCGAGCGTCTCGACCGGACCGCGGCTCCACGGCGCGACCGGTACCCCGACCTCCTCGGCGAGCAGCTTCGCGCCGATCTTGTCGCCGAGCTTGCGCATGGCGTCCGGGCTCGGGCCCACGAAGGTGACGCCGAGCCTCTCGCAGAGCTCGGCGAACGCCGGGTCCTCCGCGACGAAGCCCCAGCCCACCCACGCGGCGTTGGCGCCGGTCTCCACCAGCGCCCGCTCCAGCACCTTCAGGTCGAGGTAGGGACGCGCGGACGCCGGTCCGAGCTCGTAGGCGAGATCGGCCTCGCGGACGAACGTGGCCGTGCGGTCGACGTCGGTGTGCAGGGCGACGGTCTCGATCCGCGTCCCGGTCTCCGCGGTGATGTCCCGTACGGCGTGGATGAGCCGCATGGCGGCCTCACCACGGTTGACGATGGCGACACGACTGAACACCCGACCGAGCCCTTCTCCAGACCAACACTTGCGCACCGCGACACGGCCGTCCCGGCAGGTATCACCTTTCCGTCCCACCCGGCCGCGGCGCCATGCCGGACACAACTCATGCTGCGCCGCTCGAATTGTGGAGAACCTTCAAAAACGCGGTGCCGCGAGCGGTCACGCGACGTCGCGGCGGATCAGCACTCCGGTGATGACGACGAAGACGGCGAGGTAGCAGAGCCCCACGGTGACCGCGGCGCCGCCGCCCAGGTTGTCGACCACACCGGGGGAACCGCCCTCCGACACCGGGTTCCCCCCGATCGCCGAGGCGATCGACCCGGCTGCCGTGCCGGGCAGGACGTCCGTGACCGGCCCCAGCCAGTCGAGCAGGGACGAGACGGCGCGCAGCAGGTTCTCCACCGCGAGCGTCCACACCAGCCCGAGCGCTACGGCGAGCGCGGGATTGCGGGTGAGCGTGCCGACGGCCATACCGGCGGCCGTCCACAGGGCCAGGATCAGGACACCGCCGCCGAGCCCGCGCGCCACGTCCCCTGCGGCGGGCATGGCGATGCTCTGACCCTCGACAGAAGCGAGCGATACCGCGATGCCGAGGTCGATGGCGAACGTCCCCAGCACGACGGCGACGACGACGCCGCCGAGAGCGGCGAGGGTGCCGCCGAGCACGGCCGAGCGTCCCGGGCCCTGGGTGAACGCGGTCTTCCACGTCCCCCACCCGTAGCCGCTGCCCGCGGTCAGCGCGCCCAGCGCGAACAGGATCGCCCCACCGAACATGGGCATCCCCTGCACCACCGCGACGGGAACGCTCTCCGGCATGACGTCGGCGAGCAACTGCCCGGGATCGGCCCCCTCATTGGCGAACCCGCCGCCATTTCTGTACGAGAGGTACGGGAACACGTACCCGAAGGTGATGTTCAGCAGCAGCCACACCCCGCCAAGCGTCCACAAGGCAGGCCACCGCCGCAGCCGCAGGACCTCCGCGCGCGTACTCGCGGTGAGCGCGGTCATCGGGCCACCTCCTCATCGGCGGTCATCTCGAAGAAGACCTCTTCCAGCGAGCGTTCGACCGGGCGTATCTCGTGGACGTCGACGTCCGCCGCCACCAGCGCCCGGGTGACCTCGGCCGCCCGGCCCGGGTCGACGCGCAGCAGCAGCGCGCCGCCGTCGACCGTCACGTCGTCCCCGGCTAGCCGCTTGCTCACGTCCAGCGCGGTGCTCAGCGGCTCGGCCCGCACCCGCAGGCCACCGGCACCCCGCAGTTCCCCGACCGTGGCCTCCACGATGAGCCGCCCCCGGTTGATCACCCCGACCCGGTCGCACGTCTCCTGGACCTCGCTCAGCATGTGGCTGGACAGCAGCACCGTGTGCCCCGCGGCGGCCAGCTCGGTCAGCAGCCGCCGCATGTCCCCGACACCCGCGGGGTCGAGCCCGTTGGTGGGCTCGTCCAGGACCAGCAGGCCGGGATCACCGAGCAGCGCCGCGGCGACCCCGAGCCGCTGCTTCATCCCGAGGGAGTACGTCTTGAACGGGTCGGACGCCCGCCCGGCGAGGCCGACCCGTGACAGCACCCGCCCGACGTCGCCGTCACCGATTCCGCGGTACCGCGCCAGCACGCGCAGGTTGTCGCGCCCGCTGAGATACGGGTAGAACCCCGGCCCCTCGACCAGCGCGCCGACGTGCCGGTTCACACCCGCGCCGCCGGCCGGCCGCCCCAGCACGGTCGCCGACCCGCCGCTCGGACGGATCAGCCCGAGAATCATGCGCAGGGTCGTCGTCTTCCCGGCCCCGTTCGGCCCCAGGAAGCCGTACACCTCCCCCCGCCGCACGGTCAGGCTCACCGAATCAACGGCGACATGCTCCCCATACCTCTTCGTCAACCCCCGAGTGCGGACGGCCTCCGCACCCTGGCTCCTCGCATTCCCACTCATGCCACCGATCGTGCCCGCCGCCACCCGCCAAGGTCGTCCCACAGACGACGACACCCCAACTACGCCCCCCGACGTACACGGCTCTCCGGATGGCCGCGCGGGAGCGAGCCCGTGACCGCGCGATGGGGTGCGGTCAGGGGTGGTGGCGTAGGCGGTACCACTTGGGGGTGAACTGGCCGCGGCCGCAGCCGAGGTCGAGGGCCCTGCCCAGGGGGCGGGAACGCTCGGACTCCTCGCGATCCAGGAGTGCGGCGATGCTCTCCGCGGCGGCCTTTCCGTAGCGCTCCCACGGAGTGACGCCGAAACGGTACATGCGGGCGTAGTTCGTCATCCACTTGACGTTTCACGGGCCGTCCCGAGGGCCGCGGCGGGTCCCCGCCCGCCCCGGGCGGGGGTGTGCTCGGTGGTCTGTTGGTCAGGAGGTGTCGGCCAGGAGCGGGATGTCGAGCCGGGCGCGCAGGTCCGCGACGGAGATGTCGAACGACTCCAGCAGGCGGACGCCGTCGGGGGTGATCTCGAAGACGGCCTGGTCGGTGTAGACGCGGCTGACGCAGCCGACCCCCGTGAGGGGGTACGTGCAGGCGGGCACGAGCTTCGGGCTGCCGTCCCTCGCGAAGAGCGTCATCATCACGTAGACCTGCTTGGCGCCGATCGCCAGGTCCATCGCGCCGCCGACGGCGGGGATCGAGCCGGGCGCGCCGGTGTCCCAGTTGGCGAGGTCGCCGCCCGCCGACACCTGGAAGGCGCCCATGACGCATACGTCGAGGTGGCCGCCGCGCATCATGGCGAAGGAGTCCGCGTGGTGGAAGTACGCGGCGCCGGGAAGCTCGGTGATGGGCACCTTGCCGGCGTTGGTGAGGTCGGGGTCGACCTCGTCGCCGGTGGCCGCGGGGCCCATGCCCAGCATGCCGTTCTCGGTGTGCAGGACGACGCCGAACTCGGCCGGAAGGTGGTCGGCGACCTTGGTGGGTTGGCCGATGCCGAGGTTGACGAAGCTGCCCGGTGCGATGTCCTGCGCGACGCGGGCCGCGAGCTGGTCACGATCGAGCGGCATCAGCGGGCTCCCAGCGGGGTGTGGTGACGTGGCGTGGGCTGGTGGGGATCGTGCGGGGTGCGCATCAGCGGGCTCCCTGCACGGTGTAGTGGCGTGGTTCGACCTGGACGACGCGGTCGACGTAGATGCCGGGGGTGACGACGGCCTCCGGGTCGAGCCGGCCCGCGTCCACGATCGAGGAGACCTGGACGATGGTCGTCGCGGCTGCGGTGGCCATCACCGGGCCGAAGTTCCGGGCCGTCTTGCGGTACACGAGGTTGCCCATCGTGTCGGCGGTGTGCGCGGTGATCAGGGCGACGTCGCCCCGGATGGGGTATTCGAGGACGTAGTCGCGCCCGTCGATCGTGCGGGTCTCCTTGCCCTCGGCGAGCGGCGTGCCGACGCCCGTCGGGCAGTAGAACGCTCCAATGCCCGCCCCGGCGGCCCGCATCCGCTCGGCGAGGTTGCCCTGCGGGACGACGTCGAGCTCGATCTCCCCGCGCCGGTAGAGGTCGTCGAAGACGTAGGAGTCGACCTGCCTGGGGAAGGAGCACACGACCTTCCGGACCTGACCGGCCTTCAGCAGGGCGGCCAGGCCCACCTCACCGTTGCCGGCGTTGTTGGACACGATGGTGAGGTCGCCCGCGCCGTGCCGGATCAGGGCGTCGATGAGGTCGAAGGGCATGCCGGCGAAACCGAAGCCGCCGACCAGGACGGTGTCGCCGTCCTTGACGACGCGCACCGCCTCGTCCGGTGACGCGAGTATCTGGGCCTTGCTCACGCTGCTCCTCCAGAGACGGGGTTCTCCGCCACGGTGGGCGTCGTGAACGGCGGCACGAGCCGCGACCGGTGGGCGGCGTCACGGTAGATCTTATGGGTGACCGGGCAGCAGACCGGCAGATGGCGGCGTTAGCCGCACATCTCGGGCAGACGGGCACGCTCATGACCGGCCATAGCCATGACCATCACCCGGGGATGGCCGGCCCACGGCCCGCGGAGGCCCCCGAACGCGCCCAGCGGTCCGGCCATTCAGTAAATGGGACCTACGTCCTCAGAGCATTACATAACTCGCTATATGGACATATAACCGTTGCCTTGCTGGCAAGCTGGGAGGGGATGGAATCGACACAGCGCGAAAGCGAGCGGGACCGGCTGGCCGCCGAGCGGGACCGGCTGGCCGCGGAACTGGCCGCCGAACGGGAGCGGACGGCGCTGCTCGCCGACGCGTCCGACGAGTTGCTGGCATCGCTCAACCTGGAGCGGTGCATGGACGTGACCGCGCGGCTGGCCGCCCGGCACCTGGCCGAGGCGGCCGTGGTGGTCGTCCCGCGGTCCGGGCGCGGCTACCCCGTCGCCGCCTGCGGGCCCGGCGGGCGGGTCGACCACCGGGTACTGATGAGCGACCCGGCCGAGGTCGAGGGCCTGGCCGACGCGATGCGGGGCTTTCCGCCGGCGCCGCACCGCTGGATCGATCCACGTGAGGCTCCCGGCTGGATCACGGGCATCGTGCCCGCGCCGCCCGCCGCGATCCTGGTGATCGCGCTGCCCGGGCACGGGGTGCCGGCCGGGGCGCTGGTGCTGCTGCGCCGCTCCGGCCCCGAGGCGTTCTCCGCGGGGGAGGAGCTGACCATCCGCCTCTTCGCGGGGCGGGCGGGCGCGGCGCTGTCGGCCGCCCGCCTGTACGCCGAGCAGGCCGCCATCACCGCGACGCTCATGCGCGAGCTGCTGCCGCCCCGCACCCACGAACTGGACGGGGTGGAACTCGCGGCGCGCTACCGGCCGTCCGGGGACGAGGACCTCGTCGGCGGCGACTTCTACGACGTGTACCCCGCCGGCGCGGAGGACTCGGAGGCCGAGTCGCTGGTGGTGCTGGGGGACGTGTGCGGCAAGGGCCTGGAGGCCGCCGTGCTGACCGGCAAGATCCGCAACACCTTCCGGGCGCTGCTGCCGATGGCGGACGACCACCGGCGCGTCCTGGAGCTGCTCAACGGGATGCTCCTGCACGGCGAATCGACCAGGTTCGTGACGCTGGTCCTGGTCTCGGCCCGCCGGCAGGGGGCACAGGTCCGGTTGCGGCTGACCAGCGCGGGTCACGCCCCCCCACTGATCGTCCGGGCGGACGGGACGGTCGAGACCGCCGCGACCCGCGGCTCGCTGATCGGCGTGCTGGAGGAGATCGACTCGACGACCGCGGAGGAGACCCTCGACCCCGGGGACGCCTGCCTGCTGTACACCGACGGCATCACCGAGGCCAGCGGCGGGCCGCTGGGCGACGAGGAGTTCGGCGAGGAGCGGCTGCGCGCCGAGCTGGCCCGGTGCGGCGGCATGCCCCCCGAGGCGCTGGTGGAGCGGGTGCACATGCTCGCCGCCGAATGGGTGGGGGCCGGCGGGCACGACGACATGGCGGTGATCGCGATCACCGCTCCCGGGCGCAGCCGGATCGGCGTCGCCGGGGGACGGGGGAGGCTCACCATATGACCGCAGGGAGGACGCGAACCGACATCCGGCCGGACGATCTCTGGGAGGCCGTCAGCACCGGCGACGAGTACACGGCCACCGACATCGTGATGGCGGCGCTGGACGGCGGAATGGACCCCGAAGAGGTCATGCTCGACGTCATAGCCCCCCTGCAGGCCCGCGTCGGGCGCGAATGGGCGGCGAACCGGATCACCGTCGCGCAGGAGCACACCGCCACCGCCGTCAACGAACGCGTGCTCGGTGCGGTCGCCCACCATCCGGCCGTCCGGCGGCGGCAGCGGGAGCGCGCCCCGGAGCAGCCGGGCCGCATCGCGGTGGCCTGCATCGACGGCGAGTGGCACGCGCTGCCGGCCCGGCTGGTGGCCGAGGTGCTGCGGCTGCGCGGCTGGCGGGTCGACTACCTCGGCGCGCAGGTGCCGACCCCGCACCTGATCTCCCACCTGCACCTCACCGGACCGGCCGTGGTGGCGCTGTCGTCGTCGATCGCGACGCGGCTGCCGGCCGCGCACGCGGCCATCACCGCCTGCCAGTCGACCGGCACCCCGGTCCTGGTCGGCGGGGCCGCCTTCGGGTACGACGGCCGCTACGCCGACCTGCTCGGCGCGGACGCGTGGGCCCCCGACGCCCGCGCCGCGGCCGACCGGCTGGCGCGCGGGCCGCTGCCCAAGCCGCCGCGCGGCCACCGGGTCATCGACGACCTGCCGCACCTGGCCGACCAGGCGTACGCCCACGTCACCCGGACGGCGCCGCAGCTGATCCGGTACGTGATGGACCGGCTGGAGTCGCGGTACCCCGCGGTGGCCGGATACACCGACGAGCAGCGGCACCGCACGGTCGAGGACGTCGCGTACATCGTCGAGTTCCTCGGCACCGCCCTGTACCTGGACGATCCCGGCCTCTTCACCGCTTTCCTCACCTGGACGGTCGGCATCCTCAGCGTCCGCGGCGTCCCGGCGGAGAGCCTCCGGCCCGTGCTGGACCTGCTCTCCGAGCAGCTCGCCGACTACCCGCGCGCCACCGGCATGCTCGCACGCGCCCATGACGCGGTGCGGGAACCGGCACCGGAGCGGGACATCGCCTGACCCGCTCCGATCACGGCGTCCGCTGCCGTTCCCGCCGGTCACCGGGCCGCGCACCGGTCACCGTGCGGTCCTGCTCGGCCGCGCGGCCGATGCCCCGGCACATCCCGCCGAAGACCCGGTCGTGGAACGGCCGGAACGCCCACCAGTAGGCGTGCCCCGCGAGACCCCGGGGGTGGAACAGCGCCCGTTGCGTGACCTGGGTTCCGGGACCGTCCCGGCGGACGCCGAGTTCCAGCCATGCCAGGCCCGGCAGCCGCATCTCGGCCCGCAGCCGCAGGAGCCGCCCCGGCTCGATCTCCTCCACGCGCCAGAAGTCCACCGTCTCCCCGACCCGCAGCCGGCGCGGGTCCCGGCGGCCGCGCCGCAGCCCGACCCCGCCCACCAGCCGGTCCAGGGCGCCCCGGACCCGCCAGGCGAGGGGGAACGAGTACCAGCCGCGCTCCCCGCCGACCGCCTCGATGGCCTCCCACACCCGCTCGGGCGTCGCGCTCGTCGGGCAGGTGCGCTCGTCGGTGTAGAGGCTGCCGCCCGCCCAGTCCGGATCGGTCGGCAGCGGGTCGCTGGGCGCCCCCGGCGTGCTGGCCGACGACCACCGTGTGGCGACGTCCGCCTCCCGGACGCGGCGCAGCGCCAGCGCCACGGACAGGTCGAAACCGATCGGCGCGCCGGGCGGCGGCACGTACTCGTCGATGTCGTGCTCCCGGCGGACGACCTCGTTGCGCAGTGACTCCACCAGCGGGCGCGCGAGACCACCGGGGACGGGCGTGATGCCGCCCACCCACAGGCTCGACAGCCAGGGGCTCAGCACCGGCACCGGGATGATGACCCGGCGCCTCAGCCCGGCCACGGCCGCGTAGCGCTGCATCATCTCCGCGTAGGTCAGGACGTCGGGACCGCCGATGTCGAATCCGCGGTTCACTTCCGGGGGAAGGTCGGCGGCGGCCACCAGGTAGTACAGGACGTCCCGGATGGCGATCGGCTGGATGTGCGTGCGCACCCACCGCGGCGTGACCATCACCGGCAGCCGCTCGGTGAGGTAGCGCAGCATCTCGAACGACGCCGACCCCGAGCCGATGATCACCGCGGCGCGCAGCCACGCCGTCGGAACCCCGCTGCCGAGCAGGATCTCGCCGACCTCGGCGCGGGACCGCAGGTGCGGGGACAGTTCCTCCTCGGGTTCCATGCCGCCGAGGTATACGAGCCGCCCGACCCCCGACCCCCGCGCCGCGTCCGCGAAGGTGCGCGCCGCCCGCCGGTCGGTCTCGGCGAAGCCGCCCGCGGTGCCGATCGCGTGGATCAGGTAGTAGGCGACGTCCACCCCGTCCAGGGCACGCCGCGTCGAGACGGGATCGGTGGCGTCGGCCTCGACGATCTCCACCCGCCCGGACCACGGCTGGTCGCGCAGCCGCCGCGCCGACCGGGCCATGCACCGCACCCGGTGACCGGCGTCCAGCAACTCCGGCACCAGCCGCCCGCCGATGTACCCGCTCGCGCCGGTCACCAGGCACAACCGCCCGCCCGCGCCCATCAGCCGACCACGACCCGGTTGATCAAGAGCATGTCGCTCGAAACCATGTTGACCACCCCCCGATCGGACACCTCGTACCCGCCGTCCCCGCGCACAAGCCTGTGAACTGCGGATAAGCGATGACGTTCCGGCTCTGCCCGGTCCGCGCGGCTCGCGGGGCGCAAGGCCGCATCGGGCCGGTTCGTCCGCTCGCCCGCCCGGCGCGCGGGGGCATGTGAAACTGAGGGCCATGAGCGATCATCCCGCCGGGGACGGCGACAGCCCGCAGGACGAGTTGGCCGACCGGATCCAGTCGGACCGGCCGCACTCGGCCCGAGTCTGGGGATACCTCCTGGGCGGCAAGGACCACTACCCCGCCGACCGCGCGGTCGGCGAGATGATCGAGGCGACGTTCCCCGACATCGCGCTACTGGCGAGACTGCAGCGCTACTTCCTGGCCCGCGCCGTGCGCTTCCTCGCGGGCGAGGCCGGGCTCCGGCAGTTCCTCGACATCGGGACCGGCCTGCCCACCGTCGACAACACGCACGAGGTGGCCCAGCGTGTGGCACCCGAATCCCGCATCGTCTATGTGGACAACGACCCCCTCGTGCTGGTGCACGCACAGGCTCTCCTTAACAGCACGCCAGAGGGAGCCTGTGACTACATCGACGCCGACGTGCGCGACCCGGATGTGATCCTGGAGAAGGCGGCGAAGACCCTGGACTTCTCCAGGCCGATCGGGCTCACGCTGCTGGGCATCATGGGCCAGCTCCCCGACTCCGACGATCCGTGGGGAATCGTGAAGCGCCTGCTGGACGCGCTTCCGGCCGGCAGCTACCTGGCCCTCACCGACGGCACCGACACCAACCCGGCGCTGAACCAGGCCATCGAGACCTACAACGCCAACTCCGCGAGCTCGTACCACCTGCGAAGCCCCGACCAGATCGCCCGGTACTTCGACGGGCTGGAACTGGTGGAGCCCGGCGTGGTCCCCACCTCCATGTGGCGCCCGGACCTGCCCGAGATCGGTGACGCGCCAGGGAACGTGGATTCGGTCTGCGGAATCGGCACGAAGCCCTCCTGATGCCCTGAGCCGAGAATCAGAGCCTCCACCTGACCGAACTCGTTGGCTGGACACCACCGCCCCAGGGATCGGCCCCCACGCGCTAGGTGAGCGTGAGCAGGGTGGCGACCGCGGCCAGCAGGACGGTCAGGATCGTCGCGGTCAGGACGGAGGCGGGGTCGGCCGCGCCGCCGCCCTCGGGCAGGTGGCGCCGGCGGTGGCGGAAGCTCGCGCTGCTGCGCCGGAGCTGCAGGGCCGCGCCGCCGCAGACGACGGCCGCCGCCAGCCCCGCGCCGGCCGCCGACGGCGCGAGCCGCACGCACAGCAGCCCGGCGGCGATCAGGGCCAGGGTGGTGCGGGACCACGCCAGCGCCGTCCGCTCCGGCTGCGCGCCCGGGTCCCAGAGCTTCACCGGCGGGCGCTCACCGGGTGACCAGGACCGCGACCAGCAGGACGAGCGACGCGGCGGCCAGCCCGTACGCAATCACCGGGGCGAGCGCGGGCGGCGGCAGCGTCTCGGCGCGGCGCAGTGCCCGCTCGGTCCGCAGCCAGCGGTGGAACGCGAGCGCCGCGACCAGCGCCCCGGTCGCGGCGGAGCCGACCGACAGGACGTGCCGCAGCGGCGCCTCGACCAGGTCGTCGACGAGCGCGAGGCCGATGCCGGCCGCGATCAGCGCCAGCGCCGTCCTGATCCACGCCAGGAACGTGCGCTCGTTGGCGAGCGAGAAGCGCGGGTCGGGGTCGCTGCCCTCGGCCAGCAGGCGGCCGGTCCAGCCGCGGCCTCGGGATCTCCGGCGCTCGGTGGCAGTCATCGTGCCGTTCATCTTACGAACCCGCTCACCACCGGCCGAAGGCGAGCCTACTCGGCGGCCGGGGTGCGGTCACTTGACCGCGACGCCGCCGTAGACCCAGGCGCCGCCGCTCGCCGCGGTCTCCCGGGCGTCGGCGTGCCACCGGTTGACCTTGACCAGGCCCGGGTCCACGAGGGCGAGGCCGTTGAACAGGCGCAGGATCCGGTCGTAGTCGCGGAAGACCATGGGCGCCGAGGCCTTCCGGTAGGCGGCCTCGATGATCTCGACCAGGTCGGCGGGGCGGTCGTCGAGGGTGCTGTGGGAGATGACGAGGTGGCTGCCCGGGGCCATGCGGTCGGTGAACGCGGCGACGATGCCGGCGGGGTCCTCGTCGTCGGTGACGAAGTGCAGCATGGCGTTGAAGACGACGCCGACCGGGCGGTCGAAGTCGATGAGGCGGGCCACCTCGCCGGAGGCGAGGACGGTCTCGGGGGCGCGCATGTCGGCCTGCAGCGCGGCGGTGCGGTCGTCGGCGGCCAGCAGGGCGCGGGCGTGCGCGATGACGATCGGGTCGATGTCCACGTAGACGACGCCGGCGTGCGGGTGGACGCGCTGGGCGACCTCGTGGACGTTGCCCTGGTTCGGCAGGCCCGCACCGAGGTCGATGAACTGGTCGATGCCCTGTTCGGCGGTGTAGGCGATGGCGCGGCCGAGGAAGCGGCGGTTCGCGCGCAGGGCCTCGACGCCGTCCGGGATGGAGGCGATGAGATGGCCGGCGAGTTCGCGGTCGGCGGCGTAGTTGTCCTTGCCGCCGAGAACGTAGTCGTACATGCGGGCCACGTTCGGGGTGCTCGGGTCGATCCCCTGCGGCACGCCAGGCTGTTGCGACACCGGTGGTTCCCGTCTGCCGTGGGCGTTGGAGCGTCGGGAATGATCTTAGCCCCGGAGAACGTGCAAAAGTGATGATTTACCCTGCTCGCTGTGCCACGATGACGCCTGATCACTGCCCGGCGCGGGGAGCGTGCATGGAATTCGGCCTCAACGGCAAACTCGTGGACGTCGGTGTCGAGCCCGCGGAGACCGTGGCGGAGGTGCTGCGGGACCGGGCGGGGCTGACGGGGACCAAGGTCGCCTGCGGGACGGGCGTGTGCGGTACCTGCACGGTGCTGGTGGACGGGCGCACCGCGGCGAGCTGCCTGCTGCCCGCCGGCGCGGCGGCGGGCCGCGAGATCACGACCGTCGAGGGGCTCGGCGGCGACCATCCGGTGCAGCGGGCCTTCGCCGAGCACGACGCGCTGCAGTGCGGCTACTGCACGCCGGGCTTCGTGGTGGAGGCGGCCGCGTTCATGGACCGCTGGCGGGCCGAGCACGGCACGGCCGAGCCGTCCCGCGAGCAGATCGCCGAGGCCCTGGCGGGCCACCTGTGCCGCTGCGGGGCGTACGCCGGCATCTACGCGGCGGTCGCGGCGGCGTGCGCGGGCGAGCACGACGAGGGCACGGTGGCGCCGCCGCGCGTGGAGGCCCTCAGCAAGATCACGGGCGCGGCGAAGTACACGGCGGACATCGTCCTTGCGGGGCAGCTCGAAGGCGTGATCGTACGGTCGCCGCACCCGCACGCGCAGGTGGGCGGGATCCGGCACGACGGCCCGCTGGCCGAGATGCTGCCGCCGGACCGCGTCGTCCGGTACGTGGGCCAGCCGGTGGCCGCGGTCGCCGCGCCCACCAGGGCCGAGGCGCTCGCGGCCGCGGCGCGGGTCGAGGTGGAGTACACGGTGCTGCCCGCCGTGCTGGCGCCGGACGACGAGACCGTCGTCTACCCGACCAAGGAGTCCCGCGCGTGGGCACCGCGCGCCAACGAGGGCCCGCTCGCCTCCGCGAAGTGGAACGGGAACGTACGCGGGCCCGCCGGCATGAGCTGGCGCGGCCGCACGGCCGGGAAGCGCATCGAGAAAGCCCGGAAGGACGACGGCCAGACCCTGGTGGAGGCCACCTACACCACCGGCGTCCAGGCCCACACGTGCATGGAGCCGCACGGCTGCGTGGCCCGCTGGGAAGGGGACGAGCTGCATCTCCACCTGTCCACCCAGGCCGTGACGCGCGTCGCCGAGCAGGCGGCCAAGCGCTGGAAGCTCCGTCCGGAGCAGGTGCACATCGTGGCCGAGCATGTGGGCGGCGGCTTCGGCTCCAAGGTCAACGTCACGTCCGACGTGGTCGCCGCCGTGGAGCTGTCCCGCCTGCACGGCGCGCCGGTCCGGGTCGTCCTCGGCAGGCCGGAGGAACTCGTCGACGGCGGCACCCGCCCCGGGGTGCGCATCGACCTGGCCCTCCTCGCCGACGCCGACGGGAGGCTGTCGGCCTTCACGATGGACGCGCACGGCGACTCCGGTGTCTCCATCGGGTCCAACGCGGCCTGGCACTCGCGGTTCTTCTACGGCAACGCGCCCCGCCGGATCCGGGACTACGACCACGTCACGAACCGGGCCCCTGGCATCCCCTTCCGCGGCCCCGGCCTGCCGCCGATGCTGTGGGCGCTGGAACAGGGCGTGGACGAGATCGCGCTGCGCCGCGGCGAGGACCCCATCGCGCTGCGCCGCCGGTGGGACGGCAACGCCAAGCGGCACGCGCTCTACGACCGGGCCTCGGCCCTGCCCATGTGGCGCGACCGCACCGATCCCGGCGACGGCCGGCTCCGCCGCGGCGTGGGCGTCGCGGCCGCCAACTACATGTACTTCCTCGACCCGGGAACGAAGGTCTCGCTGACCGTCGAGCAGGGCGCCGTCGTCGCCCGCATCGCCACCCAGGACATCGGGACCGGCAGCCGCTCGGTGATCGCCGAAGTCGTGCGGTCCGCGCTCGGCCTGCGGCCCGGCCAGGTGCGCGTCGAACTCGGCCACAGCGACCACGCCTACGGGCCGACCTCCGCCAGCAGCTGCTCGACCCCGTCCATAGCGCCGGCGGCGCAGGACGCGGCGGACCGGCTCCGCAAGGCCCTCGGCGCCCGCTCCCTCGAAGAGGCCGAGGGGCTCCACGTCGTCGGCAGGCGGCCCCGGGACCGCCGCGGATACGTCACGCCCTTCCCGCTGGACCACTTCGCCATCGGCCGGGGCTTCTCGGGAGCGGTCGTCGTCACCGAGGTCGAGGTGGACACCCTGCTCGGCCGCGTCCGGCCGACCCGCGTCTGGAGCGGGGTGGCGGCCGGACACGTCTTCGCCCCCCGGCTGGCCCGCAACCAGTGCGAGGGCGGGGTCGTCCAGGGCATCGGCTACGCCCTGTTCGAGCAGCGGCACGACGACCCGGCCACCGGCACCGTGCTCACCGCGAACCTGGAGGACTACCGCATCCCCGGCATCGCCGACACCCCGGAGATCGACGTGTACTTCCACACCGAGGGCTGGGACCACGTGCCCGGCCGCGGCATCGGCCTCGGCGAGGTCTGCACCATGGCGGTCGCCGCCTCGATCGGCAACGCCGTCCGGCACGCCACCGGCTGGCGCCCGCACGACCTGCCCATCCGGCCTGACCTGCTGCTGGAGGGGATCGGCGCGTGACCACCATCGAGGCCGCCGCCCAGGCCGTCCGCGACACCGGCGGCGAGGTGCGCGCCGGCGGCACCGACGTCATGACCCGGGCGCCGGGCACCCCGGTCGACCTGCTCGGCATCCCCGGCCTGCGCGGCACCGACTGGCGGCCGGACGGCTCCGCCCGCATCGGCGCCCTCACCCCCATCGCCGACGTGCTCGCCGACGAGCGCCTGGCCGCGGCCTATCCCGCGCTCGCCGCGACGGCCGCCGCCATCGCCACCCCGCAGATCCGCAACGTCGCCACCGTCGGCGGCAACCTCCTCCAGCGCAACCGGTGCTGGTACCTGCGCAATCCGGCCTTCACGTGCCACCAGACGGGAGGCGACACCTGCCCCGCCCGCGACGGCGCCCACCTGTACTCGGCCGTCGTCGACCAGGGCCCCTGCATCGCCCCCCACCCCTCCTCGCTGGCGGTCGCCCTGCTCACCTATGCCGCGACCGCCGACGTCCACGGCCGCTCCCCGCTGAGGATCGCCGAGCTGTACGGGGACGGCGGCGACCCGACACGCGACCATCTCCTGGAGTCCGGCGAGATCCTCCAGGCCGTCCTCATGCCCGCGCCCGCACCGGCCGAACGGGCCGCGTACCGCCGCGCCACGGCCCGCGAGATGGCGGAATGGCCGCTGGTCGAAGCCGTCGCCCGGATGACCCTCGACGGCGGTGGCGTCACGTCCGCCGCCGTGGCCGTCGGCGGGGTGGCCCGCACACCCCTCCTCCTTCCCGAGGTGGCCGACGCCCTGCTCGGCAGGCCCGCCACGGCGGAGAACCTGGCCGCCGCGGCCGACCTGGCGACCGCCCGCTGCAGCCCGCTGCCGCGCAACGCCTACAAGGTGGCCCTCCTCCGCGCCACCCTGATCGACACCCTCACCGCCTGCCTGTCCCCGCCTTCGCCCTGACCGCCGGCACCCGCGCGACGGCTCGTCATTGGAGCCGGTGGTGGAGGGGCGCGGCCAGCTCGGTGGTGGTCAGGGTCAGGGCGACGGTGTAGTCGACGAGGTGGTCGCGGTCGATGTCGAGGTCGCCGCGGAACCAGTTGGTGAACAGCTCCCAGAGCCCGGCCGTGAGGGTCAGCCCCGTCAGTTGCAGGTCGGTGTCGGGGAGCGGAACGTGGTCAAGGGTCTGGTGGGCCTGCGCGGTGAAGATGCCGGCCAGGGTCCGGATGATCTCGATCCGCCGCTGCTGGAGCAGGGGGGACGAGGGGAACGCGTGGGTGAGGATGTGCGCGCGGCGCGGGTCCGTGGTCAGGAAGTCGAACACGGCTTCGACCACGGCGCGGGTGCGGGCCTGCGGGTCCCGGGGGGCCCCGCGGGCGGCGGACAGGATCACGGCGGTGCCCTGGGCGACCTGGTCATCGATGATCGCCAGGAGCAGGGCGTCCCGGTCCGCGAAGTTCTCGTAGAAGTAGCGGTCGTTGAGCCCGGCCTCGGCGCACACCTTCCGCACGGTCGTGGCCGCCCAGCCCTGGGTGCCCAGCAGCTCCAGCCCGGCCGCCAGCAGCGCGGCGCGGCGGCGGGCCCGCCGCTGATCGGCGGGGACGCCGCCGTAGGGGCGGGTGCGAGAAGGCTGCTGCGGCACAGCCCCGATTGTGCCGCATCTCTTGACTTCGTCCGCAAATCTGGAGACGGTACTCACCAGATACTTCTGGTGCATCGCTTCACCAGAATGCACGAGGTGAGACGGGAGCGTGAGGTCACGTGGCCACGGAGAACCCCCCGCAGCTGACGCCGGCGGACATCGACCTGAGTGATCTGCGGTTCTGGGCCCGGCCCCTGGAGGAGCGGGCGCGTGCGTTCGCGGTGCTGCGCGCTCAGCAGGCACCGGTGTTCTTCACCCTCCCCAAGCTGCCCTTCCTGCCGCAGAGCCCGGGTTCCTGGGCGCTGGTCCGGCATGCGGACGTGACGGAGGCCAGCCGCAACCCCGAGGTCTTCAGCAGCGAGCCCAGCGCCACCAGCCCGGCCGACATGCCGCGCTGGATGGACAAGTACTTCAACTCGATGATCGACATGGACGATCCCCGGCACGCGAAGATCCGCCGGATCGTGTCGCGGGCGTTCAGCCCCAGGATGCTCGCCAAGGCCGAGGACGACATCGCGCGGCGGGCCGCCCGGATCGTGGACGAGCTGATCCAGACCGGCGACGGCGATTTCGTCTCCCGGGCCGCGGCGCGGCTGCCGGTCGAGGTCATCTGCGACATGCTGGGCATCCCCGCCCGGCATCACCGGCGGGTGGTGGACCTGACCAACATCATCGTCGGTTACAGCGACCCCGAGTACGTGGGCGCCACCCTGGAGTACAGCGGCGGTACACCGAGGCTGGGCCGGCTCGCCACGGTTCGCATGCTGGGCACGGTGGCGTCGGCGGGATGGCGGCTGCACCGCCTGGCGGCCCAGCTCGGCCGGGAGCGCAGGGCCACGCCCACCGACGACCTGACCTCGGCGCTGGTGAACGCCAACGTCGACGGTGAACGGCTGAGCCCGCGCGAGTTCGCCACGTTCTTCCTGCTGCTGGTGGTGGCCGGCAACGAGACGACCCGTAACGCGATCGCGCACGGCCTGAAGCTGTTCACCGACCACCCGGAGCAGCGCGAACTGCTGCTGGCCGACTTCGACGGCCGCATCGCGGGGGCCGTCGAGGAGATCGTGCGCTACAGCAGCCCGGTCATCTTCATGCGCCGCAATCTCACCCGTGACTACGAGATGAACGGCCATACCTACCGCAAGGGCGACCGGGTGACGCTGTTCTACTGGTCCGCCAACCGCGACGAGTCGGTCTTCACCGACCCCGATCGCTTCGACATCACGCGTTCGGCGAATCCGCACGTCGGGTTCGGTGGTCCCGGCCCGCACTTCTGCCTGGGCGCCAACCTGGCGAGGCGAGAGGTCACCGTGATGCTCCGCGAGCTCTTCACCCGCCTGCCCGACATCACCGCGGAGGAGCCCGACCGGCTGCTGTCCGGTTTCATCAACGGATACAAGCGGCTGCCCTGCACCTTCACTCCTCCGGCCACTCCGTCCGCGGCCCCCGCGCCGTGACGGAAGGCGAAGCCCGTGAGCCGTGACCGGCGCTCACCGCGACTCTGCCGTGATCGACTCTGCCGTGCTCGACCCGGCCGTGCTCGACCCGGCCGTGCTCGACCGAGGCCCGCGCGACTGAGGGATCAGCTGTAGTTGACGGTGTTCGGGGTGGGCTGGAGGGTGCCCTGGGTGAAGCCGCCAGGGCAGATGTCGCGCTGACCGTCCTGCCAGGACACCTCGGCGGGGAGCCAGGAGCCCTGCCACGACACCGCCCAGCCGCCGGCGGACGGGCACTCCGGGCTCGTGGCCCACTTCAGCCCCGCGTAGGCCGTCGCTCCCGGGCGCAGGGTGATCCTCATGCCGGGGTTCGGGTGAGGGTCGCGTGCGCCTTCCACGGCCGCGTAGTACGGGCCGCCCCCGCCGCCCTGCCCGAGCGGCGCCCAGCCCCTGGGCAGGACGCAGTCCGCCGTCGACCTGTTCGACAGCGTCAGGACCGCCAGCACCTTCTCCTCAGAGTCGGACGGCTGCTCGTGCAGCTCGGCTATCAGCTGCGCCGCGGAGCAGACGGGCGTCTCATGGCCGCCCGCCCGCGGGGACGGGGGCGGCTCGTCACCGCCGGGGGAGGAACCCGCCAGGGGCCCCGCCTCCTCGGGCTCCACGCCGGTCCCGGGCTCCGCGGCGGTCGGCTCGGGGTCGCCCACGCTGAAGTCGAAGCTGCATCCGGTGACGGAGAGTGCGAGCACCAGCCCGGCCCCGGCAAGCGCCACGAAGGAACGACGGTCGGCACTCTGCGTCATGGTGGGGACCTCCTCGAATCTTTGTCAGTCGAAGAGTGAGATGGCCGATATGCCGGATGGGTTCGAACGAAATTCCAGGTAGTCCACGTGTCGTGCTCGCTCCCCGCACGGGACGGCCCCGCCGGACGGCTACGACGGGTGATCACCATCTGTAGTCGGGGCCCTGGCGGGTTCGTCCCGGCCGTCCGGGCGGATCGCCACGGACGGGTCAGGCCGGCTGGGTGAGGGTGATGACGACGGGGCAGTGGTCGGAGGCTTTGGGGTTGTCGCGGCCGACGCCGGGGAAGTGCGGGCCGGGGTAGCGTTCGGCGCGCAGCGGCATGCCCTTGCGCATGATCTCGGGCGGGCCGGGGTTGGCGGCGGCCAGGGATCGTGACAGCAGCAGGTAGTCCAGTTGCGTGTAATGCTTGCGCCGCTTGAAGAAGTGGGTCCACCGGTCGGCCTCGGGGAGCCGGTCCACCACGTTGACCACCTGGTCCCACCCGACGAGGTCGTCGATGGCCGGCTCGCCCTGGTCGTCGGCCTGCATGAAGTCGTTGAGGTCGCCGCACACGATGAACGGGTGCGCCCCCGGGGCCGGCCCGAAGCGGTCCGCCACGATCTGCTTGACCGCGCGGGCCTGGGCGCGGCGCCGCGGCGCGGTCTGCGCGCGTCCGCCCATCATCGACTTGAAGTGCTGCACGAACAGCGTCAGCACCTGTCCCGGTCCGGGTGTCGAGGTTCTCGACCTCCTGCAGGCACAGCACGTCGGCGCCGAGTTCCTTGACCGCGGCGCCGGTGAGTTGCTTGTCGGCCAGCGACAGCGGGTGGAAGGCGGTCCTCTCGACCGTCCAGCCGTCCTTGCTGACCGTGCTCGGATCGACGCCGGCGCCGAATCTGAACCGCGCGAAGAGGTTCTCGACGTTGAACGTCGCCACCCGGATGGTCATCCCGCCCCCACCCCCCGGACCTGCCCGCGGCCGGCGCTATTGCCGACAGTTACGACAAAACACACTATGCACTCTGCGGTCAACGCAGCACCACGAACGTGCCCAAGTTGGCCACGACCGGGTCATGTCACCCCAGGTAGCCGATCAGGGTGAGGAATCGGACAACAGCTCGCTCAACGCCGGCAACGGCCGGCGGTGGCGCTCGGGCTGGAAACCGGTCGGCCCCACCGCCTGACCGCCCACCGCGCGGCGGGCTCTACCGGCCCGGCCGAGGCGGGGCGGACCGCAGGTACGGCGTGAGCAGCTCCCGGGCGAGCGTGCGCGCGGCGCGTTCGGACAGGCCCTCCTCGATCATGCGGCTCAGGGTGTAGACGATCGACTGGACGAGTTCGGCCGTCCGGTCCGGGTCGGAGGCACCGTGGTCGGTCAGCGCCACGCGGAGCGGTCCCTGGAGCTCACGGTGGAGCAGCCCGCTGGATTCGGCCAGCGTGTCGCTGCGGCCGAAGGCGGCGAGGGCGCGGGCGAGCGCGTGGTCCCCGCGGGCGACGAGGCGGAGGTTGGCGTAGACGTAGGCCAGCACCCGGTCACCCGGGCTCTTGGCCCGTCCCATCCGCGCCTGGACGTAGGCGGACCAGCGCGGGAACGTGTCGACGATGAGGGCGTCGAGGAGATCGTCCCGGGACTTGAAGTAGGCGTACACGCTGGAGCGGGCGAGCCCGGCCCGGCGGGCGACCTCCGCCAGGCTGGGCGCACGCTCGGCCTCCTCGGCCAGCAGGGTGCGGGCGGCGTCGAGCAGGGCGGCCCGCTGCGCGGCCCGGTGCTCCGCCACGGTCGGCGCCTGGATCTTCGGCACGCGGCCCCCTTCCCGCCGGCCCTCTTCCCCGC